>JAQTQE010000019.1:21778-30711 GCA_028712365.1 bacterium
TGGAGATATCGATCAATATGCCTGGTTTCCATAATGTCCATTTTAAGGGTAAGGCAAAAAGAATATATGAAAAACAGGGATCATTCCTGATCACTTTTAATTTTTCCAATATCCCTGTTGAGATCAAGGAACATATCAGCCGGATGGCCGAGGATTTTGAAATGTGCTATGACCGCCGCATCCTGGGAGTCAGTGATGTTTGTTACGGGCATAAATGCTCCTACTTCCTGCTCTGCACGGAAGAGTGCAAGAAGTAATCTCATTAAGAACAAGAAACAGTTGCCCCCTGCAGATTTGCCAAGCAAATCTAAACGCGGGGACAGGCCAGTCAAAACGAAAAGCAGTAGACTAGTTAAAGGATATTTTCCATGAGTCAAAGACATATACAAGTTTTGCCGGAAGAGGTCATTAACAAGATCTCGGCTGGAGAAGTAATAGAAAGACCGGCTTCCGTAGTCAAAGAATTGCTGGAGAATTCTCTCGACGCCGGAGCTACGTCTGTTGACCTTGAGATCAAGAACGGCGGCAAGAAACTGATCCGGATAACGGACAACGGGCAGGGTATACCGCCGCAGGAAGTGCCATTGGCTTTCCAGCGCCATGCCACCAGCAAGATCTCGGTTTTCAATGACCTGGACATGCTGGATACCCTGGGATTCCGGGGAGAAGCCTTGCCCAGCATCGCGGCAGTCAGCAAGACTACGATGGTCACCCGCACGGCTGAGGTTTTGTCTGCGGCTAAGTTGGTAATGCAAGGCGGTAAAGTACTGGCCCAAGGCGAAGAGGGGGCTAAACCAGGGACTACAGTCTCTGTCGAAGATCTTTTTGCCAATACCCCGGCCAGGTTGAAATTCCTGAAAAGCGACGCGACGGAATTTTCCCATATCCTGAACCTGGTCACAGAGCTGGCAATCGCCAATTTCCGGGTAGCTTTTAGTCTTGTCAATAATGACCGTAAAGTATTTAAACTGGCCCCGGCCCAAAAACTGGAAGAGCGCTTATACGACCTTTTTGGCCGGGATATACAGAAGCAACTGCTGCCAGTAAAACTGGACCAGAAATTCATTTCGATCACCGGATATATCACTGCCCCGGCAGCGAACCTTTCCGGCCGGAACCAGCAATATTTTTTTGTCAATAAGCGGACGATCCATCACCGCCTGTTGAACCATGCCTTAACCACTGGTTATGATAATCTTCTGCCTGCCGGGAAGTACCCGGCAGTTTTTATTTTTTTCTCGATCAATCCGGAACTAGTGGATGTTAATGTACATCCGGCTAAACGCGAAGTCAGGTTCTCTAATGAAGGAGCGATACATGACCTGACTGCCAAGGCGATACGCGACGCCCTGCGCCAGCCAGGAGTGATACGTGAAATGAAGGATCCGGCCGCCAGCTACCAATTGCCGCTGGACCAGCATTCTATCCCGGCCATATTGCATACTGACACTGCGCCGGAGCAAGGTTTGCTCTCGGTACAGGAACAGATGTTTTTGTATAAAGCCCAGCCGCAGGAAACAGTCAAGACAACAGCCTTCGGGGACCTGAAAATACTGGGACAGGCGGATAACGCTTATATCATCGCCTCTTCTGGCAACGAATTGATGATCATCGACCAGCACGCTGCCAGCGAACGGGTAATGTACGAGAAATTCAAGCGGGAATTTGAACAAAAAAAGATCCAGTCGCAAAAACTGCTGATCCCGATAACCTTGGAGATCGATCTCCCGTCAAAAAACATGTTGTTGGCGCATGGCGAACTGATGTCCCAATTGGGCTGGGAAGTAGAAGACTTCGGCGCAACTACTTTGCTGATCCGGGCTTTGCCGGCAATGTTGGATAAAGCCGGGGACCGGCAGTTCATTTTGGATATTGTGCGGGAATTATCCAGGCTGCAGGACATAAAAGACACTCCAGCCAAGGCAGAGATACACCAAGCCGTATTGGATAATATTTTCAAACTCTCCGCTTGTCATGCCGCGGTGCGATTCGGGGATGAACTACAACCCAGCCAGATCAGCACGATCATCAACTCGCTCACGAATACGAATAATCCTTATACCTGCCCGCATGGCCGCCCAACCCTGATCAAGCTTTCCCGGGCTGAATTGAACAAGAGGTTCGAACGCACATGATCATCGCCATTGTCGGGCCGACAGCCAGCGGCAAAAGCGCCGTAGCTATAGCCCTGGCCAGAAGATTGAAAGCAGAAATAATATCCTTTGATTCCCTGCAAATATATAAATACTTGAATATCGGGACGGCCAAGCCAAGACGGGCAGAACTAAGAAAGGCCAGGCATCATCTCATCGGCATCTGTGACCCGGTTGAGGAATTCAATGCCGGGATGTTCGTCAGGCTGGCTGAAAAAAAGATCGAACAACTGGCAAAACAAAAGAAGAATGTTATTCTGGTAGGTGGTACGGGATTATACCTGAAAGCCTTGCTGGAAGGTTTGAGTGAAGCGCCGCCGCAGGACCGGCAATTTAGACGGCGGATGGCAGTACAAGCCCAGAAATACGGAAAGAAGTATTTACATAATAAATTATGCAAAATAGACCCAATAGCGGCTGCCAGGATCCATCCTAATAACGTTGAGAGAGTGATCCGGGCTTTGGAAATATATTACCAGACCGGGAAGCCTTTTTCCCAGTGGCAGCGGCAAACAGCAGCGCCGCGATACCAGGCCAGGATCATCGGCCTATCCCGTAACCGGCAAAAGCTTTACGCGCGGATCGACCAAAGGGTAGAAGAAATGTTTCGCCAAGGCCTGGTGCGCGAGGTTCGTTCATTAATTAAAAGAGGCTACAGCCCAAAGCTGAAACCGATGCAGAGCCTTGGTTACCGTCAAGTGTGCCAATATCTGGCTGGTAAGCTCACTTTAGCCGCGGCTATATACCAAACCAAGCTTGAAACCCGGCATTATGCCAAAAGGCAACTTTCCTGGTTCAGGCACACCAAAGGGATCAAATGGTTCCCGATAAAAAATGACCTCGACAATAAAACATTGCGCAGAATGGTCGAGTATGTTAAAGTATAAAGAATCTGCTATTTTGATAGGGATCAGGGACCGGCATAAAAAGCTTAGTGAAGTGCAAAATTCCCTGGAAGAATTAAAACGCCTGGCGGAAACAGCCGGGGCCACTGTTGTCGGCATGACGATCCAGAATATCAATCATTATAATCCGGCATATTTGATCGGGCGAGGTAAAGCCCAGGAACTGGCTGATAATATCAAAAAGGATGACCTGCAAACTGTCATCTTCGACGATGACCTGTCACCGGCCCAGCAGCGTAACCTGGAAGAATTAGTTGGAGCGAAGATAGTTGACCGCACCAAATTGATCCTGGATATTTTCGCTAAGCGCGCGCACACCGCGGAAGGAAAACTGCAGGTGGAACTGGCCCAGATGGATTATCTCCTGCCCAGGCTGACCGGCAAAGGAGTGGCTCTGGCGCAGCAAGTCGGCGGCGCGGGCAGTATGGGAGCCACGCGCGGACCAGGCGAACGTAAATTGGAGTATGACCGCCGCCGGATCAGGGATCATATAGCGGCCTTGCACAAAGAGATCAGCAAGCTGAAAGAATACCGCTCTTTGCAGAGACAGAAAAGGCAGGATATCCCCTTACCGATAATCGCGCTGGTAGGGTATACTAATGCCGGTAAATCAACTCTCTTGAATACGATGACCGGAGCTGACGTCTTCGTAGAAGACAAATTATTTGCCACGCTTGACCCGACCACTAGGCGTTTGACACTGCCGAGCCGGCAAAAAGTCCTTTTTACCGACACTGTGGGATTCATCCGTAAATTGCCGCACCAACTGATAGCGGCTTTCCGGGCTACCTTGGAAGAAGCAGTGGAAGCAGATCTTTTACTGCATGTCATTGACGCGAGCCACCCGGAATATGAAGAGCAGATCAAAACAGTGAATGAAGTCCTGACGGAGCTCGGGTTGCATGACAAACCAGTGATCACTGTTTTTAACAAGATAGACCTTTTGAAAAGCAAATCCAGCAGCCAGCGTTTGATGAGGAACCATCCTGACGGAGTTTATATTTCCGCCGCCAAAAAAACGCACCTGGATGCGTTATACCGGCAAATCATGGCTTTCCTGGCCAAAGACTTGATCGAAAAGAGCTTTGTCATACCCTATGAAAAATATAAACTGGTGGGACATTTATTAGCCAGCGGCAATATATTGGAAAAAGAGTACCTGCCGGGAGGAGTCTCCATTAAAGCCCTGGTTGATACTAAAACTTTTAACGTCATAAAAAAATACCTGCGCGAGAGGAATGTATGAACTTAGCCAACAAATTAACCATACTCAGGATCCTGCTCACTCCGATATTCATCATCTTGCTGTTCAACCCGGCCTGGGTCATTACCTTGTCCAACGGCAAGGAGCTGAATACTATCGCTATTATCATTTTCATTTTTGCTATTTTCACCGACTATCTTGATGGGCTGGTCGCGCGTAAAAAGAAAATGTTGACTCCGTTGGGCACGTTCCTGGACCCGGCGGCGGATAAACTCCTGCTAGTCACTACTTTTATTACCCTGGCTATCAGGAACGTCATACCTTTATGGGTGATGATCATTGTGATCAGTCGGGATGTGATCTTATTCAGCGGCTGGCTCTTGAGTTATATTTATACCGGGAACAAGGTGATCTCGCCCAGTATCCTGGGGAAACTGACCACTTTTTTCCAGATGATGACTATCTTTTTCTGTTTACTGCAGTTCCCTGACCATGTAAACCGTATTTTTTGGTGGGGGGCTGTGATCTTCACCGTAGCCAGCGGCATCAATTACGCCGCGGCCGGAATAAAACTACTCAATAACGAGGGCGGTAAAAAGTGAACCCAGTAATAGCGATCGTAGGCCGGCCCAATGTCGGTAAATCTTCATTATTCAACCGTTTGATCGGCAGGAGGAAAGCCCTGGTGCATGAAATCGCCGGACTGACCCGCGACCGGTTATACGGTGAAACCATGTGGAACAAGCAAGCGCTCACGATCATCGATACCGGCGGATATCATTATGATGAGACAGACCAGTTCCTGAAAGAGATAAAGAGCCAGGTGCACCTGGCTATCGACAGCGCGGATGTGATCATTTTCCTGGTAGATTCCCGGGTTCCGGCCACACCAGAGGAACGGGCCATAGCCAAGATCCTGCACAAATCCAAAAAACCCGTGATCATAGCGATCAATAAAGTAGATAATCCGACGCTGATCAATGATGAAACTATTTATTATGATAATTACCAATGCCTGGGATTTCATGAATTCCTCAACATTTCCTGCAGTCATGGGCTTAATATCAACACCTTACTGGATAAAGCTTGCCAGCTTTTGCCAAAAAAATTGGAAGCCGCCGCAAAGATAGATACTGACTCGGTCAAGGTAGCTGTCATCGGCAAACCTAATGCCGGGAAATCTTCCCTGGTCAATGCTATTCTGAAAGAAGAGAGGGTCATTGTCAGTCCGGTACCGGGGACAACCCGTGATTCTATCGATACGTTCTTTGAACAGGATGGACAAAAATTCACCTTGATCGATACCGCCGGCATCAAAAAAGCCAAAGAAGAAAAAAATATCGCTGAATTGCTGAGCATCCTGAGCGCGATCAGGAGCATGGAAAGAGCGGATATCGCCTTGGTAGTGATCGACGGTGAAAATGGCGTAACCAGCCAGGACCAGCGCATCGCGGACATGGCTGAACAACGTAAATGCGCTTGCATCATTATCCTGAATAAATGGGATACCATCATAGGGAAAACCACGGATACCTTTGATGAGTACGCTAAATATATCAGGACAAAACTGCGTTTCCTGCATTATGCTCCTATCCTGCCTGTCTCGGCCAAGACAAAGGACAAGGTCAATACTATCATCCCGGAAATAGTAGCGCTTAAAGACCGCTACAAGCTAAAGATAAATAAAAAGGAAATGCATGACATCTTGTTTGAGGCCCAAAGCCGGTTCCCGGCAGGCCATATCAAAGGACGGATCATGCGGGTCCACAGTTTGGAGCAAATAGACAGTTCTCCACCGGTATTCAGGGTCTTGGCCAATGAAGTGGAGGAATTCCCGAAAAATTACCTGCGCTACCTGGAAAACAGGATCAGAGAAAAATATGAACTGGATGGCGTACCGATGAAATTCGTCTTGACCCTGAAAAGGAATAAATAATGATCTTAAAAGCCTTTTTGACCATTGCCGGAGCCTATCTGATCGGCGCTATACCAACCGCGTTCTTAGCCGGCAGACTGCTCAAAGGGATAGACATCAGGCAGGTTGGCAGCGGTAATATCGGAGCCACAAATGTTTTTCGCAGCATCGGCAAAACAGCCGGCGTGGGCGTATTGGCTATAGACATGTTCAAGGGAGTAATACCGGTTTTATTGGCAGCACAACTCGCTCCCGGATCATGCATTGAAACATTCAGGATCCTGGCTGGTTTGGCCGCTGTTTGCGGGCACATCTGGACCATTTTCCTGGGGTTCAAAGGCGGGAAGGGAGTAGCCACCAGCACCGGTGTATTATTAACCCTGGCGCCGGCATCTACCCTGTCAGCATTTGCAGTTTTTGTTTTAGTTGTGACTATTACCAGGTATATTTCGCTTGGTTCCATCATAGCCGCGTCAACCGTGCCTCTGCTGGTATGGTATTTAAATCCGGGACAAATCGAGTTATTCTATTTTGTTCTGGTGATGGCTATTTTGATCGATCTAAAACATATCCCGAATATCAAGCGCCTGATAAACCATGAGGAACATAAATTTAGTTTTAAAAAATAGTTAATCACTAATTGGCTCGCTGTCTCGCTGCGCCATTGCAAATAAATAAGATATAGATCAGTGAACTGTCAATATTTGTTCGCTCCAGTGTCGATTTTTACGCCAAGATCTTTTGCCAACTCGGTGCCGAGAAACTCGCCCCTTGGGCTCAAACAGTCTCGGCATCCAGCAACCAGAAGATACCCTCGTTGTTTGCAAGCATGCTTGGCTAAAATCGACAAGCTCGCTCAAAATAATGACCAGTTCCCTGATCCATATGTGAATACGGCCGTGCTTGGTTCGAAGTTAGCGCGACCAGAGGGAGTCCGCCAGTCTCTTTGGCGGAAATAAAAATAACCAGTTACCTGATACGCTTAAACAATTGAAAGGAAATGTGATGAAAAAAAATATTGCTGTTTTAGGAGCTGGCAGTTGGGGACTGACCATCGCCCAAATGCTGCATGAAAATGGCCATCAAATTTCTATCTGGGAAATAAATGAACGCCTGGCCGTACAATTAGCCAAGTCCAGGAAATTCAAATATATCCCTGCTATCAACCTGCCTAAAAATATTCTTATATCTTCAGACCTTGAGGTTGTAACGGCAAAAGCTGATATCGCGGTGATCGTCGTTCCTTCTGCTTTTATAAGAGCCACGGCCAGGAGACTCGCCAAAGCTACGTTAAAACACGGTCTTATTATAGTGTGCGCGACCAAAGGACTAGAAGACAAAACATTTAAAACCATGTCCCAGGTACTGTCTGACGAACTTCCAAAAAAAGCAAGGAAAAACATCGCGGTATTATCCGGTCCGAATATCGCCAACGAAGTTGCCGCGAAAAAACCAGCCGCCGCAGTGATCGCCAGTAAAAACCTGAAAGCTGCCCAAACATTACAAGAAGTATTCATGAGCCGTTATTTCAGGACCTATACATCCGCTGATGTCATGGGCGCGGAGCTGGGCGGAGCAGTGAAGAATATTATTGCCATTGCCTGCGGTATCAGCGATGGTATGGGGTTAGGAAGCAATACCAAATCCGCGATCATTACCCGCGGTATTTTTGAAATGATGAAGCTTGGCCATTCTTTTAAAGCTAAGCCGGAAACCTTCAGCGGCCTGTCCGGGCTGGGAGACCTGATCACCACCTGTTTCAGCCCGCACAGCAGGAACCGCCGCTGCGGCGAGAAGATTGCCCAGGGCAAGACTTATGAAAAAGCGATGAAAGAGATCTGTACTGTCGTTGAAGGGATCCAGACGTGCAAGGCGGTTCATCATTTTGCTGTTAAGTACAAGATCAGTATGCCGATCACGGAACAAGTGTACCAGGTATTATTCGAGCGTAAACAACCGCAAAAAGCTGTCCTGGACCTGATGACCCGGCAGCCAAAACATGAAAACAGTTTATAGATAGTTCTATCAAATCGTTTGACAAAACTCATTTTCTATTGTATTTGTTTAATATCATCCAAAACTATAACAGCCGCGGTTCGATAGTCATTAGCCATGTTCATTAGCTATTGTTAATGAATAATGCTAATCACTATATGCCATAAAAATCTCTTTTATGGCTTTTTTATTCTTTACCTGATCTGGAGGAAAAAATGCGCAATAAAGCAACAGCCCTATTAGGGATCCTGCTATTATTCACGGCTACCATACTATCCGCTGATGAGAACACCGACCAAGCCTGGCAAGCTTTAAACAGAAAAGAATATAGTAAAGCCAAGGCCTTCACCCAGAAATGCCTCAAGCAATCCAAAAAGAAAGCTCTCCAACAAAGAGAACTAATAGAAAAAACCAGAGCCTTAAAAGACCAGGCAACTGAGCTCTTAAGTGAAGGAGTGCTGACCACGGAAACAAACCAAGGTCATCCCGGCTTTGCCAGAATGCTCGCCAACAAGGAATTAAACGATACCGCGACCTCTGAATTCATTGAAGCAGAGTCTCTTAAAGGCGAAGGTAGAAAGAATGAAGCCAGAAATAAATACGGGGAAATTGCCCGTGAATACAAGAATGCCTATTGTTGGGATCCGCGCGGCTGGTATTGGAATGTGGCAGAAGTGGCCCAGGACAAACTGGACACGATGGATACTAAATACGATTATGGCGATTATCGCAGTGAAACCTTAACCGTCAAAGCCTGGAAT
>JAQTQE010000020.1 GCA_028712365.1 bacterium
GCGCCGCGTGAATCCAGTTCTTCCTGCAGGTATCGTTCAAAATCAAGCGCATTGTACTCCGGGAGTAAATGCAGTGAAATATCAACCCTGCTCCCCCGGTCTAATGCGTCTACTGCCAACCGGCTCAGGATCAGGACAGTAGGACCAGATACGCCAAAATGCGTGAATAAAAGATCACCTTGTTCTGAAGCTTTAATTTTACCGTCTATCACTACGGAAATAAGTATATGTTTCAGGGTCAACCCTGGCAGTACGGGAATAAATTCTTCATCTGATTCCAGCGGTATAAGCCCTGGCTTGAGCGGGACAATATTATGCCCGCATAGTTCTGCCAGTTTGTAGCCATCCCCGGTGGATCCGGTTCTGGGATAGGACCTTCCTCCCGTAGCTAGGATCACTTGATCACAGGCCAGGACCCGGTCATCAGCAGTTTGTACGCCGGTGACTTTTCCATCTTGACAAGTTATCCCGGTCACCGCCGTATTGTGCCAGACCTGCACATTATTATCTTCTATATATTGTCGCAACACTTTCAAGACGCTTTCAGCGCTGTCAGTGACAGGAAATACTTTCCCGTCAGGATCTATCCGCATGGCTAATCCGCGGACTGAGAAGAAATCGATCAGGTCCAGGTTCGAAAATACATGCAATGCCCGGTAAAGGAATTTGCCATTTTTGCCGAATGCGGCGATGAATTCCTTAAAACCGGCATAATTAGTGATATTGCATCTGCCACCGCCGGTGAGCAGTAATTTAGCGCCGATTTGGCTGGTTTTCTCCACTAACAAGACTTTGGCGCCAAGCTCGGCAGCCCTTCCGGCGGCCATCATCCCTGCCGGCCCGCCACCAACCACAATTATGTCTATTGATGAGACCTTATCCTTTAGAACCATTTGTTATTTTACCATATAACAACATAAAGCACTATTAATATTATTACTTGCTAACGTTCAAGACTGTTTTATAATATAGAAAACATACCCATAGTAAGCGGCATATTTTCTATAGGACTCTCTTTCGCTATCTTCAGCAGCCAGCACTTTCAGGGCTTCCGGGTTATTTTGGTATTTTACTTTCAGTTTTTCCACCCTTTTTTGCAGGGGGCCATAATACTCTTCCAGCCACGCGCTTTCAGGTAAAGTAAAATTTTCTATCAGGGAATAGCCGGCACTGTCAATGATCGCCAAATTCCCGGTAACATCGCGCATAGCAGGATAGGCACCTTCCCAGAAATCTTTGGCCTCCTGCGGCGGGTTCGTTTTGAGCCGGGTTAATTCAGAAACAGCGATATACCCTTTCGGCTTCAAAAACCTTTTCCAGGATCTTAAGCCTGCCTCAAAACCAATGAAATAAATGGCTCCTTCAGACCAGATAACATCAAAAGACCGGGGCGGAAAATTCAGGCTGAACATATCCGCTTTCATTGTTCGCACTCTTTTTTGAAGTCCCTGGCTGATGACCAATTTATCCAACTGTGCCAGGAACGGCTCATGATTATCAACCGCGGTTATACTTCCTTTGGTCAACTGCGCCAGGTCCAGCGTCTGTTTGCCGGGACCGCAACCGATATCTAGTATACTTGGTTTTCCCGGCAGGTTTTTCATTGCCTGGAAAGCTCTTTTGGTGGATTCAAAATTCCCTGGGCCTTCCCGGGGATTATCATTGTGTATCTCGAAAAATATATCGCTCATAATTGCTCCATTAGTTATTAATCTAAACTCGCTGTCTCCGTATATCAGTGAACTGTCACTATTTGTTCGCTCCGGTGTCGGTTTCCATGTCTGCTCACGCGGACCTGCGCCAAAGGTCATTTGACAACTCGGTGCCTGCGCAACTCGCCCCCTGGGCTCAGACATGCTCGGCATCCAGTAACCCTAGTTGTCTGCAAGCTGCTTTGGGCTGAAACACGACAAGCTCGCTCAAAATAATGACCAGTTCCCTGATAATCATGGTGCAACGATTTATTACCCTGTTCCCGCTATGAATTATTTTCTTTTTTCATCTTTTCGACTATTCGCCGGTCCAATACTTCCTCAATTTTTTCCACCAGCATGCGCACGGTGACAGGCTTAACCATGAATTCCTCGGCAGAGAGAGTCGCGGCTTTGAACTTTACCGGATCGCTTTTTAAAGCTGTCAGCATGATGACCGGTATCGCTTTAGTCTGATCATTCTCTTTGAGATCCTTAAGCACATCAAAGCCATCTTTGTCGGGGAGCATAATATCCAGCAGGATCAGGTCCGGAGCAAATTCCAGGGCCGCTTTTACACCGTCCGCGCCCTTGTATTCTGTCCTGACTTCATAGTCATCGGTATCTTCCAAATTCAACTTTACCATTTCCGCGAAACTGATCTCATCATCAATTATCAGTACCGTTCTTTTGGCCATGGCGCTACCTTTCTACTGCCCTGCTTTTAGGATGATAGTTATTTTGACCCCATTATCGTCCTTTTTGTTCTCCAGTTTTATTTCCCCGCCATGCATATCAATAATGGTTTTAACCGTGGATAGCCCTAAACCAATATTGCCTTTACTGCGCTTGGTGGTGAAAAAGAAATCGAAAGCCCTGAGCAGGTCATCTTCCGGTATTCCCGGCCCATTGTCGTCAATTTCCAGTTTAACCATGATCTTCCCTGCCTGGCTTTTTACGCTACTGATCTTAACCGCTATTTTTCCGCCTTCAGGCATAGCCTGTACGGCATTCAAGAATAAGTTCACTAAAACCTGGGCTATTTTATTTTTATCTATCATGACCAGGGGAACGCCTGGCTGGAATTCCCTGGTTATTTCAATGTGATGCGCTTCCAACTGGTGACGCACCAACTCCAGGGAATTATCAGTAATCGCGGACAGGTCGGCTGTTTCCAGTTCCAGGGGTGACATGCTTGAAAAATCCAGGAAATCCCCGATCACTTTGTCCGCCCGCTTGATCGCGTCTTTCATGTATTCGATAGTTGAGCCGATACTTGGATCAGCCATATTAACCTTTGTGGTCAGATAATCCACTCCCTGTAAGATAATGGCTAAAGGATTTTTTACTTCGTGAGACAACCCATGGGCGAATTCATCGATTATTTTCATCTTCTCAGCCTGGGCCTGTTGGGCTTGGCTAAATTTCAGCATTTCAATGGTCTTATTCAATTCCTCTATTTTTTTATCGCGGTCATCTTCGCCAGTCATCTTGACCATCCCCCTCAAGAGCTATCGGTAGTAAACGATGTATTATTCTTTTACCGCAGTTTATTGATCCGGGCGAATCTTTTTCTTATTTCATCATGATGTATTAAAGAAGCAAAAGACTTATTCATACCGAAATAACCCGGTTCTAGTTTAATCCCCTGCCGGTCCGGCACGACTATGATCGTATCCGTGCCATGGGCTATTTTATAAGTCCAAAAAGTCCCGTAATATAGCCTTTCTTTCCCCAGGCAAACCACGAACACGCGGCCGATCAATTTCAAGTAGGTAATAGAATCTATGGTCTTCTTCTGCGGATCAAAATAAATGATCCCATTTTCAAAATCATACCCGCTGATATCGCTTTCCTGGATGAACGGCTGGTCTGCTAACTGGAAATATTCCAAGGAAATGTCTTTTATCCCTTTATAGGTCTGGGGTGTTTCAACCAGATAAATAGTGAATTTCCGGCCGGTATGGACTCGAAAGAAAGTAATGATGGAGGGCACATAAAACAAAACCAGGATCCCCAGCAGTACTACTATCCCCTTTTTCAGCTTTTTAAACTCTACTTCATTGAGCATGGGCCTTGCCTTCTTTGAGCAGTCCCTTCACTCTATCCGCAGCAATATTGACCTTCCCGATTAGCCCTTCTTCCGCATAAGTTCCTTCTCTAATACTGGCCAGGACATCGTGGATAACTTCAATTAGAATATCCTCGATCAAAGCCCATTTTGCCGTATTCGGAAAACAGCGGCCATAATTGAGCGATTCTCTTAAGGCTTTGTTAAAAGGATCATTCATTAAAAAGCCGGGAGTATAACATTTAATTACGCTTGGCGGCTGGTGGGTATGTTTATGGAATAACTCCTGGATCCCTTGTTCCAATAAAAACGAAATAAAATTCCAGGCTTCTTCTGGATGCTGGGAAAAAGGAGAGATAGCCAGATTACTCCCACCCAGGAATGTGTGACGGCCGTTTGGTCCCGCGGGCATAGCCGCGTAAGAAATATACTGGCTGAGCTGGACATGCGATGGGCTGGTTAGATCCAGGTATTTGGCATAAACTGTTGGCGCAAAATTGCCAAAACAATAACTTCCTTTGACCATAAAGTTTTCAGTCATTTCCATGGAACTTTGCATAACGCTATCATGATGGCAATAGGTATTGATAAAATCGAAATATGCCTTCATACCGTTTAGCGCACGGTCAGAATTGAACCTGACTTCATGGGTATCAGGGCTTAAGAAATCACCGCCAAAATCCCAGATCCAGGGAGCCAGGTTATGCAGTAGCATCGCATCCCTTTGCCCAAAGATCCCAAAGGCAGCTACTTCTCTATTATTCACCTTAAAATCATGAACTTTGCCGCACACCTTGATCAAGCCGTTGATGGTCATCAACTCATTTTCATTAATGCTTAAAGCATTCAAAATATTATCACGGTAGCAGAGAATACGCATATCCAGATACCAGGGCACAGAGTAGACCGCGGCTGTTCCGGGATAAACGCAGAGATGAGTGACAGCTTGGACGAAAGACCTGAGGCCGCCGATCCTGCTGACCAGTGACGTTATGTCTTTGATCGCTCCCATTTGGGCCAAGACACCATTAAGAGTATTGCCGATCTGGAAAACATCCGGTCCTTGCTTCCTTTTACTATAGCGTACTACCTTATCCCATAGAAATTCCCAGGAGGTGGTGGTCAACAGGACTTCTAGGCCAGGATATTTCTTTCTAAATTCCGGCAGGATGACATCTCTCATCACCTGTTCATGTTCTTTTATTAACCAAACCGTGATCGTTGTTTTAGGCAATTTTTAACCTGTTCTGCAAGCCGGCTATTTACCCGTCCTGAATTTAAGCGCGACCGCGTTAATACAGTAACGTTTTCCGGTCGGGGGAGGGCCATCATCAAAAACGTGCCCGAGGTGAGCTCCGCAACGCGCGCAGATCACTTCCACGCGTTGCCTGCCCAGACTGGCATCCGTGAATACTTTTATATTCAGCTCTGATACCGGCTGCCAAAAACTCGGCCAGCCAGTGCCGGAAATATACTTTACTTTAGCCGCGAATAAGTCAGTGCCGCAACCTACACATTCATAGATACCTTCTTGGCTGGGAACGGAACAACTGCTTGACCCGGGTTGCTCTGTTCCTCTCTGCCTGGTCACGCGGTATTGTTCGGGAGTCAAGATCTTTTTCCATTCAGCGCTGGTCTTGACCACTCTCGGTACCAGCTCTACCTTTCCCGTCCGGGCGTTATAAAGGCTTATCTGGCCCGTGTCTTTAGCTTCTCCCATAATAACTCCCGCTGAGAGCAGTATTAATCCGGCACAAATATAAAAAAGGTTAAGCTTGCTATTCATGGTCTTTCCTTTTACATCGCGGCCAGAGCTTCCTGCAATAACGGCAAGATCGCCTGCAGTTCATCTTTTGTCAACCGTCCGAGTTTGGCGAAGGAGTAATCACCCTGTTCATTCTTTACTGACCGGGAAAGCTGTAATTTCTTAGGACCGTTATTATAGGAATACACGCTGACGATCACTTTCCCTTTTTCCCCTTCCAGTTCTTTCACGAACACTTGCTGGTCCAAACTGCTGTCATAAGCCATGCCGTATCCTCCTGTGGTTATATTTTATTCTTCATTACCATTTCTTGAAAATGAAAAATACTGCCGCGATGATAAAAGAAAAACCGACAGCATAGTTCCACTTAAAGTCTTCTTTGAGATAGATGATCGAAAAAACAGAAAAAATTACCAGGGTAATGACTTCCTGGATAGTTTTAAGCTGGGCTGTCGTATACTGGTAGCTGCCAATACGGTTAGCGGGAACCTGGAAACAGTATTCGAAAAAAGCGATCAGCCAGCTGATCATAATGACGATCCATAACGGCGAGCTTTTATATTTTAAATGCCCGTACCAGGCAAAGGTCATAAATATATTGGATACTACCAATAATGCGATGGTCTTCATTTCTTGCCCGCCTTTTCATGGTCCATAATTAAAAAGATCCCTGAGCGTAAACAGCTGCTCTTGCTGCGCGCTATTAAGCGCGTTAAGGAGCTTTTGACGGACATGCAAAGTAAGCCGCCGGCCTTTGCGTCCTTTTTGTACCATCTTATGGGTCAATTGTTCGGTAGAAGCCCGGACCAGGTCAGAGTTGGTAATACCAAGCTTAGTCATGATTCCGTCCAGTGGTTGAATACCATATTGAATGCTCATTATTATAATATATACCCTCTCCCGGCATAAATCAAGATTTTCCTGTTAAATATTTTGTCCTGAAAAATCGGTCATAAAAAAAGCAATCCCCTATTTTACTAGGGAATTGCTTCACATAAGCGGTAAATTTATATTTACTGGTTATATTTTTTTGACGTTCGCGGCCTGGTTGCCTTTGGGGCCTTTTTCGATATCAAATTCTACTTCTTGGCCTTCAGCTAATGACTTGAAACCGTCACCCTGGATAGCCTTAAAATGAACAAACACATCGTCACCAGACTCTGGAGTTATGAAACCATAACCTTTGCCTTCGTTGAACCATTTCACTTTACCTTTTGTCATTGTTAATTACCTCCTTTCCTGTGAACTAACAGTAACTAAGGTTACAACAAAGAGACCGCAGGCATACTTTCACCTCGCGGTCAAAATATCAACACCTTATTTATTACTGTATTTATGTAACTATAGATATGATAACCTTTTAACGCCGCGTTGTCAACAACTATCTCTGGATTATTCTGCCTGTCTGGCGGCGCGCTCTTTAGCTTTACGCTCATTCTCGTCGAGATATTGCTTTCTCAAGCGGATATTTTTAGGCGTGATCTCCACCAGTTCGTTATCCTCGACAAATTCCAAAGCGAACTCCAGGGTCATCTCCCGTGGCGGAATGAGACGAATGGCTTCGTCCGCGTTGGAGGAGCGCATATTGGTTAGTTTCTTCTCCCGGATAACATTGACGATCAGATCATCACCTTTGTTATTCACACCGATGATCATGCCTTCATACAGGTCATCGCCAGGCTTAATAAAGATCTCGCCTCTTTCCTGCAGGCCCCATAAGGCATAAGCAATGGCCTTGCCTCCGCTCATGGAGATCAAGACACCGGCTTGACGATGGACAATATCACCTTTATATTTCTGGTACTGGTAAAAGTTCTGGTACATGATGCCGGTACCGCGGGTCATCATCATCAGATCACTCCTGAAACCAAGCAATCCCCTGGTGGGGATAAGGAAATTCATGCGCACCGTACCGATAGCAGTGATCTGCATATCTTTCATCAGGGCTTTCCTGCTGCCTAAAGCTTCGATCACTGATCCTTGGTAACCCTGGTCAACTTCGATCAGGACCTCTTCCACTGGCTCGAGAACCTCGCCATCTATTTCCTGCATGATGACCTTGGGAGAGGAAACTTCCATTTCATAGCCTTCACGGCGCATGGTTTCTATCAGGATGGACAGGTGTAGTTCACCCCTACCGGCAACTTCATATTTTTCGCTACCGGGAACGGGTTTGATCTTAATGCCCACATTAGTCAGGACTTCGTGTTCCAACCGCTCTTTAATATGGCGCGAGGTAAGGAACCGGCCGCCGTCTTTTCCAGCCAGCGGGCTGGTATTATGTGAAAAGACCATAGAAATAGTAGGTTCATCGATCTTGATCGTGGGCAAGGCTTCCGGATGATCCACGCTGGCCAGGGTTTCACCGACATTAACATTCTCCATGCCGGAGATCATGATAATATCCCCGGCTTGGGCGTTATCTACTTCTACTTTTTTCAAACCTTTGTATTTTAATATTTTAGTGACTTTAGCCTGCCTGACCGTACCATCTATTTTAACCAGGGCCATCTGCTCACCGGTCTTGATCTTGCCATGGACAATACGGCCGATGGATATCTGTCCGATATACGGATCATAATCCAGCATGGTAATAAGCATCTGGAAAGGCTTGTCGGGATCAGCTACCGGCGGCAGTACCCGGTGCAGGATGGTATCCAGCAGGGGTTTCATATCCTTGCCTTCGTCTTCCATATCCAATTTGGCTATGCCGTCTTTGCCGGAGGCGAAGACAATGGGAAAATCCATTTGTTCATCCGTGGCATTCAATTCGTCAAACAGGTCGAAGGTCATATCAGCTATTTCATGGGGTCGGGCATTGGGCCGGTCGATCTTGTTGACAACCAGTATAGGTTTAAGATGCAGCTCCAGGGCTTTCTTGGAGACGAACTTAGTTTGCGGCATGGGCCCTTCCTGGGCGTCCACAAGCAACAATACGCCGTCTACCATTTTCAGGATACGCTCCACTTCGCTGCCGAAGTCCGCATGACCAGGCGTATCGACAATATTGAACTGGACCCCTTTGTAAATGAAAGAGGCGTTTTTAGAAAAGATAGTAATGCCACGTTCTTTTTCCAACGGGTTGGAATCCATGATCGTGGTTTCGCCATCTTTAAAATCATAAGCTCCGGTCTGTTTGAGCAAAGCATCCACAAGAGTGGTTTTGCCATGGTCCACGTGAGCAATAATGGCGACATTGCGTACATCTTTACGGCGTTTCTGGTTAGTCATTAATGTTCCCTTTCAAATTGAATCACCCGCCAAAGAGCTCTGGCGGGTTATTCGCTCTCAGCGAATAAAAAATGGTTGGGTATTTCACCCAACCATAAAAGTATCCGACTATTTATCTTGGTAGGCTAATAGTACCTGAAACTACGGGTTTTGTCAATGTATATTACTTATATTGCCTGGCTGCCTCCTTGGCTTTAGTCACTATTTCGTCTTTCTTGGTCCCACCGGTCTTGACCGAGAAGGAGGAAACCACCTTGCCTTCTCTAGCTTCTACTTTGGCAGTCAGACTTTGGATGGCTTCATCTGATTTACTGCCGCCCATTGTCACAAATACTACTACTGCTTTCCCTTTGAGTTCAGCCTGCTCAATATAAGCATTGATCTCCGGAGCCGCTTTTCCCGCCCAGACAGGAGCTCCGATAAAAATACGGTCATAGTCTTTCAGGAGAACATTAATAGTTTTGATCGGCCAGGATCTGCCTCTTTTAGCGGCAAAAGAGCCAGAAAAATAGACCTTAAGTTTCCCTGGTTTTTCCGCATCTTCCACTTTTAAAACATCAGCGCTGATTTCTGAGGCTACAGTTTTAGCGACCAACTCAGTATTACCGGTATAGGAATAGTAAACGACCAAGGTTTTCATTTTATTGATCTCCTTTTTTACTGCTCCGTTCAACAACTGAGGAGCATATACCATAGTGCCAGCCAACAGTAATAACAGGACGACTTGAGTTAAGATCTTTTTCATAATCATTATTCCTTACTAGAGACGTTTTGATACCGGTAGAGCGACCCGGATGAGTTGTTCTATTTGGCGTACGTCTTTGCGTTGTTCAGGAGTGGCAAAAGCAATGGCATGACCAGGATGTCCCGCCCGGCCCGTGCGGCCGATACGGTGCACGTAATTCTCCGCTTCATCCGGCAGGTCATAATTGACTACCAATTCTATCCCTACCACATCAATACCCCTGGCCGCGATATCTGTCGCTACCAGCACACGATAGCGTCCAGATTTGAACCCGGCCATAGCTTCCTGCCTCTGTCCGAGGGTACGGTCTGAATGCATTTCCGCGGAATTATACCCCATGCTCCGTACATGCCTGGCGACCTTCCTGGTGCCATGCTTGGTCCGGCAAAATACCAAAACAGAACCATGGTATTGTGCCAATACTTTTTTCAGCAGTTCCGCCTTCTCTTCCTTCCTGACAAAAAAGAGTTCATGAGTGACCTTTTCCGCGGCGGTCCCGGCTCGAGCCATTTCCACCCGTACCGGCAGTTTCATATGATGAGTGGCGATCTTGACGATCTCTTGCGGCATGGTCGCAGAAAACAACATCGTCTGCCTCTCCCGGGGAACATTTCTCAGGATCCGGTCTATCTGCGGCGCAAAGCCCATATCCAGCATGCGATCGGCTTCATCCAACACTAAAATGTTGGCATCATCGAGCCGGATATTCTGGCGGTCAAGAAGATCGATGAGACGACCCGGCGTAGCAATGATAATACGGGGGTTCTTGCGCAACTCAATGATCTGGTTGATCAATGAAGCACCGCCAATAAGCACGGCTGTACGCATATTAAAAGCTGGAGCCAATTTTTGAAAAACATCATTCACCTGGATAGCTAATTCCCTCGTCGGGACTAAGACCAGCCCGCGACCGCTTTTCTGGGCCAGGCGTTGGATCATCGGGATAGCAAACGCCAGTGTTTTACCGGTACCGGTTTGGGCGATCCCGATCATATCCTTGCCCTCGGTAGCTATGGGGATGGCTTTGTATTGGATCGGCGTAGGTGTTTTGAATTTGAGCCGATCGAGTATTTCGAGTACCTTCGGAGCAACTCCCAGTTCGTAAAAACTTTGTTTCGCATTGTTGTTCAATAACGGCATAACTTGTACCTTCTCTCATTTTTATTTTACAATTTTAAAAAATAGATCTTTAACCAGGACATAACCCTCTGGACCAGCCAGCCAACCGCCGAATAGCAGCATGATCCAGCTCAGCGCATAAATACTGGTTCCTATTATGGCGTAAAATTTCCTTTTTTTGGTTTTGATGGCTAGATAGCTGCACAATGCCGCTCCACCCCAGCCAATAACCGGATTAACCGCCAGCAACCCGACCCCAAACCAGAAAGCAATTGAATGATTGGCCATCTAGTGTCCTTTCGCTAACTACCCTCGTGGATGATATTTTTTATGTATCCTCTTTAATCCTTCCTTGGCAATACTGGTATAGATCTGGGTAGTCGCTATGCTTGAGTGACCCAGCATTTCCTGGATAGATCTCAGGTCTGCCCCATGCTCAAGTAAATGAGTGGCAAAAGAATGCCTGAGCAGATGCGGCGTAAGTTTTAAGATCTTGGCTTGCCGGCCATATTTCTTTATTACTTTCCATAAACCGGTGCGGGAAAATTCGCCGCCTTGCTGGGTAATGAACAAGGCCTTGGTCAATTGGCCGGATTTAATCATTTTTGGCCGGACTGTCTTTTTATATTGTTTCAAGAACTGGATCGCGGTTTTACCGAGTGGTACTATCCTTTCCTTGCCGCCTTTGCCAAAACAACGCACATAGGCCACGGACAAATCAATATTATCTTCTGCCAGTTTGATGATCTCAGAAATACGCAAACCGCTGGCATACATTACTTCCAGTATGGTCCGGTCACGCAAACCAAGGTCAGTGGTTAGGTCCGGCTGGTTCAAGAGCGTTTCCACTTGCGCGCCGCTTAAAGTTTTGGGCAAATGTTTTTCCAACTTTGGTGCATCCAGGTTTTCCGTCGGGTCCTGGTTGAAAATATTCTCTTGCAGCAGGAACCGGTGAAAATTCCTGATACTGACCAGGGTACGGGCAATACTGGCGGCCTGCAAATTTCCCTGGCGGCGACTGACCAGGTAATCGAAAATGGTCTTTTCCGTGACCGCTCCCGGAGTATCGATCTGCCGCGACTTTAAAAAGCCAAGATAATATTTCAAGTCCCGCTGATAAGCTTCGATCGTATTGCGGCTCAATCCTCTTTCTACGGTCACATATTGTAAATATCTTGCGATCAGCTCTTCCATCTTAAGTGTCCTGTCCCTGAAATAGCTTTACATTTGAAAGTCATATTTGAGTCGAATTCAAGGAACGACGACGAAGTCGTATCCACTGCGCTACGTCGAGGAGGAGTGACACAGTCCTTCGACTAAGCTCAGGATGGTGAGCCTGTCGAACCAAAGTCGGCTAAAGATGACTTTCCCGAAGGGCTGAGGTCTTTTTCCCACATACTGCGTTGCTCGTTGCTTACGTGCCTAAAGGCACGCCGCGCTCCTCGCGCCTTGTCTCTGGCCAAAATCCCTTCAGCAAATGCCAAGATATTTCAGGGACCGGACACTTTCATTTCCTGACCAATAGTGGAAGCCGGCCCATGTCCTGGATAAATCACAGTTTCCGGCGGCAAAGTAAATAATTTTTCCCGGATACTTTTCCACAAAGCGGTTTCATTCCCACCGGTAGTATCACTTCGTCCTATACCACTATTGAACAAGGTATCGCCGGTAAAGGCGAAACCTTTGCCTACCAAGGTAACTCCGCCCGGGGTATGCCCCGGAGTATGGAGCACTTTAAATTCGAACGGACCAAGGAAGATGATCTCCCCGTCATGTATAAACGCTTCCGGTGTAAATCCAGCCAAGTCAAGATCTCCCTGATGGATCAACATCCTGGCTTTGGTTTTGCGCCGCAGGGCTTCGCTAGCTCCGGTATGGTCGTAATGACCATGCGTGTGAATGATTAACTTGACCGTAACCTGCCGGGCATTGACCAGCGCGAGTATTCTTTCCGCCTCGTCTCCCGGGTCGATGATCACGGCCTGCCTGGATCCTTCATCATATACCAAGTAGCAATTAGTCTCTAAAGAACCGACCGGGATAGTTTCAATCGTGATCTTTGGTTCAGTCACTATTTCTTGGCCTCTTTATCTTTTGTTTCCGGCGTGAATTTGGCGCGGATCTTTTTATCTATCTCAGCAAAATCATCCGGGTGTTCGTTCAGATAAGCTTTAGCATTATCGCGTCCCTGTCCCAGGCGCTTATCGCCATAAACGAACCAGGTGCCGCTCTTATCTACGATCTTTTCTTCGACCGCGGCATCCAGGAGATCCCCGGCTTTGTTAACGCCTTCATTATAGAACATTTCAAATTCAGCCTGCCGGAAAGGCGGCGCTACTTTATTCTTAACGACCTTTATCCTGACCCTGGCTCCGACTACCGCGTCCCCTACTTTAAGGTTTTCTATGCGGCGGATATCCAAACGCAGTGAGGCGTAGAATTTAAGCGCGCGTCCGCCGGGAGTCACTTCCGGATTGCCGAACATGATCCCGATCTTTTCGCGCAATTGGTTGGTAAATATTACGCAGGATTTGGTATGGTTAATGGCTGAGGTCAATTTACGCAGGGCCTGGCTCATTAGCCTGGCTTGCACGCCCATATGTGAATCACCCATTTCACCTTCCAGCTCCGCCCGGGTCACCAGCGCGGCTACTGAATCTATTACGATAACATCGCAAGCACCGCTGCGGACCAAAGTTTCAGCGATTTCCAATGCTTCTTCGCCAGTATTCGGCTGGGACACCAGCAGGCTTTCAATATTGACGCCAATTCGTTTCGCGTAACCAGGGTCTAGTGCATGCTCAACATCAATAAAAGCCGCTGTACTGCCCTTTTTCTGCGCTTCAGCAATGATATGCAAGCAAATCGTGGTCTTGCCGCTGGATTCCGGGCCAAATATCTCGATGACCCGGCCGCGGGGCACGCCGCCGACACCGATCGCGATATCCAGCATCAGTGACCCGGTGGGAATTACTTCGACAGGCACGTGCGCGTCCTTGCCTAATTTCATGATCGCGCCTTTGCCGAATTGTTTTTCGATCTGGGCAATGGCCAGGTCTAAGGCTTTATCTTTTTCTGTTTCTTTGGACTTTTCTACTTCTTTTGCCATAAAACTTTTCCTCCCTTTAGTTTTTTATTTTTTATATTATCGTGTATCAGTGAACTGGTTATTTTTGTTCGCTCCAGTGTCGATTTTTAGCGTCAAACATCATGACTACCTGTCCTCCCTGTTTTAACTGCCCTGTAGCAGTTAAGGGAGGGAAATCGACAAGCTCGCTCAAAAAACAACCGAGTTCCCTAATCTATATAGTTATCGTTATCATAAGATAACTGGGGGTGGCGAGGGTTCTTTATTTCCCTATACCTAGTTGGGTGTAATAAAAGTCAAGCTATAATCTTCTCCCTTATTAGAAGATGAGCCTATACTATTTTTACTATAAATACGATACCAATATGTCTTTAGGCCACTTATTACCTGCAAAACGTCTACTCTATGATCAGTAGTTAAATTAGTATCTTCTGTTGTTTCATAAGTCCAAGTTCCTTGCTGCAAAGTATAATAAATCTTAGAAGTAGCTGGCTGGTCAGTTTTCCATTCAATCGTAGCACCACAAAAAACCATACCGCCATTATTAGCCCACCAATAACTCCTTGCAGACATACTTGATATAATTGGAGCACCAACAACAGTGGTAAATAGATTATCAGCTGATGTTCTTGTATTACCTACCTCATCTCCACTTTATATTTGATAATGATAGGATGATCCTGATTGTAAATTTATTAATGTCATACTATGACTGCTTACTTTAGATGTATCCTCTTGCGTCTGCGAACCATAAGAAGAGGATAATCCATATAATACCTGACTTGTTGCCGCTTCATTAGTAGTCCAATTAATAGTAGCTTGCGAAGAACTTATACTTGTTGCTGTTATACTTGATATTTCCGGAGCTGTTGTATCTGAAGGCGCAGGATTTGTAGTATCCTTAGCTTTATTACATCCCAAAAGAACCCATCCAACAGAACTTATGCAAAATAATAGAACAAAATAAAAATAATTATTTTTAATAAATCGTTTCTTAAAAATAGGGCTCATTTATCTAATGCTCCTATTTATTTTTACCTTGCAAAGTGCGTTCGCCATCCAGGCCATTCATATACAATTCTATGATTTGTTTGATATATAAATATATTATCAAATCCTGACCTTATGCAAAGCTTATCCAACCTACTATATTCTTTAAGCTTATTCTCAACATTATTGAAACCGAAGGACTGTGAAGGCATAGGGCCACTTATACATAATAGCCACAATTCATTAAAGTTATCCTTCTTATAGACTTCACCCTTTTTTATTTTAGGTTTTATTGTATTTATCAATTCATCTTCTGACACACCCAAAGACGAAAAAAAGATATCTGATTCCCAATTACTATAACAAGCGGACCTTTTTAAATATAAATGGAATTTCTTTACATATGCTTCCAACGTGCTCATTCCATTAAATATCTTCGTTTCTATCATATTACCTTTTACCATTCTTATAGCCAAAAAAATAAGTTCATCAATGAATTTGTCAAATTCAGCTCTTTTTGGAATTCTTTTCTCCTTAAAAATAATCACACCTGAAGTCATAGAAAGGATACTATAGTTATTAACTTTTTCCATTAATTTTTCTTGTAAAAGCCCCCATTCTTCTTCAAACAATCTCCTCTTTGAACCATTCTGGGCATTATTATCTGTGTAAATACTTATTAATTCTATACCAACCTTTAGTTTTTTTGAAGTCATTATAAAATCTGGAGATTCGCTCTTTTTAAGAGTAAAATCAGTAATTCCAATAATTTTTAAGAAATTCCTGCAATCTAATTTTTCCTCTTTAATTTTATCTTTGTAATCCACAAACGCACTATTATTCACTCATTTAAAGATGTTTTGCCTTAATTTAATCCCGTTTCAAGCGCCAATACAGCCAAAGCCCGAAAAGAACAATTCCAGTCAATATGAATTTATCTTCATACCGTGGTGACTGCCATTGCCCTGTTAAAATCATAACTACACTGTAAATAATAACTAAAACGGATCCTATTGGGATTATCCAGCTAATTAATATCAGGATATAACCAACAATCATTGCCAATCCAAATCCTATTTCTTTTCTTTCGGGCATATTTATTCCCTTTTTATAGGATTGCGAACTTCTCCGCGATCTTGCGTTTGACACTCTTCTGATCCAGTATATTTCCTGACATGTTTTCATGGTACTGCGTTGTTTTTTGAGCGAGCTTGTCGATTTTATACATTATCAGTCTAGGCGAGCGCGGCCGCTGAATGTCGTGGAGAAAACCTTCGGAAGCTTGAGTTGGCATGGACTCTTTTCCTCCCGCCTTGCGGGAGAACTCAAGCGAGATAGAGAACGATTTCCGCGCCGGGGAAATCGACTCGTTTTTCGGAACGACTCGGCGAGACAGCGAGCCGATACCTTATTATACGATTTTCATGACAATGCGTAGGATGATGTTGGTGATGAGGCCGGCGGCGACGTCATCTGCCACCACTCCCCAGCCGCCTTTAATCGCCTGCAACTTCTTGATGCCCAGCGGCTTGACTATATCCATGACCCGGAACACGGCAAAACCCAATCCCAGGTACAACATACTCTTATCCGGCAGCCATAGCATGGCAACCAGCATCCCCGCGGTTTCATCAATGACGATACGCTGGTCGTCTTTCTTGCCAAATATTTCTTCAGCCTTTCCGCTGGACCAGATAGCCAGTAACGTGACTGCCAAGGTCACTATTAAATTAACCAAGTTATGCTGGGAAATTAGCAGGTAGATCCCCACCCCCAGCAAACTGCCGCCTACTGTACCAGGAGCGATGGGAATATAACCGAGATAAAAACAGGTAGCCAGTAATTTGGCTAATGATCTCACTGCGATTCCTCGAGAAATAAACTTTTATACTTATTAATATAACTAATCCCTGAAATAGCGGTCAATACAGTGGTAAGAGCCATCAGCCAGTAACAGATCATCCTCGTGGTGAAGTACCAATCAAAGTTTTGGAACCTTAAATTAATATACCCGCTTTTATACATGGCATTTAAAGCCAGGATGATGAGGATAATAATAATACTGGTCATTTGTGATGTGGTTTTATACTTTCCGGCCCGGCTGGCAGCTAGTACTTTGCCTTTAGCCGCCGCCAAAGTCCGTAAACCAGTGATAATAAATTCCCGGCTGATGATGATGATCACCATCCAGGCGGGGATGCTCAGTTCTTGCAATTCCACAAAAGAAATAAACGCGGCTGAAACCAGCAATTTATCCGCCAGGGGATCCATGAATTTACCCAAGTCAGTAATATAATTATGCCGGCGGGCCAGCCAGCCGTCATACAAATCAGTCAGGGACGCGCCGATGAATATCAGCAAAGCCAGCAACCTGGTCAGAGGATGGTCAATAAAAATAAATAACATGAAAACCGGTACCAGCGCGATGCGCAGGAAAGTAAGTTTATTGGCTAGATTCATTAGTTCTCCTTGTTCTTATTAAGGCACAAAGTTAAAAGAAAGCAGGAAGTTCAATGTCAGGCACAGAGGCACAGAGTAAAAGATTAAAATATTGCTTCGCTTTGTGCCTGTTATTGCTTTAAAACTTTGTGCCTTTGTGCCTTATTTGTGCCTGTCCTATTAAGTCGTAAGGTAAAGCTTTAGTTATTTTAACCCGTATAAAAGTCCCGGGACGCAGTCTGGCGGTTGAATGGACCAGCACCTGGTTATCTATTTCCGGCGCGTCATATTGGCTCCGCCCCAAGTAATATCCCTTCTGGCCCTGCCCTTCGATAACAACGGTCATTTTCTTGCCGATCAACTTTTTATTATTCGCCAGAGCGATCTTCTGCTGGAGCAGCATTATTTTTTTAAGCCGCTGCTGTTTTACTTTTTCAGGTATCTGCCCGGGCATGGACGCGGCGCGGGTGCCCTCTTCCCGGGAATACGCGAAAACCCCGAGACGGTCAAACCTGGCAGCAGCGACAAAATCATAAAGTTCCTGGAATTGTGATTCAGTTTCCCCGGGAAAACCGACTATGAATGTCGTCCGCAGAGCTGCTCCCGGCAGAGTTCTCCGGATATTTTTGATCATATTTTCAATTTGCCGGCGTGTCACTCGGCGGTTCATCTGCCGCAGGATACTATCATTGATGTGCTGGAGCGGCAGGTCGATGTACTGGCAGATCTTTTCCTTCGTGGACATAAGCCGGATGACTTCACTATCCAGGTGAGCCGGATGAGCGTATAGTAAACGCAACCAGCGCAGGTCCTTGATCTTTAGAAGCTGCCGTATTAATTCCGCTAAAGTGCGGCAGTGATACCGGTCAGAACCGAAATTAGTGATATCCTGTCCGATCAGGTTTATTTCGCGCACACCTTGGGCGACCAGTTTTTTGGCTTCAGCCACAATATCAGGGTAAGCCCGGCTGCGAAATTTCCCTCGTATCGCCGGGATCAGGCAATAAGAACAATTATTATCACAGCCATCGCATATTTTCACATAGGCGGAAAAAAACGGGGTAAGCTGGTAGCGCGCCGCAGAATGTTCCGGCAAGTAAGTTGGAGATTGCTGGTAAAAAACATCCACTTCCGGCAAAGACTTGGCCAGTTCAGGGCCAAGCTCTCTTACCAGGCAGCCGGCAACTATCAGCTTTTTTAGCTTTCCCTTTTTTTTAAGGCCGGCAGTTTCCAGGATCGTTGCAATTGATTCTTCCTTGGCCTGGCGGATAAAAGAACAAGTATTGACGATCACAATATCCGCTTTGACCGGTTCTTTGGTAATATGATACCCTTGTTTTTGCCAATAGCCCAGAAGATATTCCGCGTCAACCAGGTTCTTGGGACATCCAAGATTGACCAAACTGACTTTAACCATCACTGTGGCCGCAGGATCAGGATGAATATAAGGATGATAGCGATAAAAGAAGTAATAGACCAGACCACAAGGCGGGTATTGATCTTAGGAATAGTTACAGAAGACGTTGCAGTCTCCTTGGCCACATTTTCTACCGGCTGGTTATGCTGCCGGTCATAAGCCCTCACTATTTCATCGGCATCCAGGCCCAAATACTGCGCATAGGAACGCATAAAACCCTTGAGATAGACTTCCGCCGGAAAAATATCATAAGTTTCAGTTTCCAGAGCCTGCAGATAGCGTGAAGATATCTTGGTTTCCTGGGCTATCTTTTTTAATGAAACTTTCTTTTGTTTCCTGGCTTCTGACAGGGTGGTACCGATAAACAGGTCCAAGTTTGATTCCTTTTCTTGAAAAGCAGTTTTGAGTTATAAGTTTTGAGTTATGAGTTAAGGTAATTTTACCTAAATTCAAAACTCAAAATTCAAAACTCATAATTGTACTTATTTGAACTTAAATAAATCGTCTTTCACGCCGGTGTTCATACGTACACCTGATAATTCGCTGGTAATAAGCTGGTTATCATCTTCCCAGGTAGTTTTTACCGGCAGCCAGTTCTTGGTATCTATTAATATTTTCATTTTAAACATATAAGTCTTGTCTTTTGGTTCTAGTAATAAAACTGCTTTATCGCCTTCTTTGGAGGCGCGGGTATCATAATTCTTAGCCAAGTCACTCACTGACCATAACCCATATTCACTTTTCCATTGCTTACCGATCAAGTTGGAGACCTTTTGCCGCATATTCTCCTGCCATTTTCCCTGTTCCAGGATATACATTACCAAATCATCCTTATTAGCAATTATCAACTGCTGGGTCGGGGAAGTATATTCTACATGCAGCAGGTCAGGTTTCTTATAGATGATCTTGCCGGTAATGACTTGCCGTTCTTTGATCGCTTTGAGCTCTACTATCTGTTTCAGGCTAAACTGCAGGTCATTGATCTTGCTTTCCTGTGCTTGCATATTATCATAAATTTGTTGCGGGGTCAGGCTGGTATCCGCCGCCCAACCCAATCCCGTAATTAATAATAAACTGATAATAATATTTCTACAATGCTTGATTTTCATTTTGTTTTTCCAAGTCCCTGAGATAATTTTCATCCGCCAGTACTTCGCGCGGTTTGGTCCCGTCCGGCGGGCCGATCAAGCCTTCCTGCTCCATCTGGTCAATGATCCGGCCGGCATGGTTATAACCAATACCCATGCGCCTCTGGAGTAGGGAAATAGAAGCCTGCCGGGTATTCATGATCAATTTCACAGCCTCCATGAATCGTTCATCTTTCTCCACTTTATGGTTGTCGCTCTCTGTATTCTGGGCAGACAGGATAATGTCTTCTTTATAATCCGGCGATCCCTGTTTGGACAGGAATTCTACGATCCTGGTGATCTCATCTTCAGTCACCAGCGCACCTTGCAGTCTGACCGGAGATGGCGCTCCCGGCGGCAGGAAAAGCATGTCTCCGCGTCCGGCTAATTCTTCCGCTCCGCCACTATCGAGGATGATCCGGGAATCAAGTTTGTTCTGGACATAGAAAGCGATCCGTGCCGGGAAATTAGCTTTGATTACGCCGGTGATCACGTCTACGGTCGGCCGCTGCGTAGCCAGGACCAGATGGATACCAACGGCGCGCGCCATTTGGGCTAAGCGCATAATGGTATCTTCCACTTCCACGCTGGCCAGCATCATCAGGTCAGCTAATTCATCTATGATCACGACCAAGTAAGGCATCTTCTCCACGCCTGGCACTTTATTGTAGGTGTCAATATTCCTAGCCCGCGCACCGGCCAAGGTTTTATAACGGCGTTCCATCTCCGATACCATACCCCGCAGGGCTCCGGCTGCCTGTTTGGCGCTGGTGATCACCGGTGCCAGTAAATGCGGTATGCCGTTATAGATAGGCAATTCTACGGTTTTTGGGTCGATCATCAGGAACTTAACTTCATCCGGGGTAGCTTTATAAACAATGCTGGTGATCAAGGTATTAATACAAACACTTTTTCCGCTGCCGGTAGTGCCGGCTATAAGTAAGTGCGGCATTTCCTGCAAGTCGGCGACGGTGGTCTGGCCGGACACTGTCTTACCCAAGGCCAGGGTCAATTTACTATCATCAGTCTGGAACTCTTTGCTCTCGAATATTTCACGTAAAGAAACTATTTGTGGTTTAGAATTAGGGATCTCAATACCTACTGCGTTTTTACCCGGGATTGGCGCCAGGATACGGACCCGGGCCGCGCGTAAAGCCAAGGCAATATCATTCTCTAAGGCGACGATCCGTCCTACTTTCACTCCACTGGAAGGCTGTAAGTCATAACGGGTAATAACCGGACCAGGATGGATTTCTACGACCTGAGCTTCGATGCCAAAATTCGCCAAGGTTTGCTGTAAAAGATTGGCATTTTTCTGCAACTCACCTTCATCCATCTGAACCTTGTCTTTACTGCGGTCATTGAGCAATGAGACAGGAGGCAATTGGTAGGTGCCCGCGATCCGGGGTTTTTTAGGTAACGGTTCCGGCTTAGCCGCCGGCGGGGTGTTGATCGTAGGATTCTGTTGTTTACGTTCCTGGTTCAAATGGATCAATGGCTTGGCCGGTTTGTCAGTCACCTTGATCTCTGGCAACTCCCTGGTTTTCCTGATGACCGGTTTGGTTTCCCTGGCCAGGGATGGCTTTCTAGCGAATATTTTTAGTTCTTTAAGATCTTCCATTTTTGCTTTGAGCATATTAAAAAATTCAACCAAAGAAAATTCAGTAGTGAAGACGATACTGACGATCAAGCTGGAGACCAGCAGCAACCCGGCGCCGACATTACCAAATCCCCGACGGAGAAACTTGCTAAAAAACGTACCGACATATCCGCCCCACATGCTGGATGCTATATATTCATCAGACTTGATCAAACTGATCAGGGTACAACTGGTTACCAGTAATAACAACACGCCGGCGATCTGTAAATAGAACCGCTCCTCATCTTCATGTTCGATCCTTTCATAGCCCCAAATAACCATGATCAAAGGTATAAAATACGCCCCGAATAAACCAAATATTTCCTTTAAGTATTTAGAGAAGAATCGGCCAAAAGCGCCAATAAAATTCTTGCCGCCGGGGCCAGGGATCAGGGAAAGAATGATCAATAACGATATGGTCACTAAAAACAAACCATAGATCTCATGCCGTCTTTTATCTTTGCGCAGGGAATGAAATAGTTTCATTTATTGGTTACACCTCAGGAAGCATAATAAAATAAGAGCAGGATCGCGCCGAACACAAAACGATACCAGACAAAAATAACAAGGTCAGCTTTTTTCAGGTATTGCAGAAAGAACTTGATGCACAGTAAACCAATTATGGCCGCGGTTAGCATACCGATGACAAAATAGCCAAGAGGAACTGATAAGCCGGACTGCAATATCTTTTTCAGCGGGATAATCGCTGAACCGAATATTATCGGGGTGGAAAGTAAAAAAGAAAAACGTGCCGCGCTCTCCCGGTCCAGGCCCAGTATCCTGGCACAGCTGATGGTACTACCGGAACGGGACACGCCGGGCACTATAGCCAAAGCCTGGCTCAGCCCGATCCATAGGCTTTGCCAAAAAGTCATCTGCTGTAAATTCACCTGTTGGCGGCCATACCGGTCGCAGAGATATAATACCATCCCCATAATGATCAAGCTGATACCAACCAGCCCGACATTACGAAAGTATGATTCCACTACATTATCCAGCAAATAACCGGCTACAGCCCCGGGGATAGTCGCGGCGATTAAATACCAGAACATTTTACCATCCCTGGTACCTGTGCCGCGCATTCCGCCTTTTAAAAGCAGGGTCCAGTCATGCCAAAAATAGATCAGGACCGCCACCAGTGTGCCCCAATGCAGGGCAATATCAAATTCCAGCCCATGGTCAGCCCAGCCAAGAAGCTGTGGGATGGCGATCAGATGCCCGGAACTGGAGATTGGCAGGAACTCCCCGGCTCCTTGTATAATACCGTAAATGATAGCTTGAAATATAGTCATAAAATTCCCTTTTATTGTAGCATATGGAACAAAAAAAAACAACCATAATATATATGGTTGTTTTCTTATAAGGACGAACTTAAATGGTTTATATCCTACAGTTCATCATTGACGTCATCCGGAGTGGTTTCATACATCTCCAGAATAGCTTTATTGATATCTTCTTTGATACTGGAATTCTTTATATATACAGTGTCGCTGTATTTACCATCGCTTCTTTTGCGACCGGGCATACCTACGAATAATCCCTTTTCACCGTTCAAAACCCGGATATCCCGCATCACAATACTGTCGTTAATGGTAATAGTCGCCCAAGCTTTTAGATTGCCTTCCTTTTTCACCTTCTTGATCTTGACTCCAGTTATCTCGAAAGACTTTTCCTCTACCATTTGTTCCCCCATGCTCAGGTTAAATTACTTTAAGGAAACTTTCACATCTTTCTTGGCGTCCTTAATATTCAGCTTATCTTCGCGAGCCAGCCAGCCAATGCCCATGCAGACCAGGCTACTGGACAGTTTTAACCCGGTTTTGAGTTTCAAAACAGAAACTTCACCGTTCTTTTCCAGGTACTGATATATTTTCCCAGCAGAATCACCGACTTTATCGATCATGATATTCACCTCCTTTACTTTAAATATTTCTTTATATGCTACCGTTAACAGCTACTGCCTATTGTTAACAGGGTATCAACACTCATTAACTTTGTCAAGAAAAAAATGTTTTTCAGGTTACAGTATAACTACGGCATCACCAAGATCAGCGGCTGATTGCTTTCCACGCGTTGGCCATTTTCCACTAGGATCTTGATCACTTTTCCGCTGGTCTCAGATTGTATCTCATTCATCATTTTCATAGCTTCAATAATGCAGATGGTCTGGCCTTTTTTGATATCTTCGCCTTCGGAGATAAAACTAGCCGCACCAGGAGCCGGAGAGCGATAAAAAACTCCTCCTAACGGCGCGTGTACTTTAACCGCGCCAGCCGGCACATGGGCCTCGGCCGGCGTTTGGTTCGAGACTGTTGGGTGGCTTGGGACAACTGACGTTGGAGCGTAACTCCTGGCTTTTTCTTCCTTGCGCCGGAGTTTAAGCTTGCCACCCTGGTCCTGGATATCAAGCTCTACCAGGTCCTCCTTAACCATGAATTTAAAGACCTTTTTTATTTCCTTGAGATCTTCATCAGCCACGATTAATCCTCTCCCCTATTTTTTTTCACGCAAAACTGCCTTGCGGCTCAGGTTTATGCGGCCCTGGGAATCGATCTCTACTACTTTAACTTCGAGCTCATCACCTTCTTTGACCACATCTTCCACTTTTTCAGTGCGACCTTCAGCCAGCTGGGAAATATGCACCAAGCCTTCTTTACCCGGCAGGATCTCGACGAAAGCGCCGAAATTCATCAGACGGGTCACTTTACCCATATAGTTCCGGCCGATCTCCGCATCCGCGGTCAGGTAGCCGATCATTTCCACGGCAGCATTAACTGATTCCTGATTTGGTCCGGATACAAAGACCTTGCCGTCATCTTCAATATTGATCTCTGCTTTGGTATCTTCGATAATTTTCTTGATGACCTTGCCGCCGGGACCGATGACATACTTGATTTTATCGGTAGGAATTTGCATAATAGTGATCTTCGGCGCAAGACTGGAAATTTCCTTGCGGCTGGCAGGCAGGACCGCGGTCATTTTATCCAAGATAAAGAGCCGTCCATTCTTAGCTTTAGCCAGGGCTTCGGCCAGTATCTCATAGCTAAGACCTTCGACTTTTATATCTAGTTGGATAGCCGTGATACCATTGATCGTCCCGGCAACTTTGAAATCCATGTCGCCATAATGATCTTCATGCCCGGCTATATCGGTAAAAGTCGCGTGTTTGTCTTTTTCCAATACCAGGCCGATGGAAATGCCGGCTACCGGATTAGAAATAGGAACTCCCGCGTCCATCAAGGAAAGAGTACCGCCGCAAACACTGGCCATGGAAGAAGAACCATTAGATTCCAGTATATCAGACACGATCCTGATGGTATAAGGGAATTTTTCCTCTCCCGGCAGAATAGGAGCAAGCGATCTTTCAGCTAAAGCACCATGGCCAATTTCTCTCCGGCCGGTACCACGCAACGGTTTCACTTCGCCGGTCGCGAACGGCGGGAAGTTATAGTGCAGCATGAATTTCTTTTTATATTCCCCCTCCAGTTCATCCATGATCTGGCGATCATCCATCGTACCCAAGGTTGTGGTCACCAGGGCCTGGGTCTGGCCGCGGGTAAAAACCGCTGAACCATGCGTCCGGGGCAAAACACCTACTTGCACGTTAATATCACGGATCTGGTCAAAACTACGACCATCAAGCCGTTTGTTTTCTTCCAGGATCAGCCGGCGTATCTCTTTCTCCAGCATCTTATCAATAACCTGTTTGATCGCGCCTTCCTGCTCCGTGTATTTTTCAGCAAAATGCGCTATTGTTTCAGTAATGCCTTTGTCCAATACCGCTTCCCGTTCTTTTTTCTCGGTAACTTTCACGGCGTCCAAGACATACTGCTTGGCAAAAGCTTCTACCTCCTGGCTCAGAACCGGATCTACCTGGGCAAAAGTATATTCGTTTGGCTTAGCCCCGCACCTTTGAAGCAACTCTTCTTGCAAGGCGACTATATCCTTTATATATTTATGGCCAAATTTAATGGCTTCCAGTACTTCTTCTTCAGAAACTTCAGAAGAACCGCCTTCGATCATGGTCACCGCGTCTTTAGTACCGGCGATGATAATGTCAAAGCAACTATTCTTTAATTCATCCATAGTCGGATTAAGCACTAATTGTCCGTCAATTTTCCCTACTCTTACCCCGGCGACCATTTTAGCAAATGGCGCTCCGGCTAACCCCAAGGCCAGTGAACTGGCACAAATGGAAAGGACATCCGGATCATTCTGGGTATCTACGGAAAGCACAGTCACCATTACTTGTATCTCATTGCGGAATCTTTCATCAAAAAGCGGACGAAGGGGCCGATCGATCAAACGCGAGGTTAATATTTCTTTTTCGCGCGGCCTTCCCTCCCTCTTAAAAAAGCCGCCAGGTATCTTACCGGCAGCATAAGTTCTTTCCCTGTACTCCACTGTCAACGGGAAAAAATCGATCGCTTCCCTTGGCTGGTTAGCGATCCCGACCGTAGCCAAAACTACTGTCTCGGCATACGAAGCGACAACCGCGCCCTGAGCCTGTTTGGCCAGTCCGCCAGTTTCAAATCTCAATGTCTTGCCATTTAATTCTAAATCTACTACTTGCTTTTTAGTTTCCAATTTTGTTCCCCTTCTTTACCCCGTTAGAGATATTCTAACGAGGTTTTCATGCCCGCAATAGAGATTTTCAAATTCAGTAATCTCTACGGGGTTTACTTGCGTAAATCTAATTTTTCGAGCATAGCCCGATATTTCGTTAAATCATATTTTTTGAGATAATCCAACAGACTCCGTCTCTGCCCCACCAGTTTTAATAAACCCTGCCTTGAATGATGATCTTTTTTGTGAGTTTTAAAATGCCCGGTCAGCTGATTAATGCGTTCTGTGATCAAAGCTACCTGCACTTCGGTTGAGCCGGTATCTTTCTCGCTCTTTTTGAATTTCTCAATAACTTCCTTTTTCTTTTCTTTGGGTAATACCATTGTTTTCACTCCTCTCTAGAATAATACTGAATTTATATTATAGCACAAGACTATTGGTTTTACAAGAGTTTTATTTCATTATCCTGGCAACGGTGGCCACATCCCTGGCTATTTGTTCAGCCAGCAATCCAGGTTGGCGGAAAGTTCTGGCCGCACGTATTTTCCTGACCAATTCCAGGCTGACCACTTTACCATACAATTGTCCCTTGAATCCCAACAGATGCGCTTCTACTACTGGTTCTCTCGGTGTTTGTTCGTCGTTGGCCCGATAACCAATGAATACTGCCGCCGGCCAATTACGTTTTCCAGCCATAGCTTGGGCCGCGTATACTCCCAGTGGCAAAACGGTTCTCTTGTCTATAGCCAGATTGGCCGTAGGAAAATTCAACTGCCGGCCTATTCTCCGGCCTTTTACTATCTTCCCGTTTAAAAAAAACGGATGTCCCAGCAAGGCTACGGCTGCCCTGATCTTACCGGCACGTAGTAGTTCCCTGATCTTGCTGGAAGAAACTTTCTGCCCTTGCCGGTATTCAGTGGGGATGACCCTCACTTGATAATCCCATTGTTTTCCATACAGTTTGAGGGTTTCAATAGTACCGGACTGGTCAGCGCCAAAGCGGTAATTTTCTCCAACCCACAAGCTGCGCACACCAAGTTTATTGACCAGGATCTCCCGGATAAAATCCCGGGGAGTCATGCTGGCCAAGCGCTGGTTGAATTTCAGGATCACTACTGCCTGCGCGCCTAATGCGCTGATCAGGCTGATCTTCGCCGGAATAGTGGTCAAAAGAACGCCCCAAGAATTCTTTTTTAAAATTTCTCGGGGAATATGGTCAAAGGTCAGGACTACGCTGGTGCCGCCGATTCGCCGGGCTTCAGACACAGCCGCCTGGATCAACCGCCGATGCCCCAGGTGCACTCCGTCAAAAGTACCCAGCGCAACGATTGGCTCTCGTAGTTTTTTTATATTGTGTAACCCATAGTAGATTGTCATTGCCTTGGATCAATCCAACTGTTTATTTATCTGGGAAAATACTTTCTTCTTTATTCTGGCCAGGGATCCTTCCAGGAAAAATCCGGCCGCCCGTTTATGGCCACCACCGCCAAACCTGACTGCCACGGCATTCACATCAATATCGCCTTTTGAACGCAAACTTACCTTAAAACCATTATTCTGTTCTCTTAATACTATAGCGACTTTAACACCTTTAAGGGAACGGACATATCTGATAATACCTTCCGTGTCTTCTATCCCGGCCCCGGTCTGGCGCATAAGCTGCCTGGTCACAATAGTGGTGGCTATCTGGCCTTTGTGGCTTACAGTGATCCCGGAAAGACTGGCTCCCAGTAATCTCAATTGCGGGAGATCGTTCTCTTCATATAACTGGCGGCCCAGCTCATTAGGATCTACTCCCGCTTCCACCAGTAATGCCGCGGTCCTGAACGCCGCCGGATTAGTATTAGCTTCCTGGAACTTATTGGTTTCTGTCACTAAGCCGGTATACAAACACAAAGCCATATCTTTGGTTATTTTTTTTGACCGGGCTTTGATCACATTATATATCTGTTCAGCGCAGGAAGCGCTTTTCTGGTCCAGATAATTAAGATGGCCAAATGGTACGGCGCTTAAATGGTGGTCAATAACGATCACTTTTTTAACTTGCGTCCGTAAGTCGATAATATCGCCGGTGCGCTGGATATCGCTGGCATCCAGGATCAGAGCCACATCAAAGGTACCCTGGACATGTTCTGTCTTAATGATCTTCCCGGCCCGTGGTAAAAATCGGTACAAATCCGGGCAACCGTCCCGGTTAGCGATAACATATTGCCTTTTACCCAATTGTTCCAGGAACAGGGCCATCGCTGTTTCGCAGGAGATGGAATCCCCGTCAGGATTAATATGCGAGGTTAGAAAGAAAGACCTGCCGGCATTGATAGCTTTTACTATATCCTTGATCACGGTCGCGGGCATTTTTTCTCTTCTTCCTTTTTCAGCTTGTTCAATATCTCAAAAACATGCTCTGCTTTTTCCGCGGTCTGGTCATAACAGAAACGCAGTTGGGGCACAAATCTTAATTGTATCCGCTGGCCTATTTCCCTGCGAAAAAAGGGAGTAGCGTCTTCCAGTATCTTTTGGGTCTGCTTCTGCTTCTCCGGCGGGCCAAAAACGCTAAAAAAAACCTTGGCCAGTTTCAGGTCCGGGGTCAATTCCACATCGGTAATGGTGACAAAACCGACTTCCTGGTTCTTAAAATCTTCGATCATGATCTTGCCCATTTCCCGCTTGATCAGTTCAGCTACACGAATTACCCGTCTGTTCATATATAGCCTCTATAAAATACTAGATAAAATTCGCAATCCTAATATCTAAATTCTAAACAAATCATAATTTCAAAATTCTAAATACTAAACAAGTACTAAGTTTTGGTCATTTGGATTTCGTATTTCTAATTTGTTTAGAGATTAGATATGCGAGTTTAGTATTTGATTTAATTTTAGCTGTTGGCGTCCAGTTTACGCATTACTTTTTCCAGCTTATACGCTTCAATGCTATCCCCGGCTTTCAGGTCATTGAAATTTTCAATACCGATGCCGCATTCAAATCCCGCGGCTACTTCCTTGACATCGTCCTTGAAACGGCGCAACGAAGAGAGCTTGCCTTCAAAAATAACGACATTATCCCTGACTAAACGCACATTGGCGGTTCGCTGGATCAATCCCTCATTGATATAACTCCCGGCAATGACGCCGCCTTTGGGCAATTTAAATACCTGTCGTACTTCGGCCCGTCCCAGTTTGACTTCCTTAACCTCCGGTTCAAGCATACCTTCGAGCGCTTTTTTTACGTCATCAATGACTTCATAAATAATACGGTAGAGCCGCATGTCCACTTTTTCTTTTTCTACCAGCGCTTCCATTCCCGCCTGCGGGCGGACATTAAAGCCAATAATGATCGCGTTGGAAATACTGGCCAGGATGATATCGCTTTCCGTGATCCCGCCGATCCCGCTGTGAATAACATTGATCTTAACTTCCTTATTGGGCAGCTTAAGCAATGATTCTTTCAAGGCTTCCGCTGAGCCCTGGACATCAGCTTTAATGATGATCTTCAGTTCCTTGATCTTGCCCTGCTTGATCTGTTCATATAATTCATCCAAGCTGATCTTAGCCTTATTCAAGTGGATCTTGTCTAATTTTATTATCTCTTGCCGTATGGTGGAAATATGACGGGCTTCGCGTTCATCAGCCACTACCTGGAAAGAATCACCGGCTTGCGGTAAACCATTGAGACCCAGTACTTCTACTGGTGTAGCCGGGCCTGCGGCTAATACTTTTTCCAGTTTATCATTGAGCATAGCCCGTACTTTGCCGTAGATCTGTCCGGCGACAAAAAGATCACCAGGATGCAAGGTCCCTTTCTGTACCAGCAACGTAGCCACCGGCCCTCTGCCTTTATCCAGTTTAGCTTCAACAACCACTCCTCTGGCCTTAGTTTTGGGATTGGCTTTTAACTCTTTCATTTCCGCTTCCAAGAGGATCATTTCCAGTAAATTCTCAATACCGATCTTTTTCTTAGCGGAAACTTCTACAAAAATAGTCTTGCCGCCCCAGTCTTCACTGGCCAGGTCCATACCGGCCAATTCCTGCTTAATTTTTTGCACATTGGCAGCCGGCATATCTATCTTATTGACAGCTACGATAATAGGCACATTGGCGGCTTTAGCATGATTAATAGCTTCTACGGTTTGTGGCATAACCCCGTCATCCGCAGCTACTACCAGTACAACAATATCGGTTACCTGGGCGCCGCGGGCGCGCATCGCGGTAAAAGCCTCATGGCCCGGCGTATCCAGGAATACAATATTCCCCTTGGGTAAACTCACCTTATAGGCGCCGATATGCTGAGTGATCCCGCCAGCTTCCCCGCCGGCTACATCGGTCTCCCTGATCGCGTCCAAGAGAGAGGTTTTACCATGATCTACATGCCCCATGATAGTAACCACCGGAGGCCGTGACACCAAGTCAGCCGGATCATCTTTTTCATCTTCTTTAGCCAGGATATCTTCCCCATACAAGGGAACTATCTCTGCTTCAAAACCATAATCTTCAGCAATTATCGAAACTACTTCCGGTTCCAATCGCTGGTTGATCGTGGCCAGGATCTTTATTTGCATTAGCTTTTTAATCAATTCAGGCGGCTTAATCTTAAGTTTTTCCGCCAATTCCCCGACTGTGACTATTTGCGGT
>JAQTQE010000021.1 GCA_028712365.1 bacterium
GTGAAAATGTAGTTGAACTGGCAAATAAGATAGTAAAACGGTATGGACGGGAAAAACTACCGCATTTGACCTATCACGAATTGCAGGGATATAATGGCCTGGGTCCGGCTAAGGCCTGCGAGATAGTGGCGTGCTTTGAACTGGGCAGGAGATTACTGAAAGACAAGAAAACAGAACTATACTTGAAGCCGGAAGATGTTTTTAACCAGCTCAAAGATATCCGTGATAATAAAAAGGAACACTTCGTGATCTTGTACCTGGACACGCGGAACCAGGAGATAAAGAAGGAGATCATTTCCATTGGCTCCCTGAATGCCAGCCTGGTACATCCCCGGGAAGTGTTTGAACCGGCAGTCAGGAATACCGCGGCGCAGATAATTATCGCGCATAACCATCCATCCGGAGATACTAACCCATCGACCGAAGACATTAATATTTCCCACCGGCTGGTAGAAGCAGGAAAGATAATGGGTATTGAAGTGATCGACCATGTGATCGTTTCCAAAAGCGGTTATTTCAGTTTTAAAGAGAAAGGCTTATTATAAATGACTCTCATTGCCGACTTGCATATACACTCCCGGTATTCACGGGCTACCAGCCCGGACATGAATATCCCGGGAATTGCCAAATGGGCCAAGATCAAAGGTATCAATGTCATGGGCACGGGAGACTTTACCCATCCGGAATGGCTCAAAGAATTAAAAAGCACCCTGCTGCCGGTAGGGCCCGGCACGTTTGAACATGCCGGCGTTAAATTTATCCTGACTGCCGAGGTTTCCAATATTTTCTACCGGCAGGGAGAGTGCTTCAAGGTCCATAATATTATCCTGGCTCCTGATTTTGAAACAGTGGAAAAGATCATCAAACAGATAGCCGGATATGGCAAGCTGGCTTCTGACGGACGTCCCATCCTGGGACTGGATCCGGAAAAACTGGTTGAAATGGTGCTCGCGGCTTCAGCTGACAGCATGGTCATTCCGGCGCATGCCTGGACTCCGCATTTCGGGGTTTTCGGCTCAGCATCCGGATTTGACAGTTTGCAGGAATGTTTTGGCGCGCAAACCGGGAATATCTTCGCCCTGGAAACCGGATTGTCCAGCGATCCGACCATGAACTGGCGGCTTTCCAGTCTTGACCGTATCAGTCTTATTTCCAATTCTGACGCCCATTCATTGCGCAAACTAGGGCGGGAAGCAAATGTTTTTGACATTCCTGATTCTGAACACATCTACATGGATATCACTGCCGCTATCAAAACCAAGGACCGGTCAAAGTTCCTCTACACGATCGAGTTCTTCCCGGAAGAAGGGAAGTACCATTATGACGGCCACCGGCTGTGCGCCTACCGGGCCCATCCCCAGGAAACAATATCTCACGATCTTCAATGTCCTGTCTGCCATAAGCCAGTAACGGTGGGAGTGTTGCACCGGGTGGAAAAACTGGCTGATCGCGCCTTGAATACCCGGCCATCCCAGTCTATCCCTTTTAAGCACCTCATTCCCCTGCAGGAAATTATAGCTGAAGCCCTGGGAGCAGGCGTGAATACACAGAAAGTGGAAAAAGAATATTTTAAATTAGTTACTCATTTCGGCACTGAGTTTGGTATTCTTATGGATGCCAACATAGACGAGATCAGCAATCACACTTTAGAAAAAGTAGCTGAGGGGATCAGCAAGATGAGAAAAGGGGAAGTGGATATCAATCCCGGTTATGATGGTGAATTTGGCACGATCACCTTATTCTAAACTGAGTTGTTATGCATAAATTATTTTCCTGTTTTTTATTATTATGGGCGATATTATTACCAGCTTTCTTAAATTGCGCTGATATGCCTGATATTTCTTTTTACCGTTCGGCAACTATCGACGGCCCGACCGGCTTGTTGACCATTCCGGCGGCGACTATCCTGGATAACGGTTATTATGCCCTGGCTGCCCACAAATATCTTTTCAAGATCAATGCCGGCCTGCTGCCGGGTTTGGAACTGGGCGTACGCATCAATGCCGAACAGTATAATGATGACCTGGAACGGGAACACAGGATAATTCCTCACGGTAAATTCAACTTCTTGGCGGCCAGCCAATACCCATTCTCTGCCAGCCTCGGTTTTTTTGACAAAGATATTTATCTTTCCTTTGACAAACTCCTGGTTAATTTTTATAATATATACGCTACCGCAGGATTGAAACTGCAGGAAAACGGCCGGTGGCGAGCCATGATCGGCTTATCCAAGACAAACGCCCGTACCCAGTATATATTTGATAAGGCCGGGGAAACATATAACCTGGGGTATCGGATCATGCTTTCTCCTAAGATCAGGATCGAGATCGGTCTGGTCAACTTGCAGCGATACAAAAACCTGGACTTCGATAATTTTACTTTCGGCCTGAACTTCTCAGAAATACTATTCAATCCGCTATTTGAGAAATGGCCATGGTCAACAAACTGAAAACAGTACACCTTATAGTTAAAGGCACGGTCCAGGGAGTAGGGTTCCGCTATTATACCCGCCGCCTGGCTGACAGTCTGGGGTTATCTGGTTATGTCAAGAACCTGGCCGATGGCAATGTCGAGATAGAAGCCGAGGGAGACAAACAAAGTCTGCAGGACCTGATCCACGACTTGCAAACCAAAGATATGGCAGAATACATTTCAGGCTTGGAAGTTGTATGGTCTGAGAACCAGGATAAATATCACGACTTCGTCATATCTTTTTAGAGTTTATCTAGTCGGTGTAAGCGCTTTTTTAATCTGTGTAATCATTTCTAATTATTTTTTACTTGCCTAAAGACGATAAATAAGATAATATAAGGAAGTTTCATTTTGGCCATATAGGGGAGAAAATGCCAGTCGTAAACGACAATACTCTAAAGATCTATTTGAAGCAGGTACGCAAGCTTCCCTTGATCAGCAATGAAGAGTTAAAAAAATTGGCTGACCGTCTGAAAAAAGGGGACCAGGAAGCGCGCCGCCGGATGATCGAGGGCAACCTTCGCCTGGTGATCAGTATTGCCAAGAAATACCGGGACCAGGGATTGTCTTTCCCAGACCTGATCGAAGAAGGCAACATTGGCCTGATGAAAGCCGTGGAAAAGTTCAACTACCGCAAAGGATATTTCTTCTCTTACGCCAGTTACTGGATCAAACAAGCTATTGCCCGGGCTCTCTCGAGCCAAACTAAAACCATCCGTATTCCTATCCATAAGATCGAAGAGATCCAGCGCATGCTGAAGATGAATAAAAAGCTGGCGCAAAAGCTGGGCAAGAATCCTTCATTGAGCGACCTGAGCCGCCACCTGCAAATACCAGCGGATAAATTACAGGATATTATTGAAACCCACGCGCTTTCCCTGGGCACTACCTCACTGGATACGCCGATCGATGAAGAATCCGATATTACCCTCGGCGATGTCATTAATGATACTACCAGCGCCGATCCGGAAAAGCAATTTGATGAAAACGTCAAGATACCCCAAACTATAGCAACCTGCCTTAAATACCTGGACAACAAGGAAGTCCGCATTATTAAATACCGTTATGGCATCGGCGGTGAAGAACCTATGACCCTCGACCAGATCGGCAAGAAAATGGGAGTTTCCCGTGAGCGGATCCGGCAAATCGAAAAGAAAGCTCTTAGTAAATTACGCCGGTATATGACCAGGGACAAATATAAACTCAGGATGGTAAATTAAACTATGCTAAAACTGGCAAAAATTATCAGGGATATACCTGATTTCCCAAAAAAAGGGATAATCTTTAAAGATATCGCTCCTTTGATCGGAGACCCGCAAGCTTTTAGGAAAGTGATCAACCTGCTAGCCAAAAAATACCAGGGCAAAAAAATAGACAAAATATTATGCGTCGAATCTCGTGGTTTTATTTTTGCCTCAGCTCTGGCCTATAAACTGGGAATAGGGATCGTCCCTATCAGAAAACCAGGCAAGCTGCCATATAAAACCGCAAAAGAGACCTATGCTCTTGAATATGGCACTGATACTCTGGAAATACATATAGACGCTTTTAAAAAAGGCGCCAGGGTCCTTATAATCGATGACCTGCTAGCTACCGGAGGCACGGTGCAGGCCTGTACCAGGTTGGCCAGGAAACTTGGCGGCAAAGTAGTTGGTATAGGATTTGTGATCGAGCTTGGATTCCTGCATGGTAGGGATAAATTAAAAGATTATGACGTTTATTCGATAATCAAGTTCTAGGATTCATATCTGAAAATAGAAAATTGAAAATAGACAGCAATCCCTGTCTACCGACAGGTAGAGATTCTCGATTCTCGATTGCTCTGTGCGCAAAAGGCGCACTAGGGGACATCAATTTGTCTCCTATTTTTATTGCTAAGTATCATAATAATTGTACATATTTATACAACAATTGTACAAATAACTACAATAATGGTGCCTAATGGACATAAGATACTTTATAGAAAATATAGTACTCAGCTTTTACCGGCTTTTTTGCAGGAAACAATACAAAAATAGCTATTTTCGTACAAAAAAGAAACGCAAGAATCAAAAAGCAGAAACTACTGATCTTGACCGGTACCTGGACCAGATATTTTCAACCAAACAAAAGGAATTATTCCTCAAAAAACTAAACAAGGATACCTTAACTAAAACTGAAAAAGAATATTTTTCCAGGGTGGTCAAGAAAAAAGTATCAGCTTTGGCTGATACGGAATTACATACATTATCGAAAAAATTATTGAACTAGTATAAGTGTTCTTTTATTATTGACATCGACGGAATTATTTGTTATATTTACCTTGTTTGCTTGTGAAAGCGTGATATAAGCAGGAACCCGGAAGAGGTTGACTCGAGGTTGCCATTTATATAGCCAGATGGATGGGCAGAACATTGTATCCGCGAATAATGGTTCTTAGCAACACCCCAAGGGGTAACAGTGAGCCGGCGCTAAGATTTCCGTCCAGGAAATCTGCCGAGCGAACGCAATAGGGGCGGGAGCCCCTTTGAGCGGGGTTTGGGGTGTTGATACGCCCCCGTAGCTCAGTTGGATAGAGCGGCGGTTTCCTAAACCGAAGATCACAGGTTCGACTCCTGTCGGGGGCGCTTTAAAAAATATGAACCGTTCATAGTCCGCTCCGATATTCATCGGAGCTCGTAGTTGATAGTTGGTAGTTAAATCAATCCAAGACTCGCAGACCCGTGACTCGCGATTGGAGATTCAATGATAGATCTGCACTCACACACTTTTTTTAGCGATGGAGTATTGATACCGTCAGAATTAGTCTGCCGGGCTTTGGCAGCCGGCTATAAAATGATCTGCCTTTCTGACCATGTTGATTTTTCCAATATGGATATCACTATCCCGCGCATGGTGAAGGTCAGCAAGATATTGACCAACGAATACAAGATCAAGGTAATCCCCGGTGCTGAACTAACTTATGTACCGCCGCGCTTGATCGCGCAGGCTTTAAGAATGGCTAAAAACCTGGGAGCTGAGATCATACTGGTCCATGGGGAGACCTCTGTGGAACCAGTACCAAAAGGTACTAACCGGGCAGCTATCGAAGCCAGGGTTGACATCCTGGCCCATCCGGGGAATATTTCCAAGGATGATGTCAAACTAGCCAGAGCCAATAAAGTATACCTGGAAATAACGACGAGAAAGGGCCATAATAAGACTAACAAGCATGTCGCCAGTCTCGCCAATATTTACGGGGCAAAGCTAGTCTTTAATACCGACACCCATACGCCGGAAGACCTGATGAATGAATCACTGATCAAGTCTACTTTGACCGCGGCGCACCTGACGACTAAGGATTTCAAGACGATGCAAGAGAACGCGTATAATCTTGTTAAGTTGAAAGAGTCATAACTCATGACCAACCAACCGCTTCATGTAGCCCTACTATGGCACATGCACCAGCCTTATTATAAAAACGATCTCACCGGCAAATATAGTTTGCCCTGGGTGCGACTGCACTGCACCAAAGATTATTACGACATGGCCGCTATCCTGGATGAATTTCCCCAGATCCACCAAACGTTTAACCTCGTGCCTTCCTTGCTTGTCCAGATCGAAGATTACGTCAAGAACAATGCTTCTGACGAGTTCCTGGACAAAACTATTATCCCCGCGGACAAACTAACCGAAGAAGATAAAAACTATATCCTGGCAAATTTTTTCATGGCGAACTGGAGCACGATGGTCTATTCCTTCGCCCGGTACGCGGAATTGCTGGACAAGAGAGGCCGTTATACTTCGGTCCAGGAATTGAACCGGATCAAACGTTATTTCAAAACCCAGGACTACCTGGACCTGCAGGTTTTATTCAACCTGGTATGGATCGATCCCTTCTGGCGCAAACGTGACCAGAAATTACAGCAGATCATCGACAAAGGCAAGAATTTTACCGAAGAAGAAAAATTATTCGTGGTCCAGAAGCACCGGGACATCATGGCCCAGGTGATCGGGAAATACAAAGAAATGCAAGATAGGGGGCAGATCGAGGTCACGACCACTCCTTTTTATCATCCGATCCTACCGCTGTTATGCAATACTGACTCGGCCAGGATCGCTACCCCGGAGATCATCCTGCCTAAAAAGGGTTTCCGCCATCCTGAGGATGCCCGTATACAGATACAAAGAGCGGTTGAATATTATGAAAAATGTTTCGGCCGCAAACCACGCGGCATGTGGCCGTCTGAAGGCAGTGTGAGCGAAGACATAATTCCGCTGGTGGCTGAAGCCGGGATCAAATGGATAGCGACGGACCAAGACATCCTGGCTAATACCTTGAAAATAGTCTTACGCAAAGATTTTAACAGTAATGATGTGTACAGCGACGCTTTGTATAAAGGGTACCGGGCCAAGAACCAGGATAAGGAAGTCAATATTGTTTTCCGGGACAAGGCTTTATCCGACTTGATCGGATTCACGTATTCACATATGTCCACCCGTGACGCTATTAATAACTTCATAGGTACCTTGCGCCATATCCGGGACAACGTGAACAAAATGCCCGGGCCGCATTTACTCAGTATTATTTTAGACGGTGAAAATGCCTGGGAATTTTATCCTGATGACGGTGAGCATTTCCTGCGGGCGCTTTATCGTGAACTCTCAGCTGATCCGGGATTCAGGACAGTCACTTTTAGCGAGTATCTGGAACAATATCCGCCGCAATATAACCTTTTTAATCTTTTTGCCGGTAGTTGGATCAATCATAATTTTGGCGTCTGGATAGGGCATTATGAAGATAACACGGCCTGGGATTACCTGGAACGAACGAGGGACATCCTGGTCAGGTTTACCCAAGGCCATCCGCAAGGTGAGTTTAAATCGGCCATTGCGAAAGCCTGGGAAGAGATTTACATAGCTGAAGGCAGTGATTGGTGCTGGTGGTATGGAGATGACCATTCTAGCGCTAATGATGAGGAATTTGACCTTTTATTCCGGCTGCATTTAATGAATGTCTATAAGCTGATCAATGAAAAGGTCCCAGATTGGCTCTATGTTGCTATCAAAGGCATCGCCAAATCCAAGCCGACCCAATACCCGCTTAGCCTGATCTCCCCAATTATCGACGGTAAAGTGACTAACTATTATGAATGGCAAAATGCCGGCTTTTATGATGTATCAAAAACCGGCGGAACAATGTATCGCGCCAATACCATAGTGAATCTGATATATTATGGTTTTGACCTTAAAAATATGTATTTACGCCTTGACCTGAATACCATCTTTAATAGCAGTGAAACTGACAATTTGATCCTGGAGTTCAATATTTTAGAGCCTAAACCCTATACCGTTGTTCTTAACCTGTCATCCAGCAGCCCTAAGGTACTGGCTATCAGCGAAGTTCATGATTCCAGCAATACTAAAGTGGGGGATTTGACCACTGTGTCGATTGATAAGTTCATAGAGCTATCCATACCCTTTAGCCTACTTAATTTAAAGGCAGATGACCTTGTTTCCCTTAATGTCCTGGTTAAAAGGAACTCCTTTGAGATCGAAAGATGGCCAGCCAGGGGTCTTATATCCTTTAAAGTTCCCGGAGAAGACTTTATTTTGGACTTCTGGGAGGTCTAAAGACCGTTTGTCATTATTCAAATGACTATAAACCTACCTTGATTACCCTTAGAAGCACCCTGAAAACCACTGAAATGTCCTCCTGTAAGCCCTAAAAAGACCCCCATTATTGCCCTAATAGCTACGTCTGATAAGATATATTATGTTTACTATTAAGTAGTATTGTCTCTTTGCTTTTCAATTAAAGCAACTTATGATAAATTTTTTAAATCCCCTTTATTTACATATAATATTAATATTTATTTATAATAATTTTATAATTTTACATTCTAGCACTCTATCCCAAAAAAACAGCCCAGGATTCTCCGGTCTTTTTTAAAACCAGAATATCCTGGACAATCCTCGGACATTTACTGCCAGTTGGTTTCTATAGCCAAACCAAAAACCAAGCCTAGATCCGGCCGATAACCCTAAAAATACCGCCAACCGGAAAAATCAGGGGTATACAGACCATTACCCTGGGAAAATAAAGGCCTAAAATCGCCTGCCAGGATTCACTACCGTCGATAAAAATAGGGATTAAGCGGTGTTTTACACTTGCAGGCAAGCGGAAGGGCTAAAAAAAGGCCGGAAAGGGTAATTTTTGCCACTACCCCTACCGGTCCATCAAATATTAAAACTCAAACGAATTTAACCTCTTTGATCATGTTGGAAACTACAAACACTTTTTCATTATTATCGTTAGGATCTATCGGGAAAAGCCAAAAACCGATCTTTTTAGGATCAAAAGTAAAAATCATGCCATAGACCTTTTCGCCATCAGTAAATTCAACCTCCGCTTTACGGCCTGGCTGCATCTGGATGCCCGGATCCTGAAAGCATTTTTTATCCTTGTAATCAGGATTCCCAGGAAAACTCTTAACAATGAAAATGGCTTTCAATGTCGAAATCCGTATTTCCATTGATTTAGCGTCATTAGCGCCTGGATCTACTATTTCTAAATGAAAGACTATATTGATATACGGGGAAAAATTATAGGAAATACCCTTAATTACTGTGCCGTCAGCTTTATGAACAACCATCTTCTGCATCGTCCTGGCTGTACTATCAACCATAACACCCCCCTCTTTTAAAGCAAATTCGAAATGCTAATATCTAATTCCTAAACAGTCTTTATTTTGATTTTTTGATATTTAGGTTTATATATTGTTTAGTATTTAGATATTAGAATTTAGTGTTTGTTTTAGAAACTGGCACCCAGATTGAAATACCATACCCCATTACTTTCTACATCAGTTCGCCTGGCATAGTCAAGTCTTAATATGATCGGGAATCTTTGCATGATAAAAGTATTAAGCCGCAATCCGGCGCCAACACTGTTATATATATTATCGACTTTTTTACCTCTGGTTTTAAAGTCGTCCCAGGATGATCCGGCTAATCCATTGTCGGTAAAAAAGACCGCTTGCAAGCTCTTAAAATAGAAACTAGGAACCATAAACCAGAGGTCATAGTCTATATTTTTAAAAAGATAAAACCGGCCTTCCGCGTTAGCCAGGCCAATGACTGATCCGGTAATGTCATCTTTTGAACTATACCCACGTAAATAATTACGGTTACCTATGGTAAAAGTCTGGTAATCGCGGCCGGTAGAATGAACACCGATCAACCGGGTACCGATGATCAGGTTTTGCCGGGCCAACCAGTATTTTTGCAGATCGAACTGGATCGTATCATATTTTACGTCACTATGGAACAGGTTCCGGCCAAAGCTGGCATTGATATTTATCTTATGCCCATGCCTGATGTCAAAAAGCTCTCCGGTCGTGTAATCACGGGTAAATGAAGTAAAAATAACATTAGACCGGTCATACTCCGCGATATCGTTCTGGTCGCGGTTACGCGTATATTCATCAACATTAGCTACTCCTGCTTCAACGCTATGAAAACGATCCAGCGGATAAGTAATATAAAAGCTTTCCTGGTAATTCCTGACCCTCAGCAGATCGTCATTACTGTTAATATCATATCCGGTAACTCCACTGCCGGCGAAGCTGAATTGCGGCCGCCAGCGGGCATATTGGTATACCAGGGAATAGTCCAGATAATTATCTTCACTGGAATAAGCAAGCCCGGTATTGAATATATGGTTACCCAGCATCTCACTGAATTGCCAATAAGCAGCACCGGCAAATCCCGCTCCATCTGTACCGGCATAGAGGACAAAGACCGGCAAAATATAGTCGGTGCTGGCTTTAAAACGATATGGATAACGGCTGAGTATAAGATCAGCCGTAGTGACGGTCGCCGTCGATGATTGCACTGTCGTTGAACTCAAAGCTATACTCATATTGCTATTTTCCGGCAGGAGAATCGAAACAGTGGTTGAACCTGCCTGGACTTCATAACTGGCTGTTCCCAGATAGAGGTTTGTCCGCCCTTCGTTATAACCAGTAAGTAGCCATCCAGTCCCGGAGCGATCGACGCTTACTGAAACAATTCCCGTATTCACGTCTGTAAGCTGCTGTTTTTGCCCGGATGCCGGGTCCAGTTTATAGACATTAAAAATGCCATTATCACCGCTAATATGATAAAGGAATTGCCCGGTTGCATCCCATACGGGAGCGATCTCTTCTTTCCCAACCGTAGTGAGCTTTTTACTTTCTTGGGTAGCCAGGTCCAATTGGTACAGGTACCTTATTTTATTCCTTTCACTGACATAGATAATCCTTTTTCCATCGATAGTGTACAGCGGATAAGTATCATCATAAGTATCAGCGTTAATCCTGGTCAGATTGCGGCCGCTTATATCTATAACGTAAATATCGCTTACGCCATTTTTTAATCCGCTGAATATTACCTGCTGGCCATCAGGAGAATACCCTGGAGAGGTGACTTCGTCCAGATCTACCTTGATACGGGTAAGCTTGTGTCGGGGGAAATTATAGGTAAAGAGGTATTGCCGTTGGAGTTTTTCCGCGCTGAATACAATGTTTTGCGCGTCTGGAGAAAAGGAGAAGATATTGCCTTCGGTACTGATCGTATCGTATTTTTTGCGCTGGAACCAGTTCAATAGAGTGCGCGGCTTACTGCCGTCAGGAGCAGATTGGTAAAACTCATACTGGTCACGGCGATCAGTTAAAAATACAATTCTTTTACCATCGGGAGATATCCGTCCTTGCAGGTTAGAGTAGCCGCGGTCAGTGATCTTGGCGCCATAGGTGCTGACTGGTTTTTTATCTTTAACCGGATCGGCATACTTTATTTTTAAGTAGTTTTCCCATTCTTTATTCAGCTTGAAAATATCTTTTTTTAGCACGGTGCCGAGAACCCCGGAAATATCATAGGAGTCTTTCAATAGGTAGAGCAAGTCGCTGACCTTGCCGTGCCCGTATTTTTCCGCGATATAGGCAATGGCGCTGCGCCCTTCATTATAAGCCAAGGTGACCTGATTAGACTGTAAATGATCGAAACTACCCAGCTTATGCAGCGGTATTATTCCTTTATTGATCACTGCGTCCCGGAGAATCATTGTATCATTGATATCACCAGGTGTTGACTGGTATTCACTCAAGCCCTCAAGGAACCAAAGCGGATAAAAAAGGCTCTTTAACAGGTAAATCGACCGCCAAAAACGACCGCCAAAAAAGAACTCAAAGACCAGCGCATGGGTCATTTCATGTTCGATAACATGGGTGGCCCACTTCTCGCTGCCATTCAACGGCACCACAAAGCGGTTTTTATATAATTCGGTAAAACCACCTACCCCTTCGCCCGCAGACCCGATATTATTCTGCTCAAAATCATTATGCGAAGCATAGAGGAAAAAAGGGATCTTGGCAGAGGGTTCAATATTGAGATCCTTGGTAACTTTCTGATAACCGTTTTCCAGGATGCGGACAATTGATTCGACCATACTTTCATTATCGAGATAGTAATGGACAATAAAATGCGGGGTTTCTATAACCTGCCATTTAAAATCAGAGACGATAGTTTTATTCTGGCCGAAAGCCTGGGACAAAGGAACGCAGGCCCATAATAATATTATGGCTGATAGCAATAGTAACTTTTTTGCCATTACCCTATTCTTTCTGCTTGAACCTTGCCAGTTGGGTTCCCAGAACATCGCCAAAAGTAACTTTTTGTTCAGCGGTTTTAATATATTTCGCTACTGTTTCCTTTTTCACGCCCTTGTCATATTCCTTAATACTTAAACTGAGCTTAGCTTCAGCGGTATCCACCTTGCTGATCTTGGCTGTTATTTTTTGTCCTACCTTGAATGAAGCTGTTGGTTTTTCCGTAAATTCACTGGAGATCTGGGAAACATGGATGAATCCCCTGATCTTTTGACCGACGGTGACGACCAATCCCTGTGCTACGATCTCCGTGATCTCCGCTTCCACATTTTCCCCGGCTTGGTAACCAGCTACCGGGTTTTCCTGCAACTGTTTAAATCCTAAAGAAAGCTTTTCTTCTTTGGCATCTACTTTCAACACTAAGGCTTCTACGCGGTCATTGACCTTCAAAACCTGTTGGGGATTGCTTACTTTTTCCTGCCAGGAGAGGTCACTGACGTGGATCAAGCCTTCGATCCCGTCTTCCATCCTGACAAACGCGCCAAAAGGCGCGAGATGGGAAACAATACCGGAAATTCTGTTCCCAATTTTATATTTTGCCGCAGCAGTAGTCCAGGGATTTGGCTGGACTTGTTTTAATCCGAGTGATAGTTTCCTTTTCTCCTCGTCGATCGCCAGCACTTTAGCCTGGACCACATCGCCGACTTTCATTATTTTTGACGGGTGCTTGACAAATTCCACCCAGGACATCTCTGATACGTGGATCAGGCCTTCAATACCTTCTTCCAGTTCCACAAAAGCGCCAAAATTTGCCAGGGACACCACTTTGCCGGAGATTACCGCATCAACCGGATATTTATGCTTCACGCTCAACCAGGGATCCTGGGATAGTTGTTTCAAGCCGAGGGATATCTTTTGGTTGATCCGGTCCACTTGTAAAACTTTAATATCGATCTCTTCCCCGATCTCTAAAACATCACTTACCTTTTTAATCCTGCCCCAACTGATATCATTTATATGCAGCAGGCCTTCACTGCCGCCAAGATCGATAAAGGCCCCGAATTCCGTGATATTCTTGATCAATCCTTTCCTGATCTGGCCTTCTTGCAATTCGGCCCAGAGTTTTTCTTTTTTCTGTAGCACTTCTCCTTCCAGGATCACCCGCTGGGATACGACCAGGTTCATTTTAGACCGGTCAAATTTTATGATCTTCACCCGCACCGCCTGGCCCATCATGGTATCCAGGTCTTTAATATAAGACAAACCTACTTGGCTGGCGGGCATAAAAACTTCCGTATCAAATACTTCCACGTTAATCCCGCCCTTTACTTTTCTTTTGATCACGCCGTCAAGGATCGCGTTTTCCTTGTACGCCTGTTCCAGTTTATCCCACTGCCTGATCTCCTGGGCTTGCTGGTATGAAAGAAGAACTTGTCCGGTTTTTGATTCTTTCCTGAGCAGAAGCACTTCAATAGGATCGCCAATCTTAAAATCATGTTCATCTTTGTCGAAATCGCTGATCGGGATCAATCCTTCGCTTTTTATCCCGATATCCACGACTAAACCATCATTGGTGACTCCTACGACCTTTCCGGTGACAATATCACCTTCTTGATAACGTTCTTCGCTCGTTTTCAGAGCTTCTTCCATCCAATCGTTCTGCGTTTCCATAATACCTATGATTCCTCCATTTTTTTTATTCGCGCGATCACATCACTAATGATCCAGTCCGGCGTAGATGCCCCGGCCAGCACCCCGACGCTTTGGGTGTTTTTCAAGAACTCAAGATCCAGGTCCCTGGCTTGTTCTATATGTACTGTTGGACGTCCCAGTTCCTGGCTCAGTTTAGCTAAACGTTTAGTATTGGCACTATCATATCCTCCTATGACGATCATTTTTTCTACTTTCCTGGCCAGGTGCACAGCCTCTTCCTGTCTCTTTTGGGTTGCATCACAAATAGTATTAAATACTTTCAAATGGTCTGTTTTTCCCATCAATTCACGGCATATTTTTTCATATTTTTCTACCGATTGAGTGGTTTGGGCCACTACCCCTAACTTCTTAAAACGAGGTAATCTACCGACATCTTGGGTATCTTCGATCAGGATACTTTTTTTACCAGCATACCCAGTGATCGCTTTTACTTCCGGATGTTTTTTGTCGCCGACAATAATTATAGTATAATTTTCCCTTTTTAGTTTCTTTACTATCATTTCTATTTTTCGAACAAACGGGCAGGTAGCATCCACAATAGCAACTCTTTTTCTTTTTATCTTATCCAGGACTAATGGATGCATGCCATGAGAACATACGATCACGATACCGGACCGGACCATTTGCGGTTTAGTTACATCAATGATACCATGGACAGCCAAATCCCGGGTGACTTGCGGATTGTGGATGAGCGGGCCTAAGGTAGCGATTTTCTTATTTTTGTTCGCGGCAGCGGTCTTCAAAGCCAGGTTCACTGCCCTCTTTACCCCGAAACAAAAACCGGCATGTTTAGCAAGTCTAATTTTTATCATTCACTTTAGCTTTCAAGTTGGCAATTTCCTTCATTATCCTGGCGCTCATTTCCCGGTACAAGTCCTTGGATTTTTCTTTCTGGTAATATTCGCTGAAATCTATCGGCTGGCCAAAAGTCACTAAGAGCGGATGGTAATGTAAAAACTTACTGCCACGAGGTAATACTTCTCTGGACCCGTGTACATAGCATGGTACCACCGGAACCCTGACCTGATAGATGATCATTCCTGCTCCCGGCAAAGGTTTTTGCAGGTAGCCGTCGCGACTGCGGGTACCTTCTGGAAAAAGCAGGACAATTTCCTTATTTTCCAATAAACGGAATATATTTTTAAACGCTGCCGGATCCCCGCCGCCTGAACGTTTAACCGGGAAAGCATTGACCCGGGAAATAAGCCATCCTAAAACCGGCACAGTGAATAAGTCATGGCGCGCCATATAGTGGACCGGACGTTTCACCGCTGAACCGACCAGTGGCGGATCGATAAAACTCTGGTGATTAGCACAGATCAGGGCCGGCCCATCAACAGGAATATTTTCTGATCCCTTGATCTTGAGCCGGAAGACCCCGGTAAATAAAAGCTTAAAAAAACTGTGCCCTAAAAAATACAACATTATTTTCTCTTTCTTTTAGCTTTTCCTATCAACTACCAGCGCAGCGTTCTATCCCTGCCCGCCTCTGGCGGGAACTATCAACTGCCTTTATTTTCTCCAGTATTTTCCCCACCACTTGTTCGGGTGTCATTTTACTGGAATCAATAACAATGCTGCCTCTGGCTTTTTTTAGCGGGCTTACAGCCCTGGTTTTATCTTTATGATCCCTGATCTTAATATCTTTTAAAATATCACTCAAGCTGGCCTTGACTCCGCGATCTTTGAATTCCAGGAATCTTCTCCTGGCCCGCTCCTGTGCTGAAGCATCCAGGTAAAATTTAAATTCAGCAGCGGGAAATACTTTAGTCCCGATATCCCGGCCTTCCATTACGATCCCACCGTGCTGCCCGATCCTTTGCTGCAGTTTGACCATGATCTGCCTGATCCTGGGATTATCAGCAATATAACAGATATTAGCGGTAACCTCAGGCGTACGGATAGCTTTAGTCACAGCTTTTCCGTTCATGAACAATTTTACCTGGCGCTGATGCTTTTTAAAACATAACTTTGTCTTTTTTGCGAGAGCAACCAATTTTTTATCATCTTGCAAAGAAAATCCCGCGCGCATCGCCGCCCAGGTAATGGACCGGTACATTGCGCCGGAATCAATATATACATATCCCAATTTTCCCGCCAGCAGCCGGGCAATAGTGCTTTTTCCGGCCCCAGCCGGGCCGTCTATAGCGATCACAAAAGATTTATTCTTCACACTGATATCTTCCTAAGAAGTTTTTCAAAACCCGGGAAAGATGTATTGATACACTCTGTGTCTTTGATCTCTGTTTTTCCCTGTGCCGCCAAGGCTGCCACAGCCAGGCTCATGGCTGTCCGGTGATCGCCAAAACTATTTACGACCGCGCCTTTCAGCACAGCCGGACCGTAAATAACCAGTCCGTCTTCCTGCTCCTTAATATTTACGCCCATTTTCTTGAGCTGCGAAACCATAGACTTTATCCGGTCAGTTTCTTTTACCCGCAACTCTTTGGCTCCCCGGATAATGGTCTTCCCCCGGGCCAGTGCAGCAGCTACAGCCAGGACAGGTATTTCATCTATAATATTGGGAATTATCCGGCCGGCAATGGTTATACCGTGTAGCGCAGCAGAACGCACTTCCAAATCAGCAACCGGTTCAGCGCCAAAATTACGTTTGTTCTTGATCGTGATCTTCGCGCCCATTTTTTTAAGAATAGTGACGATGCCATTACGGGTTGGATTGACACCTACATTTTTTATCAAGATCCGGGAACCTGGAATGATACTGGCAGCGACCAGCAGGAAAGCGGCTGATGAAATATCTCCCGGCACAATGATCTTGTTTCCTTTCAACCTGGTATTTCCCTGAATAGTGGTTTTCAAACCTTTTTTGTTGATCTTAGCACCGAGATAGGCCAACATTCTTTCAGTATGATCACGGGTAGGCACTGGTTCAATGACCCTGGTTTTACCGGCAGCGTATAATCCCGCCAGGAGAATGCAAGATTTTACCTGGGCACTGGCTACCGGTAGAATATATTGGATACCCTGTAGATCTCCGCCAGAGATGCGCAAGGGCGCTGATTCATCCCCCACGGCCTTGATCTTTGCGCTCATAGCGCGGAGCGGCGCTATCACCCGTTTCATCGGGCGGCGGCGCAAGTATTTGTCACCGGTTATGATAGAAGTAAATTTCTGTCCAGCCAGGATGCCGCTGATCAAGCGCATGGTCGTACCAGAATTACCGCAGTCGATCGGTTCCGGTGAGACAGCCAGCCCATGCAAACCATGGCCATAAACAATTAAAGCTTTCCCGCGAGTAGAGAACTTTATCCCTAACTGCTGAAAAGCTTTTTTGGTGTTCTGGCAATCTTCACTTTCCAAAAAATTAAAAACAGCGCTCTTACCTTCGCTTATAGCGGCAAACATCACAGCCCGATGCGAAATGGACTTATCTCCAGGGACAGTCACCGCGCCTTTTAGTCTATCAATCTTTTTAATTACAAGTTCCTGCATTTTTCTAGATCATCCGATCTCGTGTTTGTTTAGCTTGCGCAAAGAGATTGAACACTTGTTTTCTCTTACTAGACCTGAGCGCGTTGATCATACGATCGGTCATACGGCTAAATGCGGTCAAAGCTTTTATTATTTCTTGCTTATTCATTAGGGAAATATCCGTCCAGATCTCCGGCGAAGAAGACGCTATACGCGTCATATCCCGGAATCCTCCGGCAGTAAGAGCGATGGTGTTTTTATTCTTGCGGTTTTGAGCAGCCAGGTAATTTACTAACGAGGCAGCAAGTAAGTGAGGCAAATGACTGGTAACGGAAACGATCTGGTCATGCTTCCTAGGATCAAGCAAAATGATCTTGGCTCCGGTTAAACTAAACAAGTGATGCAAAAGAGAGATTTCTTTTAATGAGGTATGACTTCCCGGCGTCAAGATCCAGACCGCGTTTTTAAACAAATTGCTTTGGGCATTGCTGACCCCGGCCTGCTCACTGCCAGCCATAGGATGTCCGCCGATAAAATGTATCTTTTTAGCCTGCAGGATCTTTTCCGCTGTCTCCACTACCGGCGCTTTTACACTGCCTACATCCGTAACTATACATCCCTTTCTCAATGCTGGTAATATTCTATTGAGCGTCGGAGCGATCAGGCCGACCGGAGTGCAGATCACCACCAGGTCAGCATCTTTAACGCCTGCCCGAAAATCAGTGGCAAACTCATCTATGGCTTTCAGCTGTTTGGCTTTTTTTAATTTCTCTGGGTTGCGGCCAATGCCAATCACTTTCCCCACCGCCCGGCTCTTTTTCAAAGCCATGCCCAGCGACCCGCCGATCAATCCCACCCCGATAATCGCCACTGTTTTAATTTTTCCCATAACTGCCTCTCGTTTTTACTGGCAACTGCTCTTCGCATTTACTGGCCACTGTACTTAAATTGTCCGTCCCACTGCCTTCGCCACTGGTTTTAATTCTGCCATCATCTTCGTGAAATCAGCAGGCAAAAGGGACTGGGCCCCGTCGCTGAAAGCTTTTTCCGGATTCGAATGCACTTCCACCATCAACCCGTCAGCGCCGCAAGCGATAGCTGCCTTGCACATCGGACTCACATATTTCCTGACCCCGGTGCCATGGCTCGGGTCTATGATCACCGGTAAATGGCTCAATTCCTTGATCACCGGCACGGCATTCAGGTCCAGTGTGAACCTGGTCGCGTCCTCAAATGTTCTGATGCCTCTTTCGCAGAGCATGACGTTGTAGTTGCCGCGTGATAAAATATATTCCGCGCTCATCAACATTTCTTTGATCGTAGAAGACATGCCCCGTTTCAGCATTACCGGTTTTTTAGTATTACCCACTTCTTTCAGCAAGTCAAAATTCTGCATATTGCGAGCGCCGATCTGTAAGATATCAGCGTATTTGGCGATCAGGCCCACTTGACGCGTATCCATCACTTCCGTCACGATCAATAATCCAGTGATCTTCCTGGCTTCGGCCAGGAATTTCAGTCCTTTCTCACCTAATCCTTGGAAGGCATACGGTGAAGTCCTTGGTTTAAAAGCGCCGCCGCGCAAGATCGTGGCCCCGTCTTTCTTTACTATTTTGGCTATCTCGATCAGCAAGGCCTTGTTCTCTACCGAACACGGGCCAGCCATCATCACGATCTTATCCCCGCCGATTTCCACGTCGCCGATCTTGATAACGGTCTTTTCCTTTTTGAATTCCCGGCTCACCAGTTTAAAAGGTTTGGTGATCGGAGTAATGGATTCCACCATGAACATAGCTTCGAACGCATCCCTGGTAAGAATAGCATTCTCGCCGATCACGCCAATAACCGTTCTTTCACTGCCTTTGGAAACATGCGGTGTGAATCCCAATTCTTTTATTTTTTCTATGACATGGTCAATGCCTTGCTTGGTCGTGCCTGGTTTTAAAGTAATAAACATTTTTTATCTTCCCATCTATTTTTTTATATTTACCTCTATAACTTTACATCTTTACACCTTTACAGCTGTTTCTTTAAAGTGGTGATGAATCTTTTATTTTCCGCCGGCAAGCCGATCGTCACTCGCAGACAGCTTGGGAGTTTGTATTCACCCATGGGCCGGACTATTACGCCGCTGGCCAGCAACTTGCTGCAAATCTCCGCGGCTTCCTTTTTTAGATCTATCAAAACAAAATTAGCAGCGCTGGGAATATAGGTTATCGATAATTTGTCCAGTTCCCGGTATAGTTTCTTTTTTTCTTTTTCCACGAGAGCCAGGCTTCTCTTAATTTGCTGTTTATCATCCAGGCTCACTTCAGCTGCTACCTGGGCCAGGGAATTAACATTGAATGGCGGGCGTACCCGTTCCAGGTATGAAACCAGTTCTTCCCCGGCTAAACCATACCCTACTCTTAGCCCGGCAAGAGCGTAGATCTTGGAAAAAGTACGCAAGATGATCACATTCTTACCTTGCTTAAGATAATCCATAGTTTGAGGATAATCCTTCTGCGTCGCGTATTCGTTATAAGCCTCGTCGAAAACGACGATGATATCATCCCTGAGCCCTTGAAAGAATTCACTTAACTCTTGGTCGGTAACATAAGTACCGGTAGGATTATTCGGATTAATGATAAAAACAACCTTGGTCTTGGGAGTAATGGCGGCTTTCATCCCCGCTAGATCATGTTTATATTTTTTGCTGGGTACGGTTATCACCCGGCAGCCCATCAGCTCCCCGGCCATTTTATACCGGATAAATCCGTCGGCAGAGACGATGATCTCATCTTCAGGATTTAAAACAGTTTTACCAATGGTCTCTATTAATTCATCAGATCCATTGCCTAAAATTATATTAGAAGGCCGTAAACCTAGTTTTTTCGCGATCTTTTGCTTTAAAAGTATTCCACTCCCCTCTGGATAGAGAAAAACGTTTTTAAGCGCCTTTTTGACCGCCTGGAGCGCTTTTGGTGATGGCCCCAGCGGATTTTCATTGGAGGCCAGCTTAATGATATCCTTCAATCCCAACTCCCGTTTCACTTCAGCGATCGGTTTACCGGGAATATACGGCTGGAACTGCAAAATATTTTTCCTGATAAGTTTTTTGATCATAGTACCATCCTTAAACACGGATTTTACAATAGGATTTGGAATTCGACGTAAAACCGCTGTGTCTTTTCGTCAAAAAAACTGCTTACAGACTACTGCGAGTATGCTCGCATTTTTTTGAGACGAAAATACTATGCGTTTTAACGTCTCAGTTCTTCAAACCTATTGCAGAATCCTTGTTAAAAAATAATCAACGTTCATTTATATTTCCTGTTGAACGTTGATCGATCCAGTTTTTGCTTTTTCTCTCAACTATCAACTTCTTTTACTTGTCTATACGCTATACGCCGCTTTTCTTTACTCTTCCCCGATCGGGTACGACCCGAGCACTTTCAGGAACAAGCATTCCTTTTCCAGTTCATTGAGCGCTTTTTTAATATTCGGATCTTCCCGGTGCCCGATGAGATCAACAAAGAAGACATATTCCCAGGCTTTTTTCTTGGTCGGGCGTGATTCTATCTTGGTCAGGTTAATATGCTCCTTGCGAAACGGCAACAGCATGTCATACAATGCGCCGACCCGGTCCTTGATAGAAAACAGGATCGAAGTTTTATCTTCATTACTCTTGGCGCTGTCATTCTTACCGATCACCAGGAAGCGGGTATAATTATTGGTCAGGTCCTCGATACGTGAGACCAGGATATTTAAATTGTACATCTCTGCCGCCACCGTGCTGACGATCGCCGCGCTTTTAGGATCTTGTGAAGCCAGTTGCGCCGCCTTGGAATTGGATTCCACTTCAATGACTTTAACCTGAGACATTTTTTCTTCCAGGTAGTTGCGGCACTGCGCTACGGTTTGCACATGTGAATATATTTTTTCGATCCTATCTATCGTCGTGCAAGAAGCCAGGTTATGATGGACCTCTAAAAGCACTTCTGCGCAAATCTTCAGGTCTGAATCCATGAACATGTCCAAAGTATAATTAACCATTCCCTCAGTCGTATTCTCAACCGGGACCACACCATAATCCGCCCTGCCCTTTTCCACTTCATTGAAAACATCGCCGATACTTTTGGCTGAGACATACTGGGCCTGCCGCCCGAAGTTCTTGATCCCGGCCAGGTGCGTGAAAGAGGCCTCCGGGCCAAGATAAGCAATGGATAATTTCTTTTGCAGTAATAATGAGGTCTTAATGATCTCGCGAAAAATATTTTTTAGTTCGTCAGTCGGTAAAGGGCCTTTATTCTTTTTTATCAGGTTGATCAGTATCTCTTTTTCGCGGTTGGGAGCGTAAACATCTTCCTTGCGCAATTTCTTGGCCTTACCCACTTGCCGGGCGATCTTCAACCGCTCATTAAGCAGGTCCAATATTCCCGCATCCAGCTTGTCTATTTTATTTCTTAATTTCTTCAAATCCATTTTATTCCTCTTATTTTATTAACTATGAACCACCAACGACGAACCACGAACGGTCTTTTAACTTTTATTCAAATCCTCAAGCATCGGCAGGTCAGCGATACTGGCCAAGCCGAAATATTGCAGGAATTCGTCGCTCGTGCCATATAACAACGGATGGCCAAGGACTTCTTTGCGTCCGGTAATGCGGACCAGTCTTTTTTCCAGCAGGTTATGAATAACCCCGCCGGAATCTACGCCGCGGATATGTTCTACCTCGGCTCGCGTCAAAGGTTGTTTGTAAGCGATAATAGAAAGGGTTTCCAGCGCTGAATTTGACAGTTTGTAAACATCTTTAGTCTTCGCTAACTTGTCCAACCAGACAGCATATTCTTTTTTAGTGCATAGCTGCCAACCGTTGGCGATTTCCACCAGTTGTAAAGCGCTGCTCTTGTTCTGGTAATCAGCCGTGAGTTCGGCCAAAGCGTCCCTGACTTGCTTTTTTTCCAGTTTTTGGCCGTTATAGCCAGTACCGATTATCTCTTGTATCTTATCCAGCTCCAGCGGATCACTGGTTACAAATAACAAAGCCTCAACCACAGATTTTAACTCCACGGTTGGTTTTTGTTCTGCAATTATTTCCGGGTTAACGGCTCCTGTAGTTAGCGGCACATTTTCTTCCACTCTTACTGCTTCTGCTATTACAGGCTCACTGCCACTCGTATTGACTGGTTCTTCTATTACTGCCTCTACAGCCAACTCATTGTTACTTGCTTCTACTGATTCTTCTATAACTGTTTCAGCTTCCGCCGGTACGTTTTCTTTTTCTACTAATTCACTGTTATTCGTATCGACCGCTTCTGTAATTACTTCTCCATCAGCAACAGTTGTTTGGGCAGTTTCATCCTGATTTATGTCTTCCATTACCTTCTCCCCTTGCACTGTATTTGTTCTTACTGGCAACTGCTTCCCGCTTTTACTGTACAAGATTTAATTCTTCCTGCACCGTCGGCTGCGCGGAAAGCACGGTTGCAGCATTCAAGTTCTTGAAGATCCTGATCTTGTCAAACAACCTGGTTTGCAGGATCCTGATCTCTTTCATTTTTATCAACTCCAACATGGCCAGGAAGGTAACCACCATTTCTATCCTGGTTGACTCTGGTGTAAATATTTCCTCAAAGGACAGGGATTCTTTTACCATCAATATTTCCCTGATCACCCGCACGCGATCTTCAATTTTTACTTCTTCCTGGATGATCTCTCTGACGGTAGTCGCAGTGGATTTAAGTACATTCTTAAAAGCATCCAGCAGGTCAAAAAGGCTGGCTTCAATAACATATTCCTCATCTCCTACGCGTTCTATTTTCTGCGGCGGACGGGTATATACTTGTTGTTGCTCTACTTCTTTAACTGCCAGTACCGAGGCCACTTCCTTAAACCGCTTATACTCCAGTAATTGCTTGACCAGCTCCTGGTACGGATCCAATTCTTCTGTGTTCTCTTCATCCTTTACCGGGACCGGCAAAAGCTTGCGCGATTTGATCTGCAGCAATGTCGCGGCCATGACCAGGAATTCACCGGCAATATCCAGGTTCAACATTTTCAACATTTCCAGGTATTGCAGGTATTCTTCAGTGATGCGCGACACCGGGATGTTGTAAATATCTATTTCTTCTTTCTTGATCAAGTGCAGTAACAGGTCCAGCGGCCCTTCAAACATCTCTAACTTGACTTGATAAGTCACTATTCTCTCCTGATAAGAGTTTATTTCAAACGGACTGCTTTTTTCACTTCTTCCATAGTCGCCCGGGCAAACTCCCGCGCTTTTTCTGTCCCTTCATGCAATACTTTGTCTATATACGGCAAGTCCTGTTCGAACATCTTTCTCTTTTCCTGGACCGGGGACAGGAATTTCAGGACATTTTCCAGCAGTATTTTTTTGCATTCCACGCAACCGCGTTTGCCGGTGACGCATTTCTCTTTGATCTCCGCCAATTGTCCCGGCGAAAATATCTTATGATAAGAATACACCGAACAGATATCAGGATGTCCCACGTCAGTCGGCCGCAATCTCTGCGGATCTGTCACCATAGCCATGATCTTACGCTTGATCTCATCCTGGGTATCGGCAATATAGATGGCATTATTATAGCTCTTGCTCATTTTCCGGCCATCAGTGCCTAGCAACCTCGGCACATCAGTCAGTAAGGCTTGCGGTTCAGGCAGGACATTGCCGAAAAACTGGTCAAAGCGACGCACTATTTCCCTGGTCAGCTCCAAATGCGGCAGCTGGTCTTCCCCGATGGGAACTACGGACGCTTTATACAAAGTAATATCAGCTGCCTGCAAAACCGGATAACCTAAAAATCCATAGGTAGAAAGATCTTTCCCTTTGATCTCATGCATCTGCTCTTTATAAGTTGGACAGCGCTCCAGCCAAGACACCGGCGTGATCATGGAAAGGATTAAATGCAATTCACTGTGTTCCGGGATGCGGGATTGTACCAATAGTGTAGACTTTGCCGGGTCAATACCGCAGGCCAGCCAGTCGATCACCATTTCACGGATGTTTTCTTGCATCTTGCTGGTATCTTCATATTCGCTGGTCAAAGCGTGCAAGTCAGCAACCATATAATAGCACTGGTACTCATCTTGCAGGCGTACCCAGTTTTTTAAAGCTCCCAGGATATGTCCGATATGCAATTTCCCCGTCGGCCTCATCCCGCTTAAAATACGTTTTTTCACCATGTGTCCGTTCTCCTAAATCTCTTTTACACTTGAAAGTCATATTTGAGCCGAATTCCAGGAACGACGACGAAGTCGTATCCACTGCGATACTTCGAGGAGGAGTGACACAGTCCTTCGACTAAGCTCAGGATGGTGAGCCTGTCGAACCAAAGTCGGCCAAAGATGACTTTCCCAAAGGGCTGAGGTCTTTTGCCCACATACTGCGTTGCTCGTCGCTTATGTGCCTAAAGGCACACCGCACTCCTCGCGCCTTGTCTCTGGCCAAAATCCCTTCAGCAAATGTATAAGGGATTTAGGAGACCGGACACTAGAAAGCCCCTTTGGGCAATAATAAGAAAGCTACCCCATAAGCCAGCGGAAAAACTACCCGTTCAAAAAATCCCATCCACATTAAGGCAAAGATCAGTATCATGCCGTATCTTTGCATAGTAGATTCAAAAGTATATGCCATTCTCGCCGGTAAGAAGCCTGCGATCACATGCGAACCATCCAGTGGAGGTATCGGGACCAGATTAAAAAAAGCGAACACCAGGTTGATCACTACCAGCATAATTAAAATCCCACCAAATATTCCCGGGTCTATTCCTCCGGCCAGTATAGCACGCAGAATACCAGCGCATACTAAGGCGGTAACTATATTCGCTCCAGGGCCAGCCAACCCTACCTTCACTGTATCCCATCTGGGATTGCGAAAGTTAAGAGGATTGATCGGCACAGGTTTAGCCCAACCGAATACAAACCGGGATCCGCTTATGATCAATATCAGCGGCAAAATGATCGTGCCGAAAATATCGATATGAGCCATCGGATTCAGGGTAAGCCGCCCCAGATACCGGGCGGTATTATCACCACACCATTCAGCCATCTTGCCGTGAGAATATTCGTGGATAACCAGGCAAAAAAAGAAAATTGGTAAAGATATTAATATATTTTCCATATTAAAATTATACTATCAACTTTTCGGATAATTGTCAACGACAAATTGTATTTCTTGTTCCCTGGTTTTCACTGTGCCTTCCAGACGCGCGCGTAGGACGCCTTTCAGGATATCCCTGAATTGCGGCCCCGGAACATAGCCCAGGTTCTGCAGATCATTACCGGTAATGGCCAATTTCACCTTGCTTAGCTTGTTCAGGAAATCAGCGGTCCTCTTCCGGTATAAAGCACTGCCGGTTTTAGCCATCTGGTATAATAAAACTTCCACCGGAGTGGACATGAAATATTCATACATGACCATAGCTGCCAGGTTGCTGTTCTTGCTGATCTGCTCCAAGATTTCCGGTACATGCGATTTGGCTTTCAGCATGACCAGGGCCTCTTCTTTCATAAATTTGAATCTATTGATCACCTCCCTGGTCTCATCCAGGGACAGGTCATCGATCAAGATCAGGAAATATACCAGCCATTTATCGATCGGCCGGTCAGCCAGCGACAATGTAAACAGAAAAAGATTATCTTCCATCGCCCTGAACATTTTCTCTGTTTTCTCTTTTAATTTTATCCGCGGATGGATATAGCGTAATAAGTCAAAGCGGTCCAGCCGTTTTGTCGCCAGCCAGGAATTATCCTCCTCCAGGATCAGGATAATTTCTTCCCGCAAGCGCTCATCAGTCAGTTTGGTGAACAAGTCATTATTGATGGCGTTGCGGATAAACTTCTCCGTATCACGGTCGATCTTGAAATTATACCGCTGCTCAAATCGGATAGCCCGGAAGATCCTGGTCGGGTCTTCCACAAAGCTCAGATTGTATAGTACTTTTACTTTTTTCTGTTTCAGGTCTTTCCACCCGTTGAAATAATCCAGCAGTTGCCCGAATTCGGCTGGATTCAGTTTGATCGCCATGGCATTGATCGTGAAATCACGACGATAGAGGTCTTCTTTAATAGAAGATGACTCTACTTTGGGTAACGCAGCCGGGAACTCATAATACTCTTTCCTGGCAGTAGCGATATCTATTTTAAAGGCATCTGGCAAGGTAATAATGGCAGTACCGAACTGCTCATGGGTTTTCAACGAACCGCCTAATTTTTCAGACAAAATGTTGGCAAAATCAAGGCCATTGCCTTCAATAACGATATCAATATCCAGGTTTTCCACTCCCAGCAGCAGGTCACGCACAAAGCCTCCGACCACGTAGGCTTCGTACTTCTTTTGGTCAGCAATTGTGCCGATCTGCTTTAATAACTCCAGCAAGCGTTTAGGCAGAGTGGTATCCATCAATTGTTGTATCTTTTTTATCTTCACTGTGCTTTTCACCGGGGTCCTGTTCTTATAGCCGCTCATTCCGCGTCTATGCATCATCGCCACCAAATCAGAACGGCTCACCATACCGACTATTTTATTGCGCTGTAACACAGGCAAATGGCCAATATCGTGCTCGAGCATAATTTCATGTATCTTATCCAGCGACGATTCAGCTTTAATGGTAATGACTTGTGTAGTCATGTACTCTTTCGCCGGCATTTTGCCAAATCCATGATGTATGGCTTTATCCACATCATACTGCGTGATAATGCCGGTCAGTTTTTTGCCACATACTACCGGCAGAGAATTGTTGCTGTAGCGCACCATTATTTTGCGCGCTTCTTCAATGCTCGTTTCTTCACTAATTGTTTTTACCGGACTGGCCATTATTTCACTGGCAGTTGGAGCCAGGGTTACTTTTTCTTTCAGGGCTGTTTTTAGCTCTTCGATCACTTGCCCCATGGTCTCTGCTTTGACGCTGGCACTGGCAGCCCAGCGATGTCCGCCGCCGCCAAACTGCTGCATGATCTGGCCCACATTCACTTCTTCGATACGGCTGCGGGCAGTGATATATACTTTGTTCTTTATTTCAGCCAGGACAAACAGCACATTCAGATTTTCCAGGTCCCTGATCTTATGCGCCACTACAGCCAGGTCAGGGCAATATTTATCCAGCACGACAGCGGCGATCACGATCTTCACGTTATTGATATAATAAACCTTGGCTGAATGTACCAGTTTATCCAGTAATTTCAGCTGTGCCTTATTTAGCTCTGGATTGATAAAATCCGTGACCGAATTCAGGTCCGCCCCATGACCAAGTAAAAATCCAGCCATCTCCAGGTCCTTGGCATGGGTTTCATTAAAGCTCAGGAAGCCGGTATCTTCGTAGATCCCCAAGGCCATAAGAGTCGCTTCTTCAGAGGTTAGGGGCAGGTTTTTTTCTTTGATCATGTCCACAAGACAAGTAACCGTAGCCCCAATTTCATGAATATCATCTATCTCGCCTTTAATATCATTGGCTGTCCGGGGATGATGGTCGTAGATATGTACTACCAGGCCTTTGTTTTCCAGTACCTTTTCTATCCGTCCTAAACGGCTTGGCTGTCTGGTATCGACGACGATCAATCGCTTTACTTTGTTGAGTTTGATCTCACGTTCTTTGCGGAGCTTGAGCAGGTAGCGGTTCATGGTCAGGAAATTCTTGACGCTGCGCTCCGGGATACCGGGCAAGACTACTTCTGCCTGGGGATAGAGCTTTTTTGCTGCCAGGCAGCTCGCCAGCGCGTCAAAATCCGCATTCGTATGAGTAACGATTAAATCCATGATTATTGTGATCCTTATATTTTGTGAATCCTATCAGTGAACTGTCACTATTTGTTTCCGCCAAAGAGATTGGCGGACTCCCTATGGTCGCGCTTACCAAAGGTCTTTAAACTAAATGATTGCTTCAGCCGCGGGCTGATCCGCCGATCTTTTTGGAGGATTGGCTGAAATCGACAAGCTCGCTCAAAATAATGACCAGTTCCCTGATTAATTCATCCTTAGAATAAATTTTCCTTTTTGCTATTCCATTCCAAGTTCTGATACCGTTGTTTTTCTTTTATTGATAATCAGTTCAATCTTTCACTAGAGCCATTTTGCAAATCTTTCATCCTTTTTCATTACATTTTTAATTCTTTCATTGTCGATTCCTAATTCATTTATCTTTTCTTCTATTCCATTAACAAGTTTTATTTTCCCTTGTTTCTTTATAATTACACTAAACAAATCTATAAGGCACAAAGTCACATTTGCTATAAACCAGAGTTCCGCTTTAGTTATATGTGTCACTTGTATATCAAAATAAGAATGTAAATATTTTGAATTTGTACTCTCAAAATTATTAAAGCTCGTTAATGCATTTGCATGGGCAAACATATTATTAATAAATTTAGTTTTCCAATTTCGAATTAAATCAGAATGGGTTTTATAATTAGCTTCCAACCATTTAAAAGCACTTTGCTTGCCTTTATCATTTAATTCAACTAATCCTTCAATATTCTTTGTCATAAATTCTTCTACTACTGGATTAGACAATGTATAGCAAGAAAATACAGCCGCTTCTAAAGCATGTCTTACCATTAAAAATCCCTGAACTTCATGCCTCCTAATTATTGACAATAATGACAAGGTAGTCGATTTTCTTGTCTGAGATAAAAACAACATAAATAGCCATGATTCTTGATCAACATCTCCTTCAATAAAATTCCAAAGTATTCCAACGATTTCTTTTGAATTATTATATACGTCTCCATAATCATTATATGCGTTCTTTACTAAATCAAGCTCACGTTGTGATAATTCTTCTAAGTCATGCCATTTAATTTCATTTGATATCATTATTAATCACCAATAACCTAATCTAATCCACTGCGTAGATTGAAAATATTTTACTGTCTTGTAGCAAATTCTTCATCAGACCAGCCGATATCGCGCAGGAAATCGTCATAGCCGCCATTATACGTGCTTACTTTATCATTATCAAAGATGATCAGCTTAGTGGCCACAGCTCTTAAATGCATTTCATTATGGGTGACCATAATTACCGAGCCGTCAAAATCATCTATCGCTTCGATCAAAGAATCACACGATTGCATATCCAGATGGTTCGTAGGTTCATCGAGAAATAATAGGTGGCATGGCGTCACCAGCAGTTTTCCCAGCAACACCCTGCTTTTCTCTCCGCCGGACAGGACCTTGATCTTCTTGAGCGCGCGATCACCTGAAAACATCAGGCCTCCGGCAATATTGCGCACGGCATTGTCCGAACATTGGGTATTAGCGCTCTTGATCTCTTCCAAAACAGTATTATGGTCGTTAAGATCTATCTTGTTAGTCTGTCCAAAATAGCCGGTGCGCAACAGGGGATGTTTTTTTACTTTGCCGTGAAGCGGTTTCAGTTCTCCGGCCAGCAATTTTAAAAGTGTTGATTTACCTTTGCCGTTTTTACCGATAATGCAGATGCGGTCCTTTTTCCCTACATGGAGCGAGAATTTATTTATCAAATACGGTTTTGTCCCGTCATAGGAAAAAGAGATGTCATCGGCAGACATCATATGGGGAGCGGCAAAGTGCGCGCTGTTAAAATACAACTCCAGGTCCTGAATATTATCAAGAGCTTTCATCTCGCCCATTTTTTCAAGTTTTTTCACCCGGGAATTAGTACGACTGGCAAAGCTGGCCCGCGCCTTGAACCGTTCGATAAACAGCTCTGTCTGCCGGCGTATCTTGGCTTCATTCAGCCTGGTCTTTTCGTATATTTCTTCGTCCTGATTTATCTGGGTATAGAGCTTTTCCGTATCACCTGCTACTTTCCTGGCTTTAGCGCGGTGTATGGCTACAGTATGAGTGCAAACACGATCCATAAAACTGCGGTCATGGGTGATCAGGATGAACTCACCCCTCCAGGATCTTAACAATTCTTCCAGCCACCTGATGGCTACGATATCAAGGTAGTTGTTGGGTTCGTCAAGCATCAGCATATCCGGATCGGAGACCAGCAGTTTGGCCAGATTTAAACGGATCTGATAACCGCCGGAAAACTCTGACGGGCTCCGGTTCATATCGCTTTCTGAAAAACCCAACCCTGAAAGCATCTTTTCCGCCTTCCAGGTATCATATTCTTCACCGTGCGGCAGTCCCAAACAGCATTCTTCGAGCACGGTAGGTTGAGTGAAATGAAGATGCTGCTGCAGATACCCTATACGGTATCTTTTGGGAATGGCAATATCGCCGGAATCCAATTCAATATTCCCCTGTATCATCTGGAAT
>JAQTQE010000022.1 GCA_028712365.1 bacterium
CCGACAAAACCAGGGGTACGCCGGGCAATGACATTTAAATCAATTTCTTTAGCTAATTTCACGGAGCGGGTATGAACTGCCAGGATTTCTTCCCGGCCTTTCAGGTCAGGACTGGCCACGGAAATATGACGGTCAAAACGCCCTGGCCTCAATAAAGCCGGATCAAGGACATCCGGCCGGTTCGTCGCAGCTATCAGGATCACCCCTTCTTTGGTGTCGAATCCATCCATCTCCACTAATAACTGGTTCAAGGTTTGCTCGCGTTCATCATGCCCGCCGCCAATACCCGCGCCGCGATGGCGCCCGACAGCATCCAATTCATCGATAAACAAAAGACTGGGGGCAGTGCGCTTGCCTTGCTCAAAAAGATCACGGACCCGGGAAGCTCCGACCCCGACAAACATCTCTACGAATTCACTGCCACTGGAAGAAAAGAATGGTACTCCTGCTTCGCCAGCAACTGCTTTAGCTAATAGGGTTTTACCAGTACCCGGCGCACCGTATAATAAAACACCTTTGGGAATCTTACCGCCCAGTTTCTGGAATTTTTTCGGATTTTTTAAAAAAGCTATAATTTCCTGCAGTTCTTCTTTCACTTCATCTATACCAGCTACGTCCTTAAATGTTACTTTTTGCTTGCCGGAGGTATTTTGCAGACGCGCTTTACTGCGCCCAAACGACATAGCCTGTTTGCCGCCAGCTTGCATTTGCTTCATCATAAACAGCCAAAAAGCCACCAAAAGAATGACCGGGCCAAAATACCAGATAAAATTATTCAGGTAGCTCCACCAGGTCTTCTCTGCCTCACCGCTGAACTTAACGCCATGGTCCTCCAGATCCCTGACCAGGTCGGGATCATTGACTGGCGTAGCGCGAAATTCCGCCTCTTTTTTCCCATCATCATAGAATTTCCCGGTGATGGCATTATTCTTAGTGTCGATGATCACGCTGATCACCCTGTCTCCCTTAATCAGCTGTTTAAACGTACTGTAAGGAAGATCAACCGCCTGTTGCTTTTTTCCTATTTGTTGTGATAAAGCAGTCAAGCCGATAATTAGTAATACCCAAAAAGCTAAACCCTTTAAAAAATTCTTCAATTTAAGATACCTCTATTTCTATGATAGTTTTCGTTTGTGGCGTCACTTTCACCCGATCATCAATACGGCCTAAGGTACACAAACTGACGATCCCTTTATTATCCGCGACCACTGGCAAAAGATCCCGCTCACCGATACCAATCTTTTGCTCTATAAAGTAATCTTTTAACTTTTTTGTCCCGTTCAAGCCATATGGCTGAAAGCGGTCTCCTGGCTGGCGCGTACGTATGTATAGATGACCGGAAATGGCGTCTGCATCCAGGCAGGTCAAGCGTCTTCCTTTAGTGACCCTGAACCCGGCTGTTTTCTTATACTTTCTGGCCGCGATTTCTAGCCCAAGTCCGGGGATGCGGATCATTCCCGGCACAACTAAAGGCCATCTAATCGCCTGGTGAGTTCTTTTTATCCCGGGTCTGGTGGAGAAAATAAGCTTATCATATTCACGCCGGCACCAAAGCTTGTTGCCAAGCGTTAAGAGTTTATTAGGGCTCTTTCCCCTGGCTAGATCACGAATTTTTTCAACTTGTTCATAAGACAACAAAGCAATACGCCTGACTAAGCGACGTTGCAGCCAGGCTGGCAGTTTTCCAAACCGTTTGTTATATAAGACCGTAACCCCGGGTTTTTGTTCCAGGCATTTTGCCGCGGCCCGGATTGCCAGCTGTTGCAAGAACCGGTCCTCTTCTCTTTCCAGAGAACTTATGTGCCATAGATGCTGGTAGATTTGAGGATTATATTTTTCAGCTAATTCCGGTAATAATTTAAGTCTGATCCGGTTACGCAGGTAATCTGTTTGCAGGTTTGAAACATCGGTCCGGAAAAGCAACTTGTTCCGCCGGGCAAAGGTCTCAATATCTTTCCGCCAGCTGGATAGTAATGGCCGGACAATCTTACCCCGTGTAACCGGCATTCCGGCTAATCCTGTTTTCCCGGCGCCACGCAGCAGGAATAAAAGCACTGTTTCTGCCTGGTCATTGGCATTATGCGCTATAGCAATCTTGTCAGCATTGATATCTTGTGCGATTTTTTCCAGGAATTCATAGCGTAATGAGCGAGCGGCTTCTTCAATAGAAAGCCCCTTTTCCCGGGCATATTTTCGTACATTCTGTTTCTGCACATAAAAAGGGAGAGCCTGCGTAACAGCTAGCTCGCGGACAAAAGCCGCATCACGATCAGCAGCCCGCCCCCGCAGAGAATGATTAAAATGCGCTAACTGGATATCCCAATGATACTTAGGACTGAGGATCCTGAGCACTCGTAACAAAACCACTGAATCAATACCGCCTGATACGGCTACCAGGATCCTATCGCCTTTCTTTAAAAGATCTTGTTTTTCAATGAATGCTTCTACTTGTTTAACTAACATAATCAACTCGAATTACTCGAATGACAGCTAATAACACGAATTTAATTCGCTTAATTCGCTGTCATTCGGTATTTATTAGTGATATAAGTGGCTGGGGCGAGAGTTGAACTCGCGACCAACGGCTTATGAGTCCGCTGCTCTACCAACTGAGCTACCCAGCCTTAGTGTCAAGAAGCTTACCAAGATAAAACAAGGAAGGCAAAGGGACCGCCTTCCATCGGGCATTGTATTTTAACATAGATTACAGTCTAAATCAAGGGATTTCCTTTTGATTCCTGACTTCGGTCATAATAAAGCTTCTTACGGCGGTAAGATCATATGAATTCAACTGGCCAAAAGCCAATCCTAACAAATAACAACGTTCCATGGGATATAAAGTGCACCAGATCACTTTAACCGTGGACCGGACAAAAATATTCAGCAATCCGGGTAATTTAAAAGTTATTGAAAGCTCAACTCCGTCATTGAAACCGATGGGCGCTTTGACACAACAGCCATTCTCGCTAAGATTCACAAAAGAACAGAGTTCAGAATGCATTATGCCATCATGGCCCTTACCAGCGACTTGTGCCGGGCCTTCATATTTTATGCGTGAGACCCGTCTGCGGTCCGGGCCGGTATATATTTCACTTACCATTCGGCTATCTCCTTATCACTAAAGCCACTACAGTGACCATATTTTGATAATCAATGGCTTTATCATACCCGAAACCAAACATAAAATACAACCAATTAATTTGCAGGCCACCGGTATAATGCCAGCGGCTGTCCAGTTTTTTGACCCGCGACGGTTCATAGTAAGTCCCGGCGCGCCAGTCAGTTTGCAGGTCTTGGCTAATCTGCCAAAAATAATTGCCGCCTAAATGCAGGTCATAGACGCCTTTATCCTTAAATTCATAGTTTTCCATCCCCGCAACCAATCCCGAACCGACTAGAACCGTATTATCCTGCTTACCAATGTAATTGGCATCCAGAGAGATAGCAATATTTGAAGATAATTCATAATTAGCGCCGATACCAGCCCGCCTTGGCAAGCTTACACTGCGATACCATTGGATCCCGGTTTCCTGTTGGGTCATTTGTCCGAAAAACCTCTTTTCTTCAAAATTAAAGGTTATTTCCGGTTTAAACACCGCGCCCAAAGACAATTTTTCCGTTGGTTTATAAAGTATACCGAGATCAACACTGGTACCGCTCATTTCCTGTTCATCATTTATATCCACCTGGTCAAAAACAGTAGTTGTGCCAGGATAATAAACCGGGAATTTAAGACAGATGTTTTCCTCTACGCTGTAATTGTTAATATTAACGCCAACAGCCAGATTAGGACTCAACTGCAAAGCAACCGGGATGGTAAAAGAATTTATAGCCAACCCTAAGTCGTATTTTTCCAAAGTAGTGGCAGATAAGCATTTCCCGTCAAAATTCTGTTCGGCAGCATAAGGAGTATTATAAACCAATCCCAAAGCTATATTATAACAGGAACCAGGCCGGTGGGTCCGGCCAATGATCCCGCCAAACCAATAAGTCAAAGGGAAACTGTCTTTGGAGCCATTATTGTCGAAGTCGGTCTGGTAATTATCTATTTTACTATGGGCGATACCGGCATCCAGTGTAGCCGCTGAGAAGATCAATCCAGCTGGATTATAATTAACCGCGTTCAGGTCATTCGATTTGGCCAAATAGGCTCCGGCCAAACCGACGATCCTGTGGTCACCGATCACATAACCGCCATAACCGTTATAATTTTCCAGCGCAATTAATGGACTGACCTTTATTAATACATAAAAAATAGCCAGCACGGATAGTCGTTTGATCTTTACCAACACAATAGCCCCCTGGTCTATAATACGTTTCCTCTCTTATTTTGGATATAGATAAAACTACGCAAAGCTGTTAACTCAGTAGCTTTAAAGGAACGGAAAGCGATACCGACTAGATAGCATTGCTCTTCTGGCTGTAATATACACCAAACTACCGTGGCGGTACTACTCAAATGCATATTCAGCAAGCCAGGCAATTTAAAATTAAGGTTTAATTCACTGTTTTCAGTAACAGGAACATTGGTCTTTAGACAGGCGCCCCCTTCGCTCAGATTAAGAAAATGACAGGTAATAGCGTGAACTAAACCATCCATGCTTTTACCCTTTATCTCTCCTTGTCCATCAAATTTTATACGCAGCGCTTGTCGACGTTCTGTCCCGCTAAATACTTCCGTAATCATAGCTTACCTCGCTTTATCGAACTTAAATTATTTTCCTTATCACAGTGTATAAGCTTTTAATAGCAGTTATTGTTTTTTGTTTAATTTCAACTCGGCTTTTTTAATATATTTCTCGGCTTTTTTTGCCCACACTGACGCCGGAGCAGCCTCGATCACCTGCCGCCATTGTTCAATCGCACCCTGATAATTATTATTCCGGTATTCCTCAGCTGCCCGGTCATACAAAATTTTTGCCGATATCTTGTTAGGAGTCGTTTTAATCGAAACTTTTGACTCTTCTTGTTTAGTAAGCTTATCCGCGTCATTCGCATTCAAGACCACATATGGGGTAATAAAAACTATCAATTCTGTTTTCTCTTTGGTCAGACCCTGCTTTTTAAACAGCCAGCCCAAGAGAGGAATATCGCCTAATAAAGGTATTTTGCTATCGGAATAAGAATCATCATCTTTGATCAACCCGCCAATCACAATAGTCTGTCCGTCTTGGACCACCACTTTCGTTTTTGCTTCACGAGTAGCCAGTATGGGCGCGTTGAGTTCCGCATTCGTGCCCAAGATCTTCTTAATAGAGAGAGACACATCTAAAGCCACGTCTTTAGTCGTATTTATAAGCGGGGTAACCTTTAATTCAATAGATATATTTTTATAATCATAGGTTTTTACGGTTTGGAGCTGACCGGCTTCATCGGTTACAAAATGCACTTCTTTTAAAATAGGCACTTCTTCGCCAACTTTAATAGTTGCTTCCTGGTTATTACTAGCCAGGACCTGCGGGGTGGAAAGGATATTCACTTTTTGATCAGTTGCTAACACCTGCAATAAAGCAGAAAGGGAATTATCACTCTTCAAGACAGAATATTTAAGGCCATCACCAATAAAATTACTCACCCCAAAACTTTGTTGCAAAGTACCGGACATTTTAGGATTATTCTCTCCCCAGCCCTGGTTATAGGACCATTCGATACCAAGCTTGTTCTCTTTAGTCAGGCTTACTTCTACCAACAAAGCTTTTATAAGCACCTGCGCCGTTCTTATATCTAATTGTTCTATTATTCGTTGAATACGAGAATAATTTTGGGTAGCTGTGGTTATAATAAGGCTATTTGTACGGTCATCAATTACGACATTAAATCCGCCATCAATCACTACATTAGATCCGGATTTTAGCATCTCGCTTAATATTTTGGCGATGTCGGCAGCTTTGGAATTCTGCAGGAAGAACACCCTGGTGTTGTCATTAGCCATAGTAGTTTCCCGGTCCAGTTTAAGAGCTAAGTCCTTGACTACGGGAAGACTATTCTGTGTGGTTATCACTATAAGCGCATGAAGACGATTATCCGGAATGATCTCCAGATAATTCACGATACGGGGTTTAGATGTCAGCAGGATTGACTTCATTTTAGCCGCCAAGGCCGTCTCTTCACTATTCTGCAAGCTAATGATCTCAATCCTGACCTTATCACCGTATATTTGCACATCAATATTTTCCAAAACTTTCATGATCTTTTTAATATTGGAACCAACATCTGTTAAGATAAGAGCATTGGTCCGTTCATCAACAACCACATTACCATTACGCGAAATAAGTGGTTGCAGGTCATTTTTTACTTCATTGGCCACAATATATTTTAAGGGAATGATCTGAGTAACAAGCCGGTCGTCTCCCACTTGAGATGATGATCCGGTCCTGATCTCAATGCTTTTTTGCGTTGCTTCGGACTGGGTCACTACTTTTACCATGTTCTCATAACGGACCATGGTCAATCCTTTTATTTCCAGGATTGACTGTAGCATATCCAGGGCTTCATCAATGGGGATGCGCTTATTACTTATTACCGTTACATTACCTCGTACATTATCACCTAAAATAAACGTTAAGCCGGTTACTTCGCTAAAAAATTTCAGGACTAAACTGATCTCGGTATTTTGGAAATTCAAAGAAATAAGTTGCGCTTTCTTCTCTTCTGGAATCGATTTGATTATAGCTTCCGGTGAAGAAACAGTAGCGGCAACCGGCGGTTCGCTTATTACAGGCTGCGGTTGCGACAGGCCGCCATCTTCCGGCGGTTTTTGCTCTAGAGATGAAGGCGCCGGCATTACATTGTTCTGACCAGAGCCATATTCTGCGGCGGATAAAGTCCCGACCAAAAATAAAATAAGCATGCTAGTTACCGGTATTCTCACTGCTTTTGTCTTAAACAATTTCACTAATACCCCCTTAGCGCGTAGCTTTTATCTTGAGCATCACTTGAAATTTACCCTCATAATCAAGATAAACTATCTGCGCGTTCTCATCTATTTTGAAAATCTTTGCCCCGTCCAATTCATCCCCGACCTTATAGCTTCCTCCAATACCGCTTTTTTGGTCAGTGATCAAAGCCGATGTATTAGTACCATCGAAAACAACACCGCTTAATATAAAATTCTGTGGCAACTCCCTCTTTTTGGTCTCGATCAAACGTTGTTCTTCTACCTTACGGCGTTCCACTTCTATCTTTCTTTGTTCTTCCAGCTTATTTTTCTCTGCATCTTCCGTATTAACCTGTTTTACGCTACCGGCTTCCCAAAGTGGCTTAAAGACATTTTTCTGCTCGATTATACCATAAAAAGAATATGGCTTGCAAAAAAGAGCCGGGGCATTAAATTGCAGGATTAGGCAAATCAGGAACAAGTATCGGCATATATGCCTCATAAAGCGCTCTCTCCCCCTGCATCTATATACATAGTTGAAACTACTACCTGGATCTTGAGCGGATGGGGATTCTCAATACTATTGTTCACTTGCAAGCTTTCGATACGCATGAGATTAGGTCCCGTAGCCAGTACATACAAGAACCTGGTCAAACTGCCAATCCCGGCCTCCATGTTTATTTGCGCCGCTATTATCTGATAACCCTCAGCCTGTTTGATCGGCAAAGGAGTAATACTGCTGATCTTATTGACCCCATTATCCCGGGCGATCCGTTCCACCTTAATGATAAAGCGCGAAGCATATTCACCAATAGCACCCTGAGCCGGCAATAATTTTCTCAGCCGGGAATAATCTTTCTCCAAGTCTTCCTTTTGCTCTTGCAATGCTTTGCTTTTTGTTAAGACCTGCTGTTTTGCCCTTAGAGTCCCATCAATACCTTGCCAGTATTGATAATAAGGCTCTATCGCGAAAACATATATAACGGTAATCCCGACGATAACCAGGCAAAGCCAGAAGATCATTTTTTCTCTTTTTCGCAGAATCATTCGGTCACCGCATCCTTTAACTGGCAATCAATGGCAAATTCGATAAGATTTTGATTGCCATACTGCGCTTCTCGTGATTCTTTCATGGCTACTTTGGCAAAATGGTGCGCTTGATCGAGCTGTAAAACAAACCTGGTAACCGCGATATATGACTTAGTCTTGCCGCGAATACTAACCTGCCCCAGAGAATCATATACCAGATGATCAATATATATTTCCGGTGTCGCAGCGACTGAAATCACCCTTAATCCTTCCAGCACTTGGGAACGGTCATCCAGCCAGCCACGATATAGCACGGTTTTCTTCTGCAAATCCCTGGCTTGGGCAACATCATCCTTTATAGCTGCTAATTCCGTGTTGATCCTGGCTATCTCTTTTTTCTTATTATCCAAAACCAGGTAACTATGGGCACTGGCATATATTACCAATACCCCCACGATTACCGCCAGCAAAATAGAATATTTCTTCTTTTTGATATTGCTTCTGGTATCCAATATATCCGCCGGCACCAGATTTATCCCTGGCCAGGATTTCCCTGATAACTGCAAAGCCAATCCTAAGGCTATCTGCAATGAAGGTTTATTTTCCGGATGGGACCCTTCCGTTTTTTCCGCCTCATCCTGTGTGGCCCCCAAATATATTGTCGGGATACCAAGTTTTTGTTCCAGGAACTCTTTCAGCCCGGGCAATTCACTGCCGCCGCCGCTTATTAACAGCTTGGTTATTTCTGTTGTTTTATTTTCCAGCCGGAAAGAATCCAGGGATTGATTTATCTCACGCACCAGTTCTTCCCCCCAAGCCCTGCTGCTCTTTTGAAGTTCCGATCTTTCAAAAACCGGCTCTGCCAGCTTTACCCGTTCACTTTCGAGCAAATTAATTTTTAGGTTCTTTTGCAATATTTGATTCAAAGTCGCGCCACCGATCGGCGCACTGCGGGTAAATTTCAATTTCCCGTCGCTGATAATATTAACCTCTGTATTATTGGTACCGATCTCGATAATAGCCTGGGATTCCTGGTTGTTACCATACAATTGCTTAAACCGGTTATATAGGCCAAAAGAACTTAAATTGATCATTACCGGCTTCAGTCCAGCCGCTGAAAGCAAGCTTATCCTTTCATCAACAATATCTCTTCTCACCATAACTAAGGCTATATTGCTGATCCTGGTTTCTCCCTCAATGTCTTCGCCAACAATTTGACTGGAGATCACTGCCTTGCCTAAAGAAACAGGAAGGTGCTTTTCTATTTCAAAAGGAAGCATTTTAGAGATTTCGTCTCCATCGGTGGATGGTAGCTTGATGAATTTTATGATCGCGGACCCGCGATTAACACTTAGTATTATATTTGCTTTTAATTCATGAGACGATTGGCTGAAAGATTCTCGCAAGAAAGCGACAATAAAATCACGGCTTTCCTGGTCATTCATCCTTATTTCCAAAGGGATTTCTTTCTTAACCGCCTCTGTTACGATCCAACCGTGAGAAGTCCTTTTGCGTTGAATGATCTTTATCGCGGTCGTACCGATATCAATGCTGGTTACTACTTTAGGCCAAAACATTCAATCCTCTTGCCAATAAATTATTTTTACCGCACGATTAATCGCGTCATAATAAAGATAGGCCGTAATTTTTCTGTAAATCCGGTCATAACAAGCTGTGCATACCGCCTGAAAAGTCTCGGCTTGATAGCAAAATAATTCCTTATTCTGGTTTATTATCGCCCCGTCAATAAGTTGGGATAATATTTTTTCGTCAATATACTGGTCATCGATCGTCCCGGACAAATGGTCAAGGCCAATACGGTAATTAATGATCTTTTCCGCTTCTTTAGCGGTCATCCCCGGTAAATCTTTCAACAGCTCAGCCGAAACAGTATTGATATTGATCTTCCCATTGCTATTGACAGTGGCTATAGCCCCTATTTTGGCCACCATTTCTTCACTGATGTTCTCATGCAGTAATAATTCCCTGATGGTTTTCAGTTTCCAGCCATTGGCGTGATATTGGCAAACAAGATCAAGAACAATCGCGCTATTAGTCAGATCTGAAGCGACAAATACTTTTTCCAGCACTGCTTTTGAAGCAGTATTAAGATTTATCTTGCTTTCTTCATTAACCAGACGGATAGCGTATTGTCCGTCGCCAATTTCTCCACTTAAGGAGCGGGGATATATTTCCGGGAAGCTTTCATCAATATTCTTCTGCCCCTGTATTTCATAAATAGTCCCTATTACCCGTTCAATACCGCTTCTGGAAATAGCCCGGGCTTGACATTCGCGATAGCGATAATTACTGATCCTGGCCTGTAGCCTGGCAATATAGACCAAACCGCCTATAACCACTTCCAGTATCACTAATATCCACAATACTACTATTAAAGCGACCCCGCTATTATTTTTCATGCTTTACATAGTAACATAAAACCACATTTCAGACAAGGTCTTACTCCAAGGACCTGCTGATCAAAACCAGCAACATGATATTTAGAAAAAACGGCAGATAGAGCAACTTATTCAAAGCTCGGCTCTCCAGGTCATACTTTATTACCAATGGGTTCAAGATAAGACTAAGTCCAATGATCAGAGTCCAAACATTGGCAGTAGTATAAGTAAGATATAACATATATATCCCAAATAAAACTTCCAGGAAAATGATCTTATTTTCCCGGGCATAGGAGTCTTGATGAGTTATTTCTCCCGTGACCAGGAATTGCGCCTTTTTTGTAGCTATATACTCAATAAAATCCAAAGAAGATATTAAAACAGTAGCCAGGCAAACATAGGTAAAAACAACCAAATACCGTAACATGTATGCCGGTTTCTTGATCAAATCGATCACTACCGGCCAGAGCTGGGCACTAGAGGTTATCAGCATGATCAAGAAAAAATCAAAAGTCCAGTATACTTTATACTGTATATGAGCTACGAAATCCAGGAAATTAGCCGGATTAACCGGATAGACTAAATGGACGGGGATATTAAGGTTGAAAATATGCTGGCTATACGGCAGAACTATGGCCGCTACGATAATATAGGCTAAAAAAGGCAAAGCTAGCAACAAACTACCGGCGGAAATAAAGACATCGATCTTTTCCACCCAACTGACATTTTTGTTTTTAAAGAACGATGGGAAATATTTTTCAAGATATTCAGCGGCTCCCTTAGACCAGCGGTTGTTGCGTTTGCGCATCCGTTTATAGGTCGACGGGAATTCTTCGTAGCAATAGACCTCCCTGGCAAAAATACCCTGATAATTCTTTTCCCGTAAAAGAGAAGAAAAAGCCAAGTCTTCGCTGGCAACTTCCGGGAAGCCACCCACTTCCTCCCAAGCCTTGGTCCTGACTATGGCTCCATGGCCATAAAACATCATGAAGCCATATTGTTCTTTTACCGGCACATAATGATTCCAATGCAAATCAGTATTGAAAGCAAAGATCCTGGCAAATTCACTGGCTTGCCTTGGATTAGCTTTTTGGTTCGCCTGGACAAAAGCGATCTTTTCATCCAGGAGAAAATAAGGCAGCAGTTTTTCCAGAAAATCTTCAGGAAAAATACTATCCGCGTCACTAACGGCAAAATACTCGTATTCATTGCCTATTTGCCGGAGAGCGTTATTAAGATTCCCGGCCTTAAATCCTTGTTGTCGCTCCCGGCGCAATAGTCTTACCTGGGAATAAGTCGAAACAAAAGCCTCTATCCTGGCCTTGATCCCCTCATCTATTGAATCGTCCAATATGAAAACCACAAAATTATCATAGGTTTGTTTCAGGCAAGATTCCAGAGCTTTTTCCTGGAAATCATCTTTTGTAGTATAAAATAATGCTACCCGGGGGTTTTTAAGGAGAGGCGGCAATGAATACCGCGGGACTTTTACCAGGAAATATGAATAAAGGGTAAAAAATAAATGATAATACCCATAGAACCAGAATAAGTTCAAGCAAAGGATAAAAACCGTGATCCCGGCTTCTGACAGTATGTTGGCTTGATAAAAAGCCGGGTCATACAGTTTTATATCAAAATATATACAACTCACAGCCCAGGTTATGACCAGACTCAAGTAAAGACTTTTTTTCTTCCGAAACAGCTTGTTTCCCGTATTAAGCAAATTGATAGACCCCGTATTTACAGGATGTTAATCTATAGCCAGGCCTTTAAAACCGCTAACGGATAATCATTAATAATTATCCGTTAGCATATCACTTTTAATCTTTTTTTGCAATAACAGTCCGACTATTTTACAAAGATCGCAAATTCTTCCGTATAAATACGGCCATAGTTATCCACAGACTTTAGTATCATCCGGTATGTCTGGTTAGCCTGGGCAGTAGTCGGTGTCCAGGATAAGGTCTTCCCGTTAAAGGTCGCTCCTGCAGGCAGGCCAGATATACTCATGATCGAAGGATTGTTCTCAGTATCGTTAGTTACCAGCGTGAGCGTGAATAACTGCCCGGAAATAGCAGTTTTGTTGCGCAGATCAGTTGTGATCTTAGGTGTTTGATTAGGCTTACTTTCATAACCAGCGGCTATCGCACAACCATTACGGCTTACTTGAGGATTACACCAATCCGCGTGATCACAGGTTTTGCCGTCATTATTATCTTTCACGATCAATACTAAAAACCTCATATTAGCGATATTAAGATCTACTTTTCTAGCCGCGTCTCCGCCACGCATTGTGCCACTGTCATATAATTTAAATTTACTACCAATGTCATCATAACTGCCCCAAACTTCAAAAACCACGGACCCCTGCCCACTACATTCATCGTCCACCCCAACATCGCAGGTAAATCTTGAATAGGGCTTACTATTTAATTTATAGACGATCTCGGAATACGAATGAACTCCCAATCCTTTATAATATTGCTGGCCTTGAATAGTAAGGGTGTGGTTGTCGGTACTTTTGTCTATTTTTACTCCACCCCAGCCATTTAACGGGGTTGTCCACCAGGAAAAATCACTTAACCATGACGCCTCTGGCGTATAATCAGAGGCAAACCAGACAATCCTTAACAGTTTAGCGTCAGCCCAATCAGCATGATCATAATTACCACCATCACCGTTATCAGTTACTTTTAAATAAAGATATTCGATATTGTTAACATCAATATCTACTTTCTTGGCATCATTTGTCCCGCGCAGCCAGCCACTGTCATACATCTTGAATTTATTATCCTGGTCGCCATAACTGCCCCAGATCTCAAAAACCACCGAACCTTGGCCCTGACTTTCGGCATCTACCCCCACTTCAGCGGTAAATCTTGAATATTGTTTGCCGATCTGATAGACAATCTCGGAATTAGCATGTGTTCCTATGCCTTTGGCATAGGTGGTATTACTTATCTTCAGGATATTTTTATCACAACTTAAGTCCTTATTAACTGTACCCCATCCAGTCTGGGCGCTTAGCCAGTTTAAGTCGCTGATATAATTGTAAGAACTGGTATAAGCATTATTAACAGTCACTATGCGGGCATCAGCCCAATCAGCATGATCACTAGTACCGCCGTCACCATTATCCTTTACTTTTAAAGTTATGTATTCCAGTCCTGAAACCTTAACATTCACTCTCCTGGCCGCTCCATTGCCGCGCATTACGCCGCTATCATATAACTTCACCTGGGAATTTAATACCGCCGTGCTTCCCCAGACCTCGAAAATAACTGATCCCTGGTTTCCAGACTCATCATCCACGCCTATATCTGAAATAAACCTCTCGTATTTTTTACCTAATTGGTAAGAAACTTCGGAAGAAGAATGAACACCCAGACCTTTATAATATTGCCTGCCGTTCAAAGTGATAGCATGATCATCAGTACTCTTATTTAATTTCACTGCCCCCCAGCCGTTTACCGGAACAGTGGCCATGGGCAGGTCGCTAAGATATTTTTCCTGGCAATTGTAGTTTTCAACGATTAGCTGCCTATTGTCGATCAATCTGGCATTCCCCCAAACAGCGTGATCACAGGAACCACCGTCGCCATTGTCTTTGACTATCAGGACAAGATATTGCATCTTGGTCACAGTCAAATCTACTTTTTTAGACGGAGCTGCGCCTTTCATTGTGCCGCTGTCAAATATTTTTACCAATGAATTAAGATCCGTATAGCTACCCCAGACCTCAAAGGTCACTGACCCCTGGCCGCCGCATTCATCATCCACTCCAATATGGGAGATGAACCTGGAATATTTACTGCTGATAGGATAGACTATCTTTGAATAAGAATGTACGCCAAGGCCTTTAAAATACTTAGTACCGTTAATGCTGAGGATATTGTCGTCCGTGCTTTTATCCGATTTGACCTGTCCCCAGCCGTTTTCCGCGCTGTTCCATACCAGTTCGCTCAGGAATGTTTCTTTTATGATCCTGGCATCAGCCCAATCCGCGTGGTCACAGGTATTGCCGTCTCCGTTGTTAAAAACTTTCAATACCAGCCAATTCATACCTGCCAAGTCAACGTCAACTTTTTTAATTTCGTCCGTTCCCTTAACCGTACCGCTGCTAAACAACTGCTTCTGGCTGCTAAGCGTTGAAGTGCTGCCCCAGACCTCAAAGATCACCGACCCCTGACCGTTAACTTCGTCATCTATCCCGATATCAGATACAAAACGGGAATATCTCTTATCCAGGAAATACACTGTTTCCGCCGGTGTAGCAGCAGCTGAGAACGAATGCACTCCCAACCCCTTTGGATATTGTTCTCCCCTAATTAAGAGAGCCTTATTATCGATACTTTTATCAAGCTTCATCGTACTCCAACCATTAGAAGCAGAGCGATAAAGAAGATCCGACAGGTATTGCCCTTTTGGCGGGATATTATAGCGGATCAAAGGATCGCCAAAGAACTCACTTTTAGGCTCATTGCTCTTGTTCCAGCTATTCCTAAGCAAACAATTTTTAAAAGCCAGGCCAACTGGTATACCATCAGCCAGATCCTCGTAAAACTTCACGTCTATTTCCGGGCCGCCGGAGCCTGAGGATCCCGCAACGTTTAACAGATACTTGCCTTTTAATAAAAATAAACTACCTATATTTTTATTTGCTATTATTGTATATGGATCAAAAGGTGAATTTTTCACTCTCCTGGCATATTTTAAAGCAGAGCAATGCCCCATATCATAGAAATATATTTTCGGGGATATGGAATTTTCCCAATTATCAATGTTATATGGGAAAGAAGAGTTATAGACAGTGAAATCAAACCATTCGCAGTTATCGGTTGGCGATATGGTATCGGTACTCGAATTGTATTTTTCAAAAACAACCCCATCTCCCGAACAATGGGCATTAGCCCGGAAAAACTGATCGCCCAGCTGCAAATATTTTATATAGTTTGCCCGGTTTGAACTCCTGGCTTCAATGGCTGTTGTTGCTGACATATAGTTCTGAAAATAAAAATCCAGCAATGACTTAGTTTCAGATCCCCCGCCGGTCTGGAAATAGGTTCCCCGATCGCATAGTTTCCAGCTCAGATCCCCGCCAGTCATTCTGTACTTATGTATCTTGGCAAAATAATTCACGATATATTTCACTTCATCCGATAATGAATATGTATCCATGATAGAAGCCGGCGAGATCCTGGAAAAGAACAGTTCAGGCGCGAAAAACGGATTATTTGGGTTGGCTGGTTTGGTTTCGTCAGCAATATATCTACCATTCTCAACAACAGGCACACCATTTTCCATTTTAGTATAATAGCTATCAAAAGCCCCGTCATTATTCAGATCAGTCCAATCGTCCAGATCAGCATAATATAGATCAACCGGACATTCGCCATAATCCATGGGATGTACTTCCCAAAACGGTGTAGGTATATACGTATCAGATCCGATAAAAAATAGCCCCTTATAGCCGTTTTGGTAGTATGATCTAATACTCTCTTTCAAGGTGAAGATAGTCCAACTGCTGTCTACTAACAGGATTTCACTAGACCAGCCTTCCTGCAATATATCTTGCCGGTATATATCCAAGGCATCTTTCACTATTTGTTCATTATAAAGAGGATTACTTACTACCAACAGAATCTTGTTATCGGTATTACCTATCGGAGTGCCATATACCAAACCTGCTGTGGCCAAGAACATCCCTGCCAAGAAACACCCTACCCGCGCTAAACGACTGACCATTGAGTCCCCCTTTAATAATAAAAACCAATCGCACAACGCAATGGCTGCACAATTGGTCATTCTATTACCTATTATAGTATAAATTAATCCCATTAAATATGCCTCTCTCCTGAGCATATTTCCTGTATTTGATGATATAATTATTGATGATACCAATATAATATTATCATAGAAATTAACTTTGTCAACGACTAATAATAGCAGTTTAGTGTTACTATATGGTTATTAACAGTCATTGTCCGCTATAAACAGGAATAATCGTTTCCACCCTGATTTTTTTAGGATGTTGCTGATCCAAGTTAGTCACAACCATATACGTTTTTACGCTTTGCGGCAATTTTCTGCGGACCTTATAATCCCACTCAGAAGACCACTGGCTGTTGTCAAAATAACTAAAAACAAGCTCCGTTATCAAAGGAGAGACCAAGGTAGTTCGAGCTTCTTTTTTCAGTCCTTTAGCCAGTCCTTCCGGTAGTTTTTCTTTTTTGACCAAACCATCCTTTACAAAATATTCAACTCCAGCCAGACCGATACTTCTTTCCCGGTAATACGAGCCAACATGGCTGGTAACAAAATCCATTTTCTCCTTAGACCCAGTCAATTCACCGCATGCGCCGCGCAAATCCGCACTGATCATTGCCAAAGCCCCCTGGGCTGTCTGGTGCAATTCAAGTTTTTCCTGTAGATCACGGGAATTGCTCAGCGCGGTCCGGTAAGTAAAATACACGGTACTAATCACCAGAGATAAAATCAAGCTGGCAATAAGCATTTCCACCAAGGTAAATCCACGCTTATTTTTTAGCCAGCAGCGTTTCAATAAGGATATTTTTCTTTTCATCATTCTCTGACCATAGTATTTTTAGGCTGATCTTATCAACATGTTCAAACGCGGGCAGGGCTTCGATCTCCCAGGAAAAACCAGGGTTGCTATCGCCAAAATCGCCTCGGCTGACACCATAATCACAATAACCAGATCTTATCTGGGCTAATTTGGATTCAGCCAGATTCGTGGCCTCAACCAATCGCCAGGATTTGGACACTGTTTTTAAAGTGGAGCTCATCGACTGGATCAGGACAACCAGGCCCAATGATAAGATCGCCAAAGCGATCAATATCTCTATCAACATAAAACCGTTATGATCGTTGTTTTTCATAATCCAATACCGTTACTTGGCCGGTTAGCCCTGAAAAGAATATAGTATACACCTTATCTTTATCATCAGTCACATAGATAGAGGCGCTATCGCTAAATCCGGAAGGAGACATAATAATATCCACCAGCTCAGCGCTTTTAAAAGAAATACCAGCCGGCAGTATTTTTTCCTTAACTAAAGCTGTGTTTATTTTAGCAAAGGTTGAGAGAGAGCCCTCTTGCTGTTTTTCCAGCCAATAAATACCGGATAAAACATCAAAATGCGCGCGATAGCGCACTCCTTCGGTAATAGCAGACTGATACGCATAGCGCAATGTCCAGGCAATACCCTGGACTGAGTTTTTTAATTTAGTATCCATATATACTTTACTGAAAGTAGGCATAGACAGCAATATCAGTATTATCGCGATAGACAGGACTAAAACCAGTTCGATCAGGGTAAAACCGTTATTCTTTCGCTTTTTCCGTCCAATTACCGATATCGTCATCTCCACCCTCTACTCCGTTTGAGCCAAAACTATACAGATCATAATCATTATTATGCTTGCCCGGCGCGTTATAAATGTACGCGTTTCCCCATGGATCCAGGGGAACTTCTTTTTTCAGATAAGGGCCATTCCACTTCTTGGTATTACCCGGATTAACCAACAAAACCTTCAGCCCCTCGGAAGTAGTCGGATAACGGCCGATATCAAGCTCAAAAGCGTCCAGCCCCATTCCCACATTTTCGATCTGCAGGCGGGTGGCGGAAATCCTGGCTTGCTCGGTCCGGCCAGTCAAGCGCGGCAGGACTACCGTTACCAGGATACTGATGATCACCACCACCAGCATTATTTCAATTAACGTAAAACCTTCCTTGTTATTAATCTGCTTCATTACTAGCTCCTATATTTTTGCTTTTTATTCCTCGCTTGTTCCCAGTATTCAATTTTGATGCCCGATATTAATAGGGATTGCTATTTAATCGTCCCGCTAATTTCAAAAATCGGCAATAACATAGCCAGGACAATAAATCCAACTACCAAGCCCATCAGCACGATCACCGCCGGTTCCAGTAGCCCGGTCATAGTTTTAAGCATATTTTCAACCTTCATCTCATAAGTATCAGCGACGCGCTGCAAAGATAGTTCCAAACTGCCTACTTCCTGCCCGGCGGCGATCAAATCACTTACCACCGGTGGGAAAACAAGGCTTCTGGACAAGGGTTCCACCAATCCCTTGCCTGATTTGATCTCGGTATAAAGGCGTTCTATTTCCAAACTGACGAGAGTATTCCCCACTGCTTTTTTAGCTATTTCCAGGGCACTGATCATAGGTATGCCATTAGTCAGCAAAACACCAAGCGTGCGGGTGAATCTTACTACCATTTCATATCTAATGACCTTGCCGATAATAAAAGTATTTAATTTCAGCTTGTCGAACCAAAGATTACCCTGTGGGGTTTTAATATATCTTTGAAACCATACCGTAAGCAAGATAAGGCCAGGCACATATATAAACCACCAATGAATAAAAAAATTACTTAATCCTATCAATATCCGGGTAGGTAAAGGTAAAAACCCTTCCACATCCTGGAAAAGCAGGCTGAATTTTGGTATCACCAGCACCAGCAGGAATAAAACCGTACCCACGCCGATAAATAACATTGCCAATGGATAAGCCATAGCGGTCTTTACTCTGCTGATAAGCACTTGGTCTTTCTCCTGATAATTGGCGATACGCTCAAGACTGGCGTCCAGCATTCCGCCTGTTTCCCCGGCTTTGATCAAACCGATATGCATAGAATCAAAAATATCAGGATATTTTTCCAGGGCCAAAGAGAGAGACTGGCCTTTCTGCAGCTGTTCTCCGATCTCTCCGATCACCTTCTTCAGTTGGTGGCTTTCGGTTTGTTTATAGGAAAGTTCCAAAGCTTTCACCAGGGAAAGGCCACCTTTCAAACCATCAGCTAATTGACGGTGAAAAATCACCAGGTCAGAACGGTTTATTTTCGCTTTTAAGTATTTGCGGCTGCTTATCCGGTCATGTTCTTCAGTAATACTGACCGGGAAAAGACCTTTTTCCTGAAGATGCTTGATAACCGCTTTCTTATTGTCAGCCTCCAGGACATCAGTAATGACTGACCCGTCGCCGGCTTTGGCCTTGAATTTATACAAACCCATTTATGTCACCCTGAGTACTTCTTCAATACTGGTTATGCCTTGAGACACTTTATTGAATCCATCCATGGCCAGAGTTCTCATTCCCGAATTCATGGCTCTCTTCTTGATCACGCTGATCGGCTCTTTCTCTACGATCAATCGCCTGATTTCATCATCAATGAGCAGCAATTCGTAAATACCGGTCCGGCCTTTATATCCCATATAATTGCATTCCTGGCAACCTGTCGCTGAAGCTTTATATATCTCCCGGCTGCAGATATCCGCTGGATCCAATCCTAATTCTTTAGCCATTTCCTCATCCATGGCATACTGCACCCGGCACTTAAGACAAAGCTTGCGAACCAGTCTTTGTGCTAACGCCGCTTCTACTGAAGAAGAAACCAGATAAGGAGGTATACCCATATCAACCAGTCTGGTAATCGCCCCGCAGGCATCATTAGTATGAAGAGTACTAAAAACCAAATGTCCGGTCAAGGAAGCCCTGATAGCTATCTCCGCTGTTTCCGGATCGCGAATTTCCCCGACCATAATGATATTTGGATCTTGGCGTAAAATTGACCGCAACCCTTCAGCAAAGGTCAACCCGATCTTCGGTTTGACCTGTATCTGGTTAATGCCTTTCAGCTGGTATTCTACGGGATCTTCAACTGTTACGATCATCTTATCCGTGGCATTTATGCGGCTAAGGCCAGCGTATAAAGTAGTAGTCTTACCGCTGCCGGTAGGGCCGGTAACCAATATTATCCCGTGCGGCAGACGAATTAATTTTTCTATCATTTTCAGGTCAGCGTCTTCCACGCCCAGCTGTTCCAGCCCCAATAAGACCCTATGCCGTGGCAACATGCGTAAATCTATGCTTTCTCCCCATATTGTCGGGATAGTGGAAACACGGATATCGATCTCTTCGCCTTCCAGGCTAAGCCTGATCCGGCCGTCCTGGGGTAAACGTTTTTCAGCTATATTCAATTCCGCCATTATTTTAATGCGCGAAACAATAGTAGCTTCAAACCGTTTAATCGAATCCGGAGCAGGGATCTCATGCAATACCCCGTCAATCCTGTAGCGTATGCGCAAATCCTGCTCAAATGGTTCTATATGTATATCCGTAGCTCGATTTTTATAGGCATCAGTAATAATCTGGTTCACAAACTTTATGATGGAAACTTCCTCGCCAGTGGCTTCTTTCTCAAAATCTTTAAGCTCTTTCACCTTCTGTTCATTAACCTGTCCTTGCGCTTGCGTTTCAATGATCTCCTGCATCGTTGCCGCGCCTATGCCATAATATTCGTGTATAGCTTCCAGGATTTCGTTTTCATCGGCCATCATTATCCTGATATTACTGTTAGTCAGCAGCCTTATTTCATCCTGTAAATGAAGATTAAAAGGATCTTGCAAGGCAATTACCAATACTCCTTCATCTTCGCGCATAGGCAATATTTTATGCTGGAAAGCGTAATTAGCCGGGATCCTTTTTACCGCTTCGGCATCTATTTTTTCCCTGGCTAGCTTTACATAAGGGATATTAAGGACCCTGGAAAGAGTCTGGAAAAGCTGTTCTCTTTTAATGTATTCTAACCTGAGCAGCACCTGATCTAGCCTCTCAGCGGTCTCCTGCTTCAGCGCGTTGGCGTGCAGCCACTGCTCCTGATCGATGATCTTGTCCGCAAGCAGGACATTTTTCAGTTTTTCTTCCCATACCGTTGCCATAACCTGGCTCCTTCAGGCAAGTATTTACGCGGTGAATATATTCATATTCTATTCCGGTATTACTAACCCGTCAAGATTAATATCGCATTATAAAGTTATTCCTGTTTCCTGATCACAAAATTATCTATATAAAAAACTGACTTGCTCGGACTTTTGCCTCTATCCAGCTTCATGAACCCGGAGCAATCCCAGTTGCCAATTTCCAGGGCTTGTACGATAAAATCATTAGTCCGGCCTTTCAGCATCTCTCCGAGATCGATCTTAGCATGATGCCATTGATCATCAGCCTGCACATTTTCGACTACTCCTATTTTTTCCATATTTATCTCCCAGTAAATCTTCTCATCATCAGTAAATACGATATCATGCCACCTGTCATTCACTTTGGCCATTATATTGACTTTTACTCCTTCGGCTATCTTATAATCAAACTCTATTATATTATATTGATTGGCATAATATGGTTCCTTGATCATACTGCAGGCAAAATTGCCCTGGCTGTCTAAATTAGATAATCTTAAACACCATGACCGGTCAGAATATTGTTGGCGGTCCCGGTTTAATATCGCCCCGGTTTGCAAATACTCAGAATGCCATTCTCCCATATCTTTCTCAAAAGTATCTCGTATCATAACCATTGTTTCGGTGGTACGCGGACTACTTTGTTTAAAAAACACCGGCTCATTTTTCAGCTTTTTATTTTCCAATACGACATACAAAGCAAACTTTGCCGGAATATTATCCAACCGTGTTTCTACGCAGTTATTATTATCATCTAAATATGTTTTTAACGGTTTCCATTTACTTTTTCCGGTATCATAATAATATATCTGCAAATTCTGTTTGTCCATATCCGTCAATAACGCATATTTGAGCCTCAGAGTCGCTTGCTTGATAAGTTTTGTTCCCGGAGGATTAAGCTCATAGATTTTACTGGCCAGTCTTGTTTTGCGGGGGAGGGGCATATTCTCTATCTGTAAAGGCAATAAAGACATAACTTCCACCGAGCGGAATAACGAGTGGCCAGTAACACTGAAGATCGCCTGTCCATCAGGACTTTCTAGCAAGTTGTCCTTGGAATTCAGTATTACCCTGCCAACTTCCACAGGGACCTTATCTTCAACCTTGTTACCTAGTTTATCCGTCACTGTCAATTTCAAGGTATATCTTCCTACCGGCAGGTCTACCAGGTGTTTACCGTACTGGTACTCGCTTAAGCCGGTGTCCCAGATACCCAGATTACCGGGAATGGTCTTGTCCAAGCTAAAATCTATTTTAAAAAAACCAAGTCCTTCTTTAGCTTCTGTTGAGGAACTGGAAATAAAGATCCATTCAACAGGCTCTTCTCCCGCCCCATATTCCAGCTTGTAGCCCTGGAACCCTGGACCATAAGCCATACCATAAATAGGAACATCTCCCCTAACCAGGGCATAACGATAAGGAATAGTGATCTTGGCAACCAGATTTGTTGCAGATTGTTTTTCGGCCGCCTGCGACAGTAATGGTAATAAAACGCAGCAAAATAAAAATAAGGCTTTTTTCATGATCTATATCCTATGCAGTTTATTTTTAGGTTGTCAGTGAAAGCATTATATATCTATACCAAAATATCGCCACAAAAGCAATGGGCTGGATAAGTTATTTTTACCTTATCTCAGCCCATATTTGCTCAATACTAACAAACTCCGATCCTATTGCAAAGCAGCTATTTTCTCCTGGCTTATTTTAGCCACTTTCCAATACCAGCCACGCGGATCCCAACATTGCGCATAGCTATACTGGTTTATAACTGTATTAAACATCTCTTTGGCTTTGGCTGTATCGCCTTGTTTTTGATAAGATTGGCCTAAAATTAAGTAGCAGGTAGCTACATCATTTAATGCCCAATAATAAGGCGCGAAGGAGCCTTTCGCGCATTCTTTTAATTGTGCCTGCATTTCTACCGCTTTTTCACCGTAGAGATAAATTACCTTTTTTGTATAGAGTTCAACTCCCTTATAATCGCCAGCGGATAAAGCTTTCCAGGCTTTTTCCGTCAAGGTAACCGAACGATAATCTTCGTAATTATACTTGGATCCGTAATTGTCCAGTTTATCCTTGGCTACGTCAGCGACTTTCCAGTGCCATCCTTTGGGATCCCAACAAACGGCGAACCCAAGATCTGCCGCTTTTTGGAACATCCCTCTGGCGAGGTCATCTTTACCTTCCTGTAAATACCTGTCTCCCAACATATAATAGCAAGTAGCTACATCATTTACTGCCCAGGCCGCGGCTTCTGCTCCTTTTACCGGGAAGGATTTTAAATTGGTTTTTATCTCTGTCGCCTTCTGTTCAAATAAATAGATGCATTTTTTAGCGTATAATTCCAAACCTTTAGTATCTTTTTCTTTTAAAGAATCCCAGCCCTTGGTTGTCAGGACCTTCGAGGTATAATCTTCAAAATCATACTTTGTTCCGTAGTTATTCAACTTATCTTTCGCTACATCAGCGACTTTCCAGTACCACCCGCGCGGATCCCAGCAGACCGCGAATCCAAGCTGAGACGCTTTTTGATACATTCCCTTGGCTAGAGTATCATTGCCTTCCTGCATATATTTTTCTCCAAGCATAAAATAGCAGGTCGCCACATCATTTAGAGCCCAGGAATTTGATTCTGATCCCTTTGGATTGAACGCAGATAATGTACTTTGCATTTTTTCCGCTTTTTTGCCGTAAAGAGCCAGACATTTTTTAGCATAAAGGTCTATGCCTTTCGTGTCTTTAGCTTTAAGCGCATTCCAACTCTTCGTAGCCAGGTCCTGGCTGGTATAATCGCCATAATCATACGCGGTACCGATAGTATCCAGTTTATCCTGGGCTACTTCTTTAACGTTCCAATACCAGCCGCGCGGATCCCAGCAATAAGAATCCTTGTAAGTATCCACGATCTGTTTATAATAGTTCTTTGCCTCAGTATTATTACCTTCACGGCGTAATGATTCAGCAATAATAAAATTGGCAATAGCTACATCATTCAAATCGCTTTTCTTGATAACATTGTACTTATTCAAAACAACCGTTTCATTATTTTCAATAACCTTGGCTGACAAGACCGTGGATGCTTCAATATCGTTCTTTTTCAGGATATCCAAAGCCTGCTGGTCTTGTAAAGCTTTGTCTTTCAGATTAGTGACGCATTGCTGCGCCTTGGTCTTTGCTTCGGAATAATTTTTACTATTGAACGCCTGCCAGGCCGTATCAGTGTCTTGATTAGCCATAGCCACAGGGCTCAATATACACAAGAGTAATACTGAAATTATTAAAACCTTTTTAAACACTTTTCCCTCCCTTATTAGATTGGTAATTTAGGTATTCCCGGGGACCGGTCGGTCCCCGGGAATATTGATCATTTACTTGCTTTGGTTCAAGAAGCACTTCAAAGCTTCTCTGTCTTTGCGATCACTAAGAATAAAGGTAGGATCGGTGAACAAAAAGTCGCCAATAATTACTTCGTCAAGCCAGGCAGTATCATACCCACTACTGACACTACCATCTTTCGTATAGCTCCATTTAAAGGTATGATCCCCCTCATCAACAGGGAATCCGGCCCAACACCAGTCAGTTTCGCCCGACCAGGCGCTTTGCTCTACCCCATCAATATAGAACCTGAGGTAATCCCAGTAATATTCCGAGGATACCTTGAAGATAAAGCCAATAGCTTCACCGCCTACGGTTATGCCTCTGGTCAGTTCAAGATCAGTATGTTGTGAGTCTGTGATCGTCCCGGCCTTGGCAGAATAAGTGCCACTGAAAGGATCCGTAGAGGTCACCAGCCAGTTAGCATCACCGGAGGTAACAAACGGCGCTAAAACTCCAGATTCAAAACCATTGAAGTAAGTAGGATACTTCTGGATCTTCACATTATCCACCCAGACTGTATCATCTCCACTGCTGACACTGCTGTCTTTGCTGTAAACCCATTTGAAAGTATGGGTACCGGCACTGACAAAACAGCCAACCTTGCTCCAATCCTGCTCTCCTGACCAAGCAGATATATAATTATCATCCACATAGAACATCAGGTAATCCCAGCCAGCTTCGGAAGATACTTTCCGGTCAAAGGTAACCGTAGCCAGGGAATCGGTTACTACCCTGGTAATAGACATTTCACTTACCTGATAATCACCAATATCTCCGGATTGTGCGCTGTAGGTGCCGCTTGAAGCAGTTACTGAGGTAACAGACCAATTCGCGTCACCAGTGGTACTAAATGGATCCAGCGTAGCATCTTCAAAGCTGTCAAAGAACAGGGATGAATTTTTCATCGTAACATAAATATCCTTGACTACGCCATTATCATACGTTAATACTATTTTACCCGTCTGATCGCTAGCATAGCCAGTATGATCTACGGTCACGATAACATTATAGTTCTGCCCCTCGTTAACAGATCCATAGGTTGATGACAGCCCCGTGATCCATGGCTCATTTTCGCTTAATGTCCAGGATAAAGTGCCTCCACCAACATTGCCAATACCTATCGTCCCGGTAGTCGCGTCAGCCGCTATTTCCAGTTGTTCCGGCGTGATACTTACGATCGGGAGTTCCGGAGTCCGGCCGATTTTCAATATTACTTTTACTGTTTCACTGCGACCGCTCGCGCTTACAGTCACATAGCCGGTGTAAACACCGTCATTCAAGCCTGTCCGGTCTATGTTTATTGTAATCTGAGTATAGTTGTTATAGGCCAGCCCGGTCCCGCTAGCCGGGGAAATACTGGATATCCAGGAAACATCTTCACTGGCTGTCCAGTCTATTGACTGACCATCTATAGCAACGTTTTTAATATAGACGCTGGTACTGTTTTCATTAGGATCTCTTACCAGTATTTCATTACTACTAAGCACGAATTTCTTGCCCAATATCACATAAGCCTGCCCGCCGAAAGTCGCGGACTCACTGTTATGCTCAAGGACAGTGAACAGATCTCCATGGCCATCGCCATTATAGTCTCCCGATGTTACTGGCACAAATCCGCCATAAAAATCGCTATAATCGGATGAGGTATAACTATCATCAGCGCCAGTTTCTGCCAAGAAGCTAGCTTGGGAATCAGTAGCCAGGTTCACTGTGGGCCAATAACCGCTGTGGCCAAGGTAGACATATGTTTCAGCAGGATCAGTGCTTGAGTTAATAACCGCACCAGTGATCACTACTTCAGCCATACCATCATTGTTCATATCTTTGGCTACGTGCGCCCAAACCGCGTTTTCCGCTCCACCAGCCTTGATCGGCAATTCCAATATAGCATTAGCATTAGTCGGAATGGTCTTTGCGGAAGTCCACTTAGTCGAATTACCGAAAAATATGTAATTCGTGGTACTGCCTGTAGATAACAACAGGTCATAACAGCCATCCCCGTTCACATCGCCGGCAGACATCCAACCGACATTGAGCTTAGTGGAGGCTACGTTACTGGCTACTATAGGTATAGCTACACTGAGATTATTATGAACATCCAGTGAAGAACCCCATTCTGTTGCTTTACCGGTTTTACCATATACCAAATATCTGTACCAGGTGCCAGAGTTGTTAGGATCTTCCAGGTTACCCAGTACCATATCATCATAACCATCATTATCAAAATCACCGGTCGTTATGACATCGCACCATTTATACCAGTTATATCCTATGCCGCTGGTCCGCAGGCTGCTATACAAATGGGTAACATCAGAGATTACCGTGCTTCCGCCGCCTGTACCCCAAGCTACTCTCGGCAAATCATAGGCAAAAACATAATCCTTGGCTAAGTAACTATTCCATTCATTCTGGCTTCTTCCCCAGATAATATACGCGCCTACGGAATCACCATTATCAGAGCCGACAACCAGGTCATCATAGCCATCATTATTAAAGTCCCCGGAAGCCATGGCATCACCGAAATCATGCCAATAATAGCCATTGGCTCTAATGATCACGTCAGCCTCTCTTAAGGCATAGTTCTTTCTCCAGCCTTCAGTCGGCTTATTGAAGAAGATGTAAATAGCGCCCGCGCAATTGTAGAAACCATTGTTCGCGGTGCCGTCATAATAAGCACATTTGTCGCCAATGATAATATCCTTATAAGTATCGCCATTCACGTCAGCGATCGCTATCGCAGTCCCGGCATAGAAAGAATTATCATCAACGGTTCCGACAAACTGGATCGCGTCAGCAACAGTAGAATCCATATGCCAGCCGTCTTTCTTACCAAAGAATAAGTAAGCTTTACCACTATAGTTACCATTTAGGTATTGTAAAGCTCCGGTCAGGACATCATCATAACCATCGCCATTCACATCACCACTGGCTAAAGCCATGCATTCACGGAAATCAGCAGGCTGTACCCCGAGATAAGATCCGTCCACATTAGCCAGAGATGTATTCAAGCCGTATTTAGTAACATCTTCCGCGTTAATGGCAATATATTTCACGCCAGCGGTACCAGCATCTATCTTAACCATAGTATAGGTATTATTGGTAACCAGGTTCCAGTCAATAGTAGCAGTAATCACTGACAAACCTGTTGTCGTAGATCCACTATTAGAAGAGAGAGAGAGCCAGTTAACGGGATTTACCTGGGAAATCGTCCAGGATAAAGTGCCACAGCCGCTGTTCTCGATAAAGAACTTCTTGGCCGTTTCCGGTTTGTTAATCACTATATTATCCGGACTGGTACTTAATTCAGGAACTATCGGTACAGAAACATTTATCGTTTTTGCACCGGCACCATTCTGGTCAGTGATGACAATTGAAGCCGCATAGGTCTGATTAGTGGTAAGCGTTGTAGTATCCACGCAAACCTGTAATATGTGGTCATCCAGGTCATCATACAGATAAGAACCAGTAGTGACATTGGCCCAATTTTCATTATTACTATGATCCCGGTATTTTACAGCCAACCAACCGCTGCCATTGGTATAGTTGATATCAACCTTATAATTGATAACATTGCCACCATCATTATCTATATAAAGGTATCTATCCTTTGTCTTGGTTTGCAGTTCCGGATTAGCATAACTCAAAACCTGTGGTTTCACTAAAAGCACCGCGGCAGGATCTGTCCCCAGTTCTTTGCTATCCGGATTCTTCGGGTTGGTGCCATTACTTACCTCATTACCGTCATAATAGCCATCACTATCAGTATCAGTATTCAGGACATCAGTGCCATATCTAATTTCCATGGCATCTGTCAGGCCGTCACTATCACTGTCTGTGTCAGCATAGTTATATAGACCATCACTGTCATAATCCAGAGGATGGATCAGCGCGTCAGAAGCCAGTCCGCTGGCACCGTTAGTTTCTTTCTTCGCGAACCAGGTACCATCTACTATATGAACCACAAAAACCCATGGGTCACTACTTGACATCGTGTTATAAGCAGTTGAACCGATACTGCCAAGCTTACTGGAACTGGCTAGGAACGTGGAACTCTTATGCTTGGCAAAAGACAGGATATAATCATCATTAGAATCATCATACTCATCGATCCAGGCGTCCAGATCAGTATAATTATCAATTACTCTGGTTTCCAGTACTTCCGCGGTCTTTGGATTCAAAGCCGCTACCAACACTCCGGTTACCGTATTAGTGTCAGCTGAAATAGCTACCGAATCATTTTTTGTGATCCGGGCATATTCTGCTGTGGCTCCAGTATAAGAAGTAGCGCCAGCTTCAAACGCTGTCTTTACATATCCCAGTGAATTGAGAGCCATCCGGTAATCTTTCACAATCGGCCGGGCCACGCGGTTATAGCTTGCGCTTGCACCAGTATCCCAACGTACATTGTCTACCCAGAATTGGGTATTGCCATCGCCGCTCTGTACTTTCGGCGAACTAAAGGCAAATACCATTTTCATCCTGGCCAGGTTCAGATTGGCTAAATGCGTACCATCAGCCGCGTGCTTATAATTACCGCTATCCAACCAGCCATATGAATGACCGTCGCAAAGAGCCCTAATGGGAACAGTAATTTCCTGCCAGGCTGTAGAATTGGCATTAAAGCCGGTGAGCAATGAGCTTTCATCCAGAAAAACAAATACTGCTTTTTCCGGACCATTTTCATCTTCGAACTTCAAGCAGAACGAACTCTTCAACGTATCTCCGATAGCAGTCGGGGGAGTTCCTGCTTTCTGCAATTTTAACCAAAATTTAAGATTTCCGTTAGCGTATTGAGAGAGATCAATAGTATCGTTAGTCCTAAATAATCCCCAGCCACCGCCATAATTAGTGCCCCAAACTTCAGCATACATACAGCGATTGCCTTCAGGTATAGTATTACCGGTACCGGTACCACCGGTATAGGTATATTCAGCGTACGGGCTATAGGTCAATCTCTTAGCTTCCGTGCTGGTAATATAGTCTGACTGGCTATTGATCTTGCCGTAGCCAGTTCCATCTACCGGCATACCCCAGGTAAAGATATCCCAGGCTTGTAACTTAGAGTTATTAGCCTCGCCAATAAGACCACAATCCGCGTAAAATACTATGGGAGTTACATTCTTTGTATCTTGCGCGTTCAAGCCCCACCATTCTTCCTGCATACAACCATCAGGGAAAAGATAGGTATTAGCTGGATCACCTTCATTAACCGGATATCCAGGAGTACTTTCATGTTTTAACGGAGCTCCTGCTTTCAATTTCCACCATTCATCTACCCATTCAAAGGCACAACCACCCAATAGAAGATTATTGGCATTGCCTGCTGATAAATGCGCGTGGATATCATCCCATTCCCAGTAAATCCCTTCCCTCTGGCTAGCCAGATCTTCAAATTCCTGGGTGGCATCTTCATTGTAATGCCAGGCGTCAACACCGTATTCACTGAAGAATACAG
>JAQTQE010000023.1 GCA_028712365.1 bacterium
TCTTATGGACTTACCGGCTTTTAGCGGTTTACCTATGCCAAATAAAGCTTCTTTAGCCAGTAATGCGGCTTTATCCAAAGTACCACCTATACCTACGCCTATGATCATCGGCGGACACGGATTAGCTCCTGCTTTTTTCACTGCCTCTGTCACAAACTCTATCACACCGCCAATTCCCGCGCCGGGCCGTAGCATTTTCACTTGCCCCATATTCTCGCTGCCAAAACCTTTCGGGATAACTGTCAATTTTAAAGCATTCCCGGGGACTACTTTGGTATGGATCACTGCCGGGGCATTATTACCGGTATTTTTTCGACTCAATGGATCTACGACTGACGCTCTCAAATATCCTTCACGGCAGGCAAGTCCTATACCCTGGTGTATCGCTTGCTCCAGTTCCCCGCCGGTAATAAGCACATTCTGCCCTATTTCCGCAAAGACGACAGCCATTCCGGTATCCTGGCAGATCGGTCTTTTTTTGCTAGCGGCAATACGGCAATTTTCCAGTATTAATTTTAAGACATTTCTAGCCTTATTATTAGTTTCACTCGTGATCGCTTTTCGCAGTAACGATACTAATTCCTGGTCAGCAATTACACATGATGTGATATAAGCTGACTTGATCTTCTCGGTAATAACCTTAGCTGGTATCTTTTTCACCCTGTTAGACCTCATATCACTACAATAGACTTCTGCATAACCATGTCAATACTAATACTATTCGCTTTATATATGCCATTTATTATTATTTTAGGTCTAACAGGGTTCATTTTCCTTCTATTAATTTTCTGGCTTCTTTTTCTATCTGCGCGCCGGGTTTCTTGATCCTGGCTACTTCAGTTCGAATAGCCTCTTCAGCTACGAACCTGGCCACTTTTGGCGCGATCCGCAGGTCATAGGCCTTAGGAATAAAATAATCCGGAGTTAATTCTTTATCCGGTATAAGACTGCTGATAGCCAGACTGGCAGCTATTTTCATTTCATCATTGATCATGTCAGCCCGCACATCCAGTGTTCCCCTGAAAATACCAGGGAAAGCCAGGACGTTATTTATCTGGTTGGCAAAATCACTCCGGCCAGTAGCTATATATTTTGCTCCGGCACTTTTAGCCGCTGGCGGCAATATTTCAGGATCAGGATTAGCCATGGCAAAGATGACCGGATACTTAGCCATTGACCTGATCATATCAGCGGTCAGTGCGTCAGCTACGGAAACACCTAAAAACACATCAGCACCCTTGATCACATCTCTCAATTCACCAATTTCCTTATCCAGGTTGGTGAGTTTGACCATTTCATCCTTTATTGGATTCATTCCTTCTCCGCGCCCTTCATATATCGCCCCATGCCGATCGCAGAGTATAATATGCTTAAACCCGTACTTCAATAAAAATTTGGTTATGGCTATGCCCGCCGCGCCTGCGCCATTGATCACGATCTTAACATTACCGATCTTGCGTTTATCCATTTTAAAAACATTGATCAAGCCGGCTAATACCACTACCGCCGTACCATGCTGGTCATCATGAAAGATGGGAATATCAGTTTCCGCGATCAGCCTTTTTTCCACTTCAAAACAGCGCGGCGCGGAAATATCTTCCAAGTTTATCCCGCCAAAACTCGGTGCCAGGTATTTTACGGTCTTGATGATCTCTTCTGTATCCTGGGTCGCCAGGCAGATCGGAAAAGCATCTACTCCGCCAAAGGTCTTGAACAGGATAGACTTACCTTCCATTACCGGCAAACCGGCTTCCGGACCGATATTTCCCAATCCCAGAACAGCACTGCCATCGCTTACCACAGCGATCAGGTTATGCCGGGAAGTATATTCGTACACTAATTCTTTCTTTAAAGCTATTTGGCGGCAAGGCTCAGCCACGCCAGGAGTGTATAACAGGCTGAGGGTGTCTTTAGTGACCGGGATTTTACTGACCACCGAGATCTTTCCCCGCAGCTTTTTATGCAGCTCAATAGCCGCTTTTTTATAATCAATTTTTTGTTTTCTTGGCATTTTACTTTCCTTCCTGCTACTAACTACCAACCGGCAGCTACTGACTATTTTTTAAGTTCTTTATAATTTCATCAGCCATCTGGCTGGTGCCGGCAATACCACCCAGGTCATAGGTAACTGCTTTCTTCTCTTTGATGGTTTTCATTACCGCTTGATAAAGCTGATCACCCTTTTCCTTTTCGCCGAGATAATCCAGCATCAAAGCTCCCGATAGTATAAGCGCCGTTGGATTTACTTTGTTCAAGCCTTTGTATTTAGGCGCGCTGCCGTGAACTGCTTCAAAAATAGCGATGTCTTTGCCAAAATTAGCGCCGGGAGCTACTCCTAATCCCCCGACTAATCCGGCACATAAATCTGAAAGTATATCGCCATATAAGTTAGGCAATACCAGCACATCATATAGTTCCGGCTTCTGCACCAGCTGCATGCACATATTATCCACCAGACGCTCTTCATACTCGATCTGCGTATATTTTTTAGCTACTTCCCTGGCTGTATCCAGGAATAAACCATCGGTATATTTCATGATATTAGCTTTGGTCACTGCGGTAACTTTTTTGCGCTTATGTTTAAGCGCGTACGCAAAAGCAAATTCTACTATCTGTTGCGTACCTTCTTTGCTGATAGGCTTAATACTGATCGCGGCGCCAGCCCTGATCTTACCTTTGGCCCTTTTAACTATTTCATCTGCTTCCGGAGAACCGCTGGCATATTCTACCCCTGCATACAGGTCCTCGGTATTTTCCCTGACCACAACCAGGTCAATATCCTTATATAATGATTTCACTCCGGTGATCGATTTACAGGGGCGAAGGCAGGCATAAAGGTCAAGTTCCTTCCGCAAAGCCACATTGACACTGCGAAATCCGGTACCGATCGGCGTGGTTAGAGGCCCTTTCAGGGCAATTTTATTTTTACGCACGGAGTCTAAGACTGCTTCCGGCAACGGTGTACCATATTTTTCTATAACATCGCTGCCAGCTTCCTGCACATCCCAGTTTATTTTTACACCGGTAGCGGCTAATACTTTTTGAGTTGCCGCGCTTATTTCCTGGCCTATGCCATCGCCAGGTATCAATGTCACCTTATATTCTTTAGACAATTTATTACTCCTTTTAAAATTAACGGTCTTTTAGCTTTTTCTATCAACTTATCTCCGCCAAAGGCGGATCAGCCTCTGGCTGAAACAAACATCCATCAACTATTTATTTCCCCGGTTCCGCTCTTCGGTCTTTTATATAAATACTTTTACTGAATGTTTTAGCATAGGCACCCAAGTCAGCGCCAATTTCACTTATTTCTTCCGGGCATTCCAGGCTGATCCTTTCATTGGTCACAACGGCAATATAGATAGTCATGATCGGGAACTTGTTAATATTCCCTTTACGGTCATGGCTGATTATATAACTCCGCGCGCGGTCTTCTTCTGAATAAAACTTGGGTATGCCCTGGTCAAAACGGTTGATCACTTCCTGGCAGATCTTATCAACGATATCCGGACCGCAGATAATGACAAAATCATCGCCGCCGATATGTCCGGCGAAATCAGTTTCTTTAGCAAACTCTTTGACTGTAGCAGCGATCAATTCGCCTGTAAACTTGATCACTTTATCGCCATGTTCAAAACCATATTTATCATTAAAAGCCTTGAACTGGCGCAAGTCAAGGTGGCAAACAGCCATACGCTCATGGTTATCGAGTCTTTTTTGTGTTTCCTGTTTAATAGAAACATTGCCCGGCAGTTTAGTGAGCGGATTGGCGTCCAATGAGGTCATGGTTCGCCGCAAGATCATTTTTACCCGAGCTAGCAATTCGATCGGCTCAAACGGTTTTACGACATAGTCGTCCACACCGGCTTCAATGCCTTTAACCTTATCCTGCACATCACCTTTCGCGGTCAGCATGATGATCGGGATATGCCGGTAAAGTATATCTGTTTTTAGAACGCGGGCTACTTCATGCCCGTTCATTTCCGGCATCATGTAGTCCAGCACGATCAGGTCCGGAGGCCCTTGTTTTACCTGGGCGATTGCTTGCTTACCGTCCAAGGCTTCTTTTACTTCATACCCTTCGCTTTCCAGGGTCAACCTGAGTACATCCAGGATATCCCGGTTATCGTCTACGGTAAGAATTGTGCCTTTTTTGGCAACCATGTGATACTCCTTAAACTGGCTTCACTATGTTCAGCCTGATCAAAAGCAAGTTTCGTGAGCTTTTATTTTATTTTAAGGCAAATCCTTTATGTTTCTTTATATGTTCAACCAGACCGCCGTCACTAAGCAAGGTCAACATAACCGGCGGCAGAGGTTTGATGGATATTCGCTTATTCTGTGTTTTATTAATAACCAGACCCTGGGACAAGTCAACTGCTAATTCATCTCCATCCTTGATCTGGTCGGTATCGCACTCGATCAGGGGCAAGCCGATATTAAAAGCGTTACGGTAGAAAATGCGGGCAAAACTTTTAGCTATGACCGCGCTGATCTTGGCGTATTTTATGGCTTGGGGAGCTTGTTCGCGGGAAGAACCGCAACCAAAGTTCTGCCCGGCAACGACAAAATCGCCATCCTGCCGCCTCTGGAAAAATCCAGGGTCCAGATCCTCCATGACATGGGTCGCTAATTCATTTGGGTCCTGGATCTTGAATTTATAACGTCCACTGATAATATAGTCTGTATTTATATCGTCTTCCTGCGCGAATTTCCTGGCTTTTCCAGTTAGTAACATATTCAACTCCTTGATTAATTCAGCTGTAAAGCTATAAAGATGTAGAGAAGCTTGCTTCTTTATACCTCTACCGCTCGCTTCACTTCGCAGTAATACTCCTACACCTTTACATCTGCTCTTATTTAAGATATTTCCTTGGATCTGCTATCTTGCCTTCGATCACGCTGGCTGCTACCGTTGCCGGTGAGCCCAGGTAAATAAAGGCATTGATATTACCCATCCGGCCTTTAAAGTTCCGGTTAGCCGTAGAAATAACATTTTCCCCGTCTGACGGGACGCCATTATGCGTACCGACACAAGGTCCGCATCCAGGAGTGACCAGCGTCGCTCCGGCATCCAGCAGCGCGGCTATGTAACCCTTTTTCATCGCGTCTTTCAGGATCCAATTACTGGCTGGCGCTACGATCAAACGCACGCCTTTTTTGATCTTCCTGCCTTTTAATATTTTACAGGCTTCGGCAAAATCTTCCAACCGGCCGTTCGTGCAGGTACCAATATACCCTTGGGCGATCGGTGTCCCGGCAACTTCAGCTAACGGACAGACATTATCTACCTGATGCGGTTTGGCTATCTGCGGGGTGATCTTGCTAATATTATATTCCAGTACTTTATTATAAACTGCGTCTGGATCAGCGGTTACAGGTTTGAATTTTCGTTTGGAATGCTGCTTAACCCAGGCTATTGTTTTCTTATCACAATTCATGATCCCGAATTTAGCGCCCATTTCTATCGCCATATTGGCTATAGTAAACCGGCCTTCCATGCTTAAAGCGCCAATAACCGGACCGGTATATTCACAGGACATATATGTTGCCCCGTCTGCTCCTACCTGCCCGATCAAATACAGGATCAAGTCCTTACTATACACGCCTTTAGGTAATTTGCCCAAGCAAATGAATTTAATGCTTTCCGGTACTTTAAACCAGTTCTGCCCGGTGGCTGCGCAGGCAGCTACGTCTGTGGAACCCATACCGGTAGCAGCTACGTTCAATGCCCCATAAGTACAAGTATGGGAATCTGCTCCCACTACCAGGTCACCTGGTACCACATAACCGCGTTCCGGCACGATCTGGTGGCATACTCCCTGCCCGACATCATAAAAATGTATTTTTTGCCCCAGGGAAAATTCACGGATCTTTTTATGGATCCGGCTAACCCCTTCATTCGGGCTGGGTGAGGAATGGTCAATGATCACTGCCATTTTATCAGCGTTGAAGACCTTTTCCGCTCCCATCCTGGTAAAACTGTCGATCACAATGCCGGAAGTGCCATCCTGCCCCAGGCAAAAATCTATCTTGGATACAACGATATCATTAGCGCTCACAGCTTTACCGGTATGCCGCGAAAATATTTTTTCTATAATTGTTTTTCCCAAAGTCACACCCCATTATTAATTATGTTCCAAATTTCAATTTTATTATTATATCATTTAGCGTGTATTTTTTCAATAGTTTTTTGCAAAGAATCGTATTCTTTTCGCAATTTCTGCACGTTGGGAGCAAGTTTAATCACCCGGTCATAGGCTGCCAAGGCTTCTGGCCAATGTCCTAAACGTGCCTGGTACAATGCCAGATTTCTCCACTGGAAAGGATTTAATGGTTCAAGCTGCGCGGCTTTTTCAAAATAGTACTTTGCCGCCCAGAGAAAAACTTCATCATTGAGAATTTTACCCTGCGCGTAATAAGCTTGTGCCGCTCCGGTATTGATCTCAGCGCTGATAGGATTATATTTCAAAGCCTCCTGGTAATATAACATAGCTTGCACATAGTTCTGGTTTTTTAAAGCTTCTTCACCTTTTTTTGCCTGGTTCTGGGCATACACCGGCAACAGCAACAACAAGCTCGCTAAGATAATAGCAGACCAAAAAAGAACCAATTGCAATATTGGACGTTTTATGGCCAGGGTCATAGCTTTACCTTCCCGCTCTTGGCCCATGCCCAGGGTTGTACAGGTCATACCCACAAAAATAAGCGCCAAAGCCGGATCATGCAAGTTGAACTCAAAGAGGCTGTGTACCACAATCCCCGTTACCCCTCCGGCAAACGCGGTAAGGTAGAACCGTTTTTCTTTGCGGATCAACTTATGCGTTTGTTGGTAAAATAGTATTAGCAGCCAGATGAAAGTAAGTACTCCCAGCAGACCAAGGTCAGACCAAAGATTTAACACTTCATTATGCACATAAGGCGCCGAACGCAATTCCGGCATACTCTTATATTGCGGGTAATAATACTTAAAGGTCTCCAATCCTGTGCCTAAAATGGGATAATCTTTTAAATACCTAATTGTTTCTACGTACAATTCCCTTTTTTCATAGGTGAATGGATCCTGGATCTCCCTGTTGAACACGACCGTTTTCAACGGGGTTATCATGATCACGGTAAAAATAACTATTATGCCCAAGATAAAAGAATATAACAAAGTCCTACGGCTATAGAACAACACAACGGAGAATCCAACGAACAGGCTCAAAACCCCACCCTTGGAATCGGTCAGCAATAAAGCTGCCAGGCCAACAGCCAGAGATAACCAGGAAATCCAGGTAAACCAGTTGCGCGGCGACGGTCTAAGAAGCACGCTCAAAGCAAAGGTCATAGCTATAGCGATGAAACCAGCGAAATGATTGGGATTGGGAAAAAGGACTTGTACCCGGCCGTAAGCCGGCACACCCCACAAACCGAAATAATATTCATAAAATGCCATGAAAGATAAAACCACACTGGTCATGATCACGGTTTTTATGATAGTGCCGAATAGCTTATCCTGGTCTTCATAATTAAGGATGATCAGGCCAAATATTAACACCGCGGTTAATTTCAGGAAAGCTTGCAAACTTTCAAACAAATGCGGTGATCTGGCTAAACCCAATAGGGCAGCGATCAAAGCCAGTAAGAACACTCTATTTGCGCCAACTAACCTGGTACTGATAATCCCCCGGCCGATCATTTGGGTTAGCCATATACCCAGCACGCACCAGATCAACACTACCACCAGGGTATCACCAAAAAGATATGGTATATGAGGAATAGCCGCTGCCCCGACCAACAGCATTATAATAATCGTTGTTTTCAATTTCTGCAAATAGTCATTATCGATCATCTTTATTTTATCTCATACTTTCATAGAGACTGGCTATATCCCTGACCATAATATCAATATTAAAACTACCGCTAACAAGCTTGCCGGCATTTTCAGTAATCCTACTGGTCTTCTCCGGATTCTCCAGGAGATCTTTGATCCGCTCTGCGAACGCCGATAGATCATGAAACCCGGCCAGAAAACCAGTCTGGCCATCTATCACTACTTCCCTGGTACCATCTGCCGGGGTAGCCACTACCGGCACGCCAGAAACAAAAGCTTCCAGGATCACCCGTGGCAATCCTTCCCATAATGAGGTCAGGACACATACGTCCATCAACCTGATCATTGCCGGTATATCATTACGCCAGCCCAAAAGCTTTACAGTCTCAGACAGGGATAATTCAGCGATCAGGCCTTCTATCTCCGGCCGCAACTCTCCATCACCGATCATAATGAATTTAACTTGAGGTATTTTGTCTTTAACCAACCGGGCTATCCGCACAAAATCTAAAGGCGCTTTTTGTGGTTTAAAACAAGCGATCATACCGATCACCGGTGATTGTTCAGGCAAACCGAGTTTCTTTTTTTCCCCGGCTTTGTCTATTTTCAGGTCACGATATACTGTTACTTTAATGCCGCTATGGATAACAATATATTGCCCTGGCTTACCAATTTTATGGGCCAGGGCTTTAACCGTGTTCTCCGAGGAAACAACTATTATTTTATCAGTGATTGGCGCGGTGATCCGTTCGATCAGGACAAATATCCCTTTGATCCACGGCTGCTGAAAATCATTAAATCCAAAACCATGATAAGTATGTACGATCTTTTTCACACCGGCAACTTTAGCCGCCCAACGGCCAAGAATGCCTGCTTTTGAAGAATGTGTATGGACGAGGTCAAACTTCTCCCGGCGGCAAGTCCGATAAATGGCGATCCAGGCCAGCAAGTCTTTCCAGGGATGTATGGACCTGACCAAAGATGGGATAAAAAACACTTTGCCTCCCAAGCTTTTACTTGCCGTATCGTCTAATCGCCCGCCTTTCCCAACGATCAAATAGCAATCGTAGAACTGAGGATCCAGGTGGGTTATCGTATATAAAGTATTTTCCTGGGCGCCTCCCAGTTCCAGCTGGGTTATAATATGAGCTACTTTTATTTTATCCAATTTTCAGGCTCTTTCGCATGTAATCTATCTGGTTCATCAAGCCTTTTTCAAAACTCATTTTGGGATCATAGCCAATCTTTTTATGGGCATTGCCTATATTAGCCCTGGTACTATTTACATCTCCCCTGGCTTTTGTTGAATACACCCTTTTTATTTTATTCCCCGTTAGCTTTTCTATTTTGTCCAATACGTCATTTATTGTTTGATTGCTACCGCTGCCAATATTAAAACACTCTCCCGGAATATGGTTTTTCATAGCTAATATATTGGCTTCTATGATATCGGTAATATAAGTAAAATCCCTCTTTTGGTTGCCATCACCGTAAATTACTATTTCCTCATTTAGCAGAGCCGCCTTAATAAATTTGTATAAACCCATATCCGGACGCTGCCGTGGGCCAAAGACAGTGAAGTATCTTAAACTAACAACCGGTACCTGTAAGTTTTGCCAATAAACCAGAGCTAATTTCTCCGCTGACAGCTTAGTAACGCCGTAAGGAGAAACAGGATTTAATACGGAGCTTTCAAATAATTGATCTTGCGCTGAATCTCCATAAACAGAGCTCGAAGAAGCGAAAATTAGTTTTACTTCTTTATGTTCTTTCAACGCTTCTAATAGTTTATGCGTAGCCAAAATATTATCATTAACATAAATGTTAAATTCTTCCCCCCAGCTGGCTCGCACACCGGCTTGCGCAGCTTCGTGAAAAACGCAGGTTACCTTTCCTATGATCCCGTTTAGATCGATTTTATTCAGGTCTGCTTGATGAAACTCAAAATCCTTATTATTAATAAAATTAGACAGGTTTTGTTTTTTAATGGCCGGGTCATAATAATCCCTAAGCACGTCAATCCCGACTACACTGCATCCTTCTGCCAGCAATCTCTCTGTTAAATGAGAACCGATGAATCCGGCGCAGCCGGTGACTAGGCAAACTTTTGATTTCAACATAATTCCTCTTTTTAGATCAGTCAGTACGAAGTACAGTTACTAGGTGTATGTTTTGGAAGTAAGTTTAGTCTTAAGTCAAAAGGTGTTAGGCTCTAGACTAAAGACTCTAGCCATACTTCCATACTTACTTCTACAACTTTCACCCTATTACTACCGCTTTTCGTACTTACTGGTAACTGCTCTTAATCAGTTCCGCGGTTGAACGACCCCATTCTAAAGCATCTTCCATAGCTGAATACTCCCAGGCACCGTATCTTCCGATAGAATAAACTCCCCGGCTCTTTAAAAAAGCCCTGATCATATTGACTGCCAGGGTACGGTTAAAATCATAAAGGCAATATGCCGGGGATATCTTTAGAATATTTAACGCCACTACCTGGGAAAGATCCTGTAAGATGCCGATCTGCCGCAATTTAGCCAGGCTTTCATTTACCAGCCGGTCCACCTGTTTATTGTTCAGTGTGGCCAAGGTCCCGGCTTTGCAGGCTATTTCCACGTATAAAGAACTGGTCCCCGCCGGGTGGTTGCACCTGGAAAAATTACTGCTATAACCTACCCGGTAAAATGGATATTTCTTCTCCGGGAAATATATCCAGTGCTTATTCGTTGGGAGACCCGGTTTGACTCCCAGATTTATGTTCAATACTTCATTATATTTTAATGCCGCCGCACTTTCTCGAAGTTTGGAAGGCCAGTCTTCAATAATATTAGTTAGTTCTTTTAAGCTGATCGAGCTTACTAAATGTTCGTATTTTAGCTCCAGTCCGGAGCTAAACTTTACTACTTTATCATGCAAGTTGATCTGGCTGGCTTCAGCCAGCAGATTGAGCTCCGGCAGGCTATGCGCGAGAGCATCCGGCAAGGCTTGGATACCTTTATAGCGGGGATAATAAAAACTGGCATTGTACCCTACCCGTCTGGTCTGGTCTAATAGCGCCCCGGTGATCACTTCATCAGGGGTTGGTTTAGGCACATACTTTCCCAGCCATTCAGCAGTAAGTTTCTTGGCCGGAACCGTCCATAATTTTTCATTATAGCCAAACATAAAATGCTTACCGATACCGCGGCCGAAATTTCTCAATACCCAATCGTAAAATCCCTCTTCCTGTTTACTGCCGGGACGTTCTTCTATCCGGGCTTTAATAAAACCCAAAACGCATTCTTTTATTACCGAAGCCGGCAGTCCATGGGTATTGGACTGGAATGGATAACGGGTGTAAGTCTGATGGGAATAGATCCAGCTATGGCGGTAGAGCAGACAGAGATTTTCTCGCAGCAGGGATTTGACCAAAGTTTTTATGGCCGGGTTTTTCAGATGCAATAAATGACCGGTATAGTCAAATAAGAATCCATCCTGGGATACGGTCCGGCAAAGCCCACCTGCGGTATTTTCCTTTTCATATAATCCGTAGTCCAGAACCCCGGACAACTGCCTCGCGCAGTTCAAACCGGAAAGTCCTGCCCCCAGGATAACAACTTTCTTATTCATGAGGATGCGGTTTCTCCATATCAACTTTGCTTAAATTAAAACCTATGCTAATGGAAAAAAAAGCGACCAGGATATAGATGGCCACTGCCCAGTAAAAATTGGCTTTAGAGATCATTAAAGCGGCGGTACTCAAGCAAACCGACACGATATAAGCAACGAGCACTACTTTGCGTCTGGTGAAACCCAGTCTTTCCAAACGAAGAGCAAAATGATCAAGGCTGCCGTGAAAAATATTTTTTCCCTGTTTAAGCCTGAGGATCATTACCAGGATAGTGTCATAGATCGGGATCCCGAGAATAAGAATAGGCGCGTATAAGGCAATATTATTGGTGCGAGTATAGCTGGTGCCGATAGACAGTACCGCCAGGACAAATCCCAACACTAAACTTCCTGTGTCACCCATGAATATCTTAGCGGGAGGAAAATTATAGCGCAGGAAGCCCAAAGCAGCACCAGCCAGGGCAGCCGCGGTATAGTTGACGTAGGTCTGTTCTGAAGGAGGGTTAATAAAAAGAAAAGCCAGGGCCGCGATGACCGCCACCCCACTGCTCAAGCCATCCATAATATCGATTATATTCAACGCATTGGTTACTCCCACCACCCACAAAATAGTCAAGATCACCGCGATATAATCAGGAGTGATAAACTTGATCCTGATATCAAATATGATCAGGATGGTGGCAATCAGCACTTCCAGGAATAATTTAGTTTTAAAGGATAATGGCCGCAGGTCATCGATCAGACCCAGAGCCATGATCAAAGTAGCCCCGATGATAATTACACTGATCTCCTTGAAAGGAAGCCCCAGGACCATGGCCAGGATTATGGACAGGATAAAAGCCAGGTAAATAGCCAAGCCCCCCAGATAAGCGACCGGCTCCTTATGGGTCTTAATGGGATTAGGATGATCCATAATATTGAGCCTGACCGCTAATAAGCGAACCAATGGCGTAAAAACCAGGGACAAGATCAAAGCAACAATAAAAATAAAAAGGTTCTTAGGCATTTTTTCTCTTGGTTACTTTTGGGATAAAGCGGCGATACGTGATTCTGCCACTACCACCCAGATGCTATCCGGGAAATCCTTTATGATCTTCTGGTAGGTATCCAGCGCTTTCCTGTTATCTTTTAGTTGTTCAGAACATAAAGCGACGTAATAATAAGCATAGTCTAAAAAATCAGCTTGCGGGTAATTAGCAATGAATTTCTCGTAGGCAGTGATGGCTTCGCCGGCTTTCTGCAGCTTTTTATAACATTCCCCGATCTTATACATAGCTTTGCCCGCAAACGAACTTTGCCCGTAGATATCCACTATTTTTTGGTACTCTTCGATGGCGCGCTCGGTCTGGTTAGTCTTGTACATATATATTTCAGCGATGCTGAACTGGGCCTCTATCGCCAGTTTGGTTTGACCAAACCCGGCGATGAGTTTCCTGAATATTTCCAGGCTATCATCATATTTTTTATCTTCATATAACCGTTCGGCCCGCACATACATGCACAGCGGTTCATAATTCTCTTCAGGATTATCTTCGATCAATCTGATCCTGGCCTGGGCTATTTTGATCCAGCGGCTTTGCGGATATTTTTCCAACATTACTTTATACGCGGCCCTGGCCTTGTCGAAATCATGTATATTAAAGAAACAAAGATTTCCGAGTTTTTGTTGGATCTCTTCTAAGTACGACGACTCAGGATAACTAGCAATGAAAGCGGCGTAATCCTTTTCCAACTGTTGACTCAATTCTTGATCTTCAGGTTTTACTCCTAATTGGTATTCCGCGATCAGGCAATTAGCTAACAATACGTATTCTGATTTTTTATAATAATCAATATAATTCTGGTAATCTCCCACGCCGTCATAGGTAGAAGTGTTTTGGCCTTCTACGGTTGGTTTCATCTTGACTTTAATACGGTGCTCCACGGTCTTAAGGTAGGCTACGTATTCTTCCAGCTTTTTCACCCTGGATAATCGCCCAAAATGGAGATAACCGCCGATCATCAAGAGCACGATGATAACTGCCGCTAATGCTAATACAGCTGAACTGGTAAGCCAGTCAAATAGCGAAGTATTTTCATTTTGCCGCGTCTGGGTTGATTCCCCTTGTATTATCTGGCTGAAAGCCAATTCATTTTTAGCCTGCTCAGCCCAGTTACTGCGCGGACTTAACAGTAATGAGCGTTCTAAGTCGATAATCGCCTTACCGTAGTTACCCTCTTGCAAAGCCTGGGTGCCTGATTGGAAAAACCGGTTCCCTACATATTGGCGATATCTCCCTATGCCAAAAAAAATGACATATACGGAAATCAAAGCGATAATGATCTTGGTTTGTGCTTTCAGGCTTGTTTTCATGGCTTTACCTGTGCCATTTGGCTATTTCTTTTTGGAGCGCTTGATAAAAATCTTTTTCCTTGATCTTGCTGACAATTTTCCCCCGGCGAAAAAGCAGTCCCTCTTTCCTGCCGCCAGCCAAACCAAAATCCGCTTCCCTGGCTTCACCCGGTCCATTAACAACGCAACCCATAATAGCGATCTTTAAAGGTAGTTTCCAAGTAGCCTGCGGTTGGCTTACCATTTCTTTATAGATCCGATTGGCTAAGGTTATAACATCTACCTGGGCCCGCGAACAGGTAGGACAAGATATTATTTCTGGATAATAATTTCGTAAGTTCAAGCTCTGCAAAATAGCATAAGCGGTTTTGATCTCTTCCTCCGGCTCGCTGGTCAGCGATACCCTGATCGTATCTCCTATGCCTTCAGCCAGCAAGGTCCCTATGCCCACGCTTGATTTTATTATGCCGGCTTCAGCCACACCGGCTTCGGTTATGCCAAGATGCAGGGGATAATCAAATTTCTGGGCTGCTATCCGGTAGGCTTTAATAGTGGCAGGCACATCAGTAGCTTTTAAGGAAATGACAATATTCCGGAATCCGGCGTTTTCAAAAAAGCGTATATAATCAGCTAAAGCATTGACCATTAATGAAGCTTTATCCGCCTTTTTATTTTCATGCAGCGATTTAAGCGAACCAGAATTGACGCCGATACGGATAGCTATTTTCCGGGCTTTTGCCCGCTCCAGTATTATAGCCAGTTTATCTTTCGCCATATTACCGGGATTGATCCTGATCTTATCCACTCCCTGATTAATGGCTTCTATCGCCAATTGCCATTGGAAATGGATGTCTGCCACCAGGGGGATATTTATTTGTTTCTTGATCTTGCCCAGGCATAAGGCCGCCGCCATATCCGGCACACCTACGCGAATGATCTCACAGTTAATTTTTTCCAGTCTTTTGATCTGGGCCACCGTTGACCTGACATCAGCGGTTATTGTTTTGGCCATAGATTGCACGGCAACCGGGTTATTACCCCCGATCTTCACCCCGCCAATATTCACAACTCTTGTTTTGTTTCTTTGTGCTTTCATCATAAAATGCCTTGTTTAATCTCAAATCTGAGATCTGAGATTTCTTTTACTTTGGTCCCGGTATCAGCAACCGGACAATATCCTTATACGTGGCAAACACAAAAATGAGCAATAAAAAAGCCAGCCCTATAGTCTGGGCTATTTTTATCTTTTGGGCGCTCACTGGTTTCCCTTTGATGGCTTCAATGACCAGAAAAAGGATATGCCCGCCATCGAGTATCGGGATCGGAAAAAGATTAAAAACTCCCAGATTGATACTCAATACCGCGATAAAAGCGGCCAGGCTGGCAAAACCAGCCTTGACCCCGACACTGATCATCTGGGCAATACCTACCGGGCCGGAAACCTCCGGGGCAATTTTCCCCGAGACCATCCACCAGATAGCTTTCAAAGTAACGACAGTCCAGGAATAAGTTTCTTCACACCCTTTAATAAAAGCTTTTAAAGGATTATCCCGTTCCATTTTCTGGCTGGAACGTATCCCTAATATACCCACTTTTCTTTCTTTATCATATTCAGGTGCCAGAAGGAATACCAGCGGTTTATTGTCCCGCAGAACTTCCAGTTGCAATTCCTTACCATAATTCGGTTGGACAATTTTAGTCAATTCATCCCAGCCTTTAATATCCTGGCCATTTATTTTAATGACCATATCTCCTTCTTTAAGCCCGGCTTTGAAAGCAGGTGTATCTTCATAGACATAACCGATACGGGTGGTCGTAGTATCAGGGACACTAACACCAACCATGAAAATAATAGTAAAGAGCAGTATAGCCAAGACAAAATTCATGACTGGCCCGCAGGCTACGATGAATGCCCTTTTATACCATTTTTGCGCCAGATAGCTGCGCGGTGAAACAGCATTAGGATCTCCTACTTCATCACCCAGCATACGCACGTATCCGCCCAGGGGAAACAGGTTCACGCTATAGTGGGTTTCCTTACCTTTGAAACCAAACCACTCAGGCCCAAAGCCAACAGCAAATTTTTCCACTTTTACTTTTAATAACTTGGCAATAATATAATGGCCAAACTCATGGAAAATAACTAATAAACTAAAAGCTATAATAATGATCAGGGTAACTAACATTGTTTATCCTATTCTGGCAATGTATTTTCTGGCTTCTCTCCTGGCCCATTCTGTTGAACTTAATATGTCCTTCAATCCTGGCTTAGCTGTTACCTCATGCTTTTTTAACACCTTGGCAATAACTTTACTGATCTGGCTAAAACCAATTTTATTATCCAGGAAACTCTGCACCGCTATTTCATCAGCCGCGCTCATCACCGCCGGCATAGTACTGCCGGTCTCAGCAGCCTGGTAAGCGTAGCGCAAGCACGGGAACCTGGTAAAATCAGGTTTGGAAAAAGTCAATTTTCCTATCTTGGGCAGATCCAGTTTAGGCAGCTCATTGGCTGACCGATCAGGGTGGCACAGGGCATATTGGATAGGCAATTTCATATCCGGGATAGCCAATTGGGCAATAACCGACCCATCAGTGAATTCAACCATGGAATGAACAATGCTTTCTGGATGAATGACTATCTGTATTTTTGAAAGCTCTATGCCAAAAAGATGATGAGCTTCAATGACTTCAAATCCTTTATTCAGCAAGGTAGCTGAATCGATAGTTACTTTCCGTCCCATATTCCAGGTAGGATGCGCTAAAGTACGGGCTACATCCACTTTGGCTAGCTCCTGCCGGCTCAAACGCCAAAATGGTCCACCGGACGCAGTCAGGATCAAGCGTGAAACATTTTTTGCCGGTTCATTTTTCAGGCACTGCCAAATCGCTGAATGTTCGCTGTCAACCGGCAAGATCCTCACTTTATGCTGGCGAGCTTTAGCCATAACAATCGTCCCAGCCATTACCAGCACTTCTTTATTGGCCAGAGCTATATCATAGCCTTTGCCGATAGCGGCCAAAGTTGGTTCTAACCCCAGAGCCCCCACGAGCGAAGATACCAACATATCAGCCCCAGGCCAGGTAGCGGCAGTGATCAAACCTGCCGGACCGTATAAAACCTGCAGTTTCCGCCGGTATTTTAGCTGGAGACGCGCGGCGTCAACAGCATTGCCTACTACCACTACTTCCGGGTGAAAACGCTGTATTTGCCTTTCCAGTAAATCCAGATTGCTATTACCGGTCAATCCAAGTACGCGAAACCTGTTTTTACAGGCAGCCACTACCTCCAGCGTACTCACGCCTATTGACCCTGTGGATCCTAATATGATTAACTTCTTCATCGGTTTATAACATCCATTTGATCAGATAATACAGTATCGGACCGGTTAGAATAAAACTGTCAAAACGATCTAGTATCCCGCCATGCCCGGGGATTAACCCGCCGCTGTCTTTCACGGCAAAGTTTCTTTTCAGAGCTGACTCAGCTAAATCGCTTAGCTGGGCCATGATCGTAACAAACAGTATTAAACCTAGGCAGGAAAGCCATGATTTTTGCGGTAATAAAAATACTTTTACCAGGCTGCCGGCTAAGATCCCGGCCAGTATCCCGCTAAAAGCACCTTCCCATGATTTATGGGGACTGATAGCCGGTGCCAGCTTGGTCTTGCCGAAACGCTTGCCCATTACATAAGCGCCTATATCAACAGCCCAGATCGTAAAGAATAACAGGTAGGTATATTCACGGCCTAAAGGAAACTCTTCTCTTAACAGTAATAAATAACTCAGGGTCCAGCCCAAATAAAAGACACCGGTGAAAGCCAATGCAGTTTGCTGCCAGGAGATGCCAGCATTTGTTTTAAAAGCGACGATCACGACTATTACGGTCAGGAAAATTGTGGTAAGAAGATCAGCAGGGTTATGGTGAAAAGACTGGTTCTGCCCATTGTTCAAGTAAATGAGCAAACTCAATAATATCGCGGCCAGGAAGCTGGCTATTTTTAAGCCACGGTGAGTAATACTGGTCAACCGCATAAATTCGCTTAGGCCGGCAACAATAATAATTTCAATAAAAAGCAGGTATACCGGACCGCCCAGGTAAATTACGGTAAGAATAAGCGGAATGCCGATAATAGTAGAAAGTAATCTCTTATTAAATTCCTCCAAAACGCCTCTCCCTTTTCTGGTAAGCCAATATTGCTTCTAAGAGATCTATTTTGGTGAAATCAGGCCACATGACCGAGGTAAAATATAATTCACTATAAGCTAATTGCCAGAGTAAGAAATTACTGATCCTTTCTTCTCCGCTGGTCCTGATCATAAGATCGACATCCCCTAGTGCGGGATGATATAGATGCTGGCCTACCCTGTGTTCGTCTATTTCATCGACATTCAGTTTGCCGGCCTTGACTTGTTTTGCCAATTCCAGGCAAGCATCGGTTATTTCCTGTCGGCCGCCATAATTCAGGCACAGATTAAAAACCATGCCTTGATGATTCTTGGATGTTTCAATATTTTGATTTATGACATTCTTGGCTGCTGCCGGAAGAACTTCTATATGCCCTGAGACAACCATTTTAACATCTTTGCGGATAAGGTTTTTCAATTCTTTTTTAAGGTACTTGACCAGCAGGGACATGAGAAAAGAAACTTCGGGTTGCGGGCGTGACCAATTTTCCGTAGAAAACGCGTACAAGCTCAATGATTTAATATCCAGGTCAGAAGCAGCGGTAACGATCTCCGAAACCCTTTTAGCTCCCATGGCATGACCGGAGATCCTGGGTAAATGTTTGCTTTTAGCCCAGCGCCCGTTACCATCCATGATAATAGCTATATGGCGGGGCAATTTTAACGGGTCAAGCTGTTGTTCCAACTCGGTTATTTTTACTTTGGGCATCTTATCCCTGACTGATTGCTTCTACCGGGCAGTTGCCGGCACAAGCTCCGCAATCAGTGCATTTGTCAGCCGCTATTTTATATTTTTCCCCATCCTCAGAAATAGCTGAGACCGGACAGGTATCAACACACGCTCCACAAGCTATACATGCATCGCCAATTTTATACGCCATTTAATTTATCTCCTTTTTAGTTGGCCAGTCAAAACTAGTTGCTGTTGCCAGTGCACCAGTTAATTGTTTTTGTACTGTTTCTCGCTTTTACTGGCAACTGTTTTTCGCTTTTACTGTTCTTCTTACTTACTAAGTTTATTATACTTCCATTATTTCTTTTTGCTTATGTAAAAAAACTTCGTCGATCTTTTTGATCATATCATCGGTTGTTTTTTGCACGTGATCCAAACCTTTAAATTTCTGGTCCTCGGTTATTTCCTTGTCTTTTTCCATTTTTTCAATAACTTTATTATACTGGTGGCGGATATTGCGAACTTCTACTTTTTTATCTTCAGCAAACTTATGCGCCCGCTTCACTAATTCCTTCCGGCCTTCTTCAGTCGGGGTCGGCATAACCAGCCGGATAATTTGACCGTCATCGAGCGGGGTAATGCCCAAGGTTGATTTCAAAATAGCCTTCTTGATCTCCGCCATAGCGCCTTTGTCCCAAGGTTTTATTTCCAGCACCTTAGCTTCCGGGACAGAAATACTGGCTACTTGCTGGATCGGCACCAGGTTGCCATAATATTCTACTTTAAGATCATGAAGCAATGAAGGATGCGCTCTACCCGTGCGGATGGCTGTATACTCTTCTTTAAGCTTATCCAGGGCTTTGTTCATCTTATCGAGCAATTCCGCGTTAACAGTATTAATATTCATCCTTGAAGCACTCCTTTCACTATCTAATGATAGTTCCTACCCGTTCTCCCATAATAGCTTTTTTAATATTACTTTTCTGGTGAATATCAAAGACAATGATAGGCATCTTATTATCCATACACAGGCTGAGAGCCGTGGTATCCATTACTTTCAAACCTTTCCGCAACGCATCCATATAAGAAATTTCCTTAAACTTCTTGGCCCGGCTGTTCTTCATCGGGTCATCATCATAAACCCCGTCAACCTTGGTCGCCTTGAGAACTACTTCCGCACCTATTTCTACCGCTCTCAAAGCCGCGGTAGTATCGGTGGTAAAGTAAGGATTACCGGTTCCGCCGGCAAAGATAACCACCCGTTTTTTCTGCAAATGACGGATCGCTTTGCGGCGAATATAAGGCTCGGCTATTTTCTGCATTTCAATAGCAGTTTGCACCCGGGTATGCACCTGATGCTTCCGCTCCAAATAGTCTTGCAAGGCTAAGGCATTAATGACCGTAGCCAGCATGCCCATATAATCAGCTGCTACCCGGTCGATACCGTGCTTATCTGCCGTGATCCCTCGGAAGATGTTTCCACCTCCGATGACCACGGCAATTTGCACTCCCAGTGTACTGAGATCCTTGATCTGGCTGGTGACAAAATCAACCATGCCAGAATCGATGCCAAATTTCTTGTCACCGCTTAAGACTTCTCCGCTCAGTTTCAGCAATACCCGCTTATACAACGGACCTTTCATGCTGACTCCTTTTTCAAGACGATTACACCGATTTCAAGCACTACAAGCACTAATCTGTGTAATCCCTGTCCGCCTCTGGCGGATCTTTTTTAAATCTGCGTAATCAAAAGCGAATTTTGTGAGCTTTACTCACCAAGCTTGATCCTGGCAAAACGCCGCACGGTAATATTTTCTCCGAGTTTGGCAATGGTGTTCTTTAAATGATCTGATATCTTGATCTTGTCATCCTTGATAAAAGGCTGGTCCAGCAGGCAAAACTGCTCGTAATATTTTTCCAGTTTGCCTTCTACTATTTTTTCCATGACATTGGTTGGCTTGCCAGTCACTTGCGCTTTGGCAATTTCCCGTTCTTTATCCAGGATCTCCGCCGGGACATCCTGTCTTTTTACATACAAAGGATTAACCGCCGCCACTTGCATGGCAATATCATGGGCCAGGGCCTTAAAGTCATCGGTGCGCGCCACAAAATCAGTTTCGCAATTGATCTCTACCAAAACGCCTAATTGGCCTCCTAAATGAACATACGAGGCTACTAGTCCCTGTGAGGTAGTGCGAGCCGATTTTTTCTCTGCCTGGGCGATACCCTTGGTGCGCAGGATCTTAATCGCTTCTTCTATCACGCCTTTGGACTCTTCCAGGGCTTTCTTGCATTCCAGTACACCGGCCCCGGTAGACTGGCGCAACTTCTGCACCATCTCCATGCTAATCGACATTATCTTGATCCTCCTAAACTATACCTGCTCAGCTACATTGGTCAATCCGGTAGCATTTCCTTTGTCATCTGCGGCCGCTTTTTGTGCTTCTTTAGCCTCCTGAGCTTTAGCATCTGCGTCTTTTCTTAGCTGCTGCCCTTCCAACACTGCATCGGCTACGATCGAAGATAACAACTTGATAGCTCTAATAGCATCATCATTGGCTGGAATAATATGGTCTACCTGGTCAGGATCGCAATCGCTATCCACCACTCCGACGATAGGTATTTCCATTTTACGGCATTCTTTCACCGCATTCTGCTCCACATTGGTATCAACTATAAATACCAAGCCTGGCAGTCTCTTCATACCTTTGATGCCGCCTAAAAGCTTTTCCATTTTTGCACGTTCTTTTTCTATTAATGACTGTTCTTTCTTTGTAAGCATCTCAATACGTCCGCTGGTTTTCATCTCTTCTATCTCAGCCAAACGTTCAATGCTTTTATGGATGGTTTGATAATTAGTGAGCAACCCTCCAACCCAGCGCTGGTTAATATAATACATACCGCAACGCTTCGCTTCTGCGCTTATCGATTCTTGCGCCTGCTTCTTGGTTCCGACAAAAAGAACATAATCTCCCTGAGAAACTCGTTCGACTATATACTTATATGCCTCCTTGATCTTCTTAACGGTCTTCTGGAGGTCGATAATATGGATGCCATTCCTTTGGCCGAAGATATACTTGGCCATCTTCGGGTTCCATCTCTTTGTCTGATGTCCAAAATGGACGCCTGCTTCTAACAGCTGTTTCATAGATATTACTGACATTTTTTCACCCCCCCTCTGTTATAAAATATTAAATACACAAATCTTCCCCTGCTGATTCACTGCGCGAATCAAAGACGCGGGGATTACGCAAATCTCAGATAAAATTCTTTATCTAGAATATTTTTGTATATATATCATAAAATCGTCATTTTTGCAAGGAAAATAATTTGGTTAAACTCTTCCATAGCCGGCCAATATGGCTCTCACTGAATATTACCGCGATCCTTTCATCATCAGCCAGTTCTTCTTCCCCTATTACCGCCGGACCAAACCTGACCTTGAGCCGGACTTTTTCCTGTTCCAGGATTATATCCTCTACCGGCACGGTCAGCGGGATGATCTCTTCTCTCCCGTCCCGTTTGATGCGCCCTCCCAGCAGTTTGGATAAATACTGGGCTATGTCCCGTGGATCGGTTATCTTGGTCCAGATCATTTCCCCGGGTTGCAAGTCACGGACCGCTTTACCTTCCCGGCCGGTGTTTTTGATCGTTTCCACCTTAAGGATCAAAGAAGCGATCTCTTCCTGCTGGTCCATCGGTTCCGGCAGCCGCAGCCTGGCAATATCCTCATCTACTTGTTCTTTCAATTCTTTAAACTGGAAGAGATTGACTTCTTCCAGCTGGAGATTCAGCGTGATATTCTCATCAGGGCTGATCACTTTTATTTCCCGGGCTAGCATCTTTTCCAGGATTTCCTTGTTATTTTGCACTAGAGCCGAGAACAGATCATTCTTTTTTTCCCCGCGAGTCCAGTTCTTTAAATGCTCCTGCAGTTTTTGGGTGATCTCAGGCTGGCTGCCATCACCCAGTTTAAGAGCATAGAGTTTGCGCTCAAATTCATGCCAAGGTTTATTTAAGCCATTTTGATAGATACCTGGATTGCGGGTAACGATATTAGCCAGTCTTAGTACCTTATTTAATTTGATATCGGCGATCAATACTAATAATCCGAAAAAACTGGGTACGTCAGTCTTAAACTTACTCTTAACGACGATTATCTGTTTTAACAGGGAATTAATGATCTTAATGGCTTTTTCCACATCATTACCTGTTGATTGCAGAACCAGTTCCGCCTGCTCGGCGTCACAACCTGTTTCTTCCATGATCAATTGTTTTTTATCTTTTATCTTATCGGGCATCGGTTAGGCTCTCGGATGACTTTTTTCGTAAACTTTTTTTAATCTTTCCATAGTTACATGAGTATATTTTTGCGTGGTTTCCAAGCTGTTGTGCCCTAACATCTCCTGGATCGAGCGCAGATCGCAGCCCGCATTCAGCAAATGAGTAGCGAAAGTATGACGCAAAACATGAGCGCTGATCTTTTTAGTTACGCTGGTCTTCCTGATATAAAAATCGATCAGCCGGTTGATGCTCCGGTCTGTAATCCTGGCCCCATGCCAATTCACGAATAAAGCCTTGGCGTCATGGCTGACTTTAGCCCTTTCTTCCAGGTAGCGGTATAAAACAGCCAGGGCTTTTTCCCCTATCGGTACTATTCTTTCCTTGGCACCCTTGCCGCGGATCCTGACCAGACCGCCTAAAAAATCCATATCTTCCAGGTTCAGGCCGGTAAGCTCAGCTACCCGCATACCGGTGGAATATAGTGTCTCCAGGATCGACCGGTCGCGTAAAGCTTTAAAGCCCTGTTCGCCGGGTGCCTGTAATAACTGCACCATTTCATCCAACTCCAGGAATTTAGGTAATTTCTTATCCTGTTTGGGAGCGTGCAATACCTTAGCCGGATTATGTTCCAGGTATTTCTTCTTTTGTAAAAACTTGAAAAATGATTTTATGGCCGCGACTTTACGCCCGATACTTGTTTTCTGGTAATTCTTTTGGTTAAGGTCAGCCAGAAACTGCCTGAGCACGAGGTGGTTTATCTCGTTAAATGACTTGATTTGTATTCCTGCCAAAAATTTGGCAAACTGCTGCAGATCGCTACGGTAATTGCGTACCGTGTGGCGGCTTTCATTTTTTTCATAGGACAGGTATTTTCCGAAAGCCTCTATCTGTTCCAGCATACATCCCTTTATGGTTGTTCAATGGATTTGGTATTCTTACATTTCGGGAAGCCGCTGCACGCCAGGAATTTACCACGGTGGCTGGTACGTATCACCATCGGCTTGCCGCATTTTTCACATATCTCAGTGGTTATTTCCGGTCCTGTTTTTTGGTTAGTCCCATCCAGGTTTGAAGTATAGCGGCATTGCGGATAACCGCTGCAGGCTAAGAACTTCCCCTTACGCCCGGAACGGATAACCAAAGGCTTGCTGCAGACCGGGCATTTCTGGTTAGTTATTTCCGCGGCTTGTTTGGGCGCTCCTTCTTCTATATGCTCTTTGTATTTGCATTTAGGAAAATTTGAGCAGGCAATAAACTTGCCGTAACGGCTGAAACGCATCACTAACGGCGCATTATCCAACGGGCACAGGCGATTGGTCTTTTCACCTTTGGTAATGGCTTGTTCCGCGTTTTTCAGGGTCTGGTTAAAGGAATTGTAGAATTCCTGGAGAACCGCGGTCCACTCCTGTTTCCCTTCCGCGATCTCATCCAGTTCTTCTTCCATCCTGGCGGTAAACCCGACATCTATGACCGTGGAAAAATTCTCTTTTAGCAGGTCATTAACATGGTACCCGATCGGTTCGGGATAGAACTTGTGTTCTTTTATTTTAACATATTTCCTGGCTTTAATGGTATTAATGATCGGCGCGTAAGTAGAAGGCCGTCCAATGCCGTATTTTTCCAATATTTTGATCAGGCTGGCTTCATTAAAGCGGGGCGGCGGCTCAGTAAACTTCTGGTCTGATAGCAACCTGACCAGGTCCAGAATATCTTTCTCGGTTAAAGCCGGCAGCTTAGCCTTAGCTTCCTCGGTAGCCTTTTTCTTGTCGGTATCTTCTTCTTCTTCCTCTTCGATATACAGGACCATAAACCCATCAAATTTAATGGTCTGGCCGGTGGCCCGGAACAGGTACTCATTAGAAGTCCGGATATCCACGGAAACACTATCCATGATCGCGCTGGCCATCTGGCTGGCTACAAACCGCTGCCAGATCAAATTATATATTTTATACTGGTCCGGAGTCAGGAAATTCTTGATCTCTTCAGGAATATTCCGCACAGATGTCGGCCGGATAGCTTCATGAGCTTCCTGGGCCCCTTTTACCGTCTTATAAATACGGGGCGATTCAGGCAGGTATTTGTCGCCATATTGCTGTTTAATGAAAGCAACTGACTCTACTTGCGCTTCTTTACTGATATTGAAAGAATCCGTACGCATATACGTGATCAAGCCGCTAAAACCTTTTACCTTAAGGTCAATACCTTCATACAGCTGTTGCGCGGTCCTCATGGTACGGTCAACGCTGAATCCTAATTTCCGGAAAGCTTCCTGTTGCAAAGTGCTGGTAATAAAAGGAGGTGACGGGTTTCTTTTTACTTCCTTCCGGGTAATTTTTTCTACCTGGTATTGGGCCTGTTGCAAGGCGGCAACTATCTTCCCGGCGTCATCCTTGTTACCGATATCCATTTTTTCGATCTTTTTATCTTTAAAGCCGATCAACGTTGCCAGGAATTTCAGGGCTTGGTCTTTTTTCTGCAATTCAGCTTTAATGACCCAGTATTCCTGGGGTTTGAAATTCTCTATCTCCCGTTCCCGTTCTACGATAAAACGCAGCGCGATCGATTGTACCCTCCCGGCTGACAACCCTTTACCCAGCAACGGGCTGATCTTATACCCTACCAGCCGGTCCAGGATCCGTCTAGCCTGCTGGGCATTGACCAAGGACATATCCAATTGCCGCGGGTTATGCAAGGCAGCTTCAATAGCTCCTTTAGTGATCTCATGAAAAACAATGCGCTGTAACTTTTCCGGCAGGGCTTTAGTAGCATTGGCTATGTGCCAGCCAATAGCTTCCCCTTCACGGTCTTCGTCAGTCGCCAAATAGACCAGGCTGGCTTTGTTCACGTATCCGGTCAATTCCTTGACAAACTTTGCCTTTTCCGCTGGAATTACATAGGTTGGATTGAACTTATTCTCTATATCCACTCCCAGCTTGCCTTCAGGCAAGTCCCGGATATGGCCCATGGACGACCTGACCACAAATCCCGGACCCAGGAATTTACTGATAGTCTTAGCCTTGGCCGGAGATTCCACGATTATTAATTTACTAGATTGTTCGGACATAATTTTTCCCACTTGTTTCTCTGATCAGTTCCTTCATCACAAGCTGCAGCAATAGTCTGGATAACTGATTCACGGATTTCCCGGTCCTGGCACCCAGGGATTCTATATTTACCGGTTCACTACCGATCAGATCCAGTAATTCGGTTTCTTGTTTATCTACGGCGAAAGAAAATTTTTGTTGTTTCCTGCTATTCTTTTTTCCGGCAGTTAATTCTTTCAGGCAACTGATCTCTTCGATAATATCCTGGAAACCTTCTACCAGCTTAGCCCCATCCTTGATCAACTGATTGGTCCCTTTGGCATAATCATTGGTTATATTGCCAGGCACTGCAAACACTTCCCGGCCTTGTTCTAAAGCGCAATTAGCGGTTATTAGCGAACCTGATCGCACATCCGCCTCTACTACCAGCACCCCCAAGCTTAAACCTGATATTACCCGGTTACGCAAGGGGAAACTGATCCGGCTGGGCTGTTCCATCATCGGATATTCTGAAACTACTGCGCCGTGCTTAGCGATCTCCATAGCCAAACCTCTGTTCTCTGGCGGATACATAGCGGCAATACCACCCCCGAGAACGGCAATTGTCCGACCATTGGCGCTTAAAGCTGCCTGATGGGCAAAGGTATCAATACCCCTGGCTAAGCCACTGACTATAGTCACCCCTTCACTGGCTAATTCACTGCTTAGCCTGGCAGTTACATTCTTGCCATAAGCAGTATAATTCCTGGTGCCCACTACCCCGATCGCAAAAATATCTTCTTTGATCATGTCACCGGCCATATAGAGCAAGATAGGCGCGCCGTTAATATAACGCAGGCTGGCTGGATAGGCATCATCCTTGATCGTCACTATCTTGACTTGATACTTTTGCAATAATTTATATTCCCGGTCCAGGTTGAATTGCTTTTTCACCAGACGCAGAGAGTTGGTAAAACCCCTGTCTACCAGGCCGGTCTGTAAAAGTTCTTCTTCACTGCATTTCAGGATCCGCTCAGGCTCCTGATAATATTCTAATAATCCTTTTAGCTTGGCTTTACCTAAGCTTCCGGCAGCATTCACCAATATCCAGCTATCCATATTCCCTACCTTAACTTGGTTGTCAATTAATTATATATTAAACAAAAAAGACAGCCAGGCTGTCTTAGGTCAACATTGAAACTTGCATCACTGATGTTTATCTTTTAGAATTGAGCTGCCTAAAGAGCTCCATGAATTTATGCCTATGCCGGGCAGTTTGGTATTTTTTTGGTATCCGGCCTGCTGACAAAACCAGCGTATCCGCGTCACAATTCAGATAACGGGCGATCTTAACCAGGCTTCTTTCCTCCAGGGGCGGATTCCGTTTTCCAGCCAAGACCTTAGAGAGGAAACTGGGATCCAAGCCTACGCCTCTGGAAAGACAACGCAAACTGACGTTATTCCGTTTTAAGCCGGCCTTGACAACTTTTCCAAAATAATTATTAATCATATGGGTTCTTACTTCTGATCTTCCTTAAATAAAGAGTAGATCCTAAGCTTATCATCAGCTTTTCTAACATACTCATCTGTTGGATAATCTTTTATAAACTTTTCGTATTCTGCCTTAGCTCGCAGATAATCTTCCTTGGTTTCATAAATACTGGCTATCATCCACTGGGCTTTGGACGCGTATTTGCTTTTAGGATATTTTTTCCTCAACATTTGAAATGTTTTTTCAGCCTGGACATAATCGCGGGCAAAAGAATATACTTTCCCGATATAGAGCTGAATTTTGGGGGCCCACTCTTCTTGAGCGTGCTGGTCAACATATTCTTGCGCTTTCACTAATATTTGGCGATAAAAAGAAAAACATATAGCGATGATAATAGCCAAATAAAAAAGTTTTCTCAGCATACAGGCTCCTTAGAGGATACCATTACTTATTTAACTTAATATAATCTCCTATAGTTACGGACTCGATACAACGCAGGATCTGGATCACGCTGGATTTAGCTTCAACTTTTACTACCCTGGCATCGCCAATACTGGTCACAACCGGTACTTCTTTCCGTACTTGCTGTTCTTCCTGGCTGATTGACGGTTCGATCTTATTGATATTGATCCTATCGGTAACCAGTTTCCCTTTTTTAAAGATCCGGACCATATCTCCTTCAGCAATATTCTTCTTAGAGCCAACATTTATCTTCACCAGGTCATTATTGCTGATCATAGACTTTTCAAACTTCGGGTCAGCTACTTCAGTGATCACCGCGTCATATTTAAATTTTCTCTGGGGAATTGATTCGGCTTGAAAAGGCGGCAGTTTTTCCTTGTCCAGGTCTAAATTGCCGGACACGGTCGAAGTGATCTTAATAGTATCCTTTTTTATTTCAAAATTCTCGGCAGCATTAGGCTCATCAGAGCCTGTTTCTGCCACCAGATATCCAAATAGTAAGAAAATGGAGCATATTACCATACCAAGAACCATTACTTTTTTCATTGCCACACCTTCCTTTACGGAATTTTGACAACTTTTCATGAGTGGAGTTTATCATAATCAGACGCCTGTGTCAATATAAAAGTAAGCCAGTAAGTACGAAATACAGTTGCCAGTCAATACTAGGAACAGTTATTCGGTGTAGGGTTTGGAAGTATGTTTGGTCTGAGGTTTATGGGTGTTAGGCTCTGAACCACAAACTTTATACCTACTTCTATACCTACCTCTACAACCTTTTCCCTATTACTACTGCTTCTTGCTCTTACTGGCAACTGTCCCTCGTTTTTACTGTTTCTCGCATTTACTAATCTTAAGCAAATAAATTCTTATCCAAGCTGCGGTATTGCAGGGCTTCGGCAATATGATTGGATTGGATCTGGGGCTGGTTTTCCAGGTCGCTTATGGTCCTGGCCACCTTTAAAATGCGGTCATAGGCGCGGGCGCTAAGATTCAGCTTGTTAATGGCATTTTTGAGCAATTCCTGGCTTTCAACAGTGAGCTGGCAGTATTTTCTCAAGTGTTTTGGCTGCATATGGGCGTTACAATATATATTCTTTTCTTTCTGGAAACGTTGTTGCTGGATAGCCCTGGCCTGGTTCACCCTTTCCTTGACCGCGGCGCTGCTTTCAGCAGGCGTTTCATTGTTCATTTCCGTGAATTTGAGCCGCGGCACTTCCACGTGGATATCTATCCGGTCCAGCAAAGGTCCGGAAACCCGGGAAAGGTATTTCTGGACCTTGAAAACAGAGCAAAGGCATTCCTGCTTACTGTCCCCATGATATCCGCAGGGGCATACCTGCGTTGCCATACTGTGCTTTCACCCTTAAGGCTAAACGACCTTTACCCTTAAACTACCCCCAATACCCTAAAACCATTGGAGATCACCTAAAAATGAAGCGTCTGGACCTAAAACTTCAAAAACAAGAATTAGCTAAAATGTTCAAGGTTTCTCCCTCCACAATCAAGAATTGGGAGGGCAACGCAGGTACCCCAAACTGCGGTCATCTACAAGCTATAGTGCTTTTCCTTGGCTACTGGCCCTATGATCCTAAGATCAAAACACAGGGACAAAGAATAAAAAGAGCTAGAGAGTACCGAAGCTTAACTCAAGAGTCTCTAGCAAAGATTATAGAAGTCGATCCTTCTACTGTAGCTCATTGGGAAAGAGATGAAAAAAAGCCCTCTGAAAAGCTTTTTGAACGGTTGAATTGCTTTTATAATAATCTTGCGCAAATAGCTTATAAAAAATGACTATAAAATGAATAGAACCCTACTAATAGGTTATTTAGTTAATAGACTCTTTTACCTTAATATATATATGCTATGGAGCAATTGCCGTCTTTCATATAAAAGCTTTTGCTATTTGATCTTGTAATTCTTACGTATGTTCTTCATGGTATCTGTATCAATATTCATATCCTCAATTAAA
>JAQTQE010000055.1 GCA_028712365.1 bacterium
TTTAAAAGGAGGCAGTGATGAAATTCAGCAAGGTAAGCGAAGCAGAAATAACCGGGGCTATGGCGCAGGATTTCTATTCCTGGTTCAGCCAGCATTTGAAAAACGACGTGATCGTGATCGGCGGCGGTCCGAGCGGGCTGGTGGCTGCCCATGACTTGGCTAAAGCCGGCAAAAAAGTGCTCTTGATAGAGAGTAATAACTATCTGGGCGGCGGCTTCTGGACCGGCGGGTATTTGATGAATACCCTGACCTTTCGCTCTCCCGGTGAACAATTGCTCAAAGAATTCGGCATTCCGTGCCGGGAGGCTTCTAAAGGTCTTTTTATCGGCAGCGCACCGCAAATATGCGCCAAGCTGATCGCCGCGACAGCAGATAGCGGGGCCAGGATACTGAATTTGACCCGTTTTGATGATGTCCTGTATAAAGATAAGAAAGTGAAAGGTGTGGTGATCAACTGGACACCGGTGGCCTATATGCCGCGGGCGATCTCCTGCCTGGATCCGGTCACAGTGGAGGCAAAGGTAGTCATTGATGCTACCGGGCATGATGCCTGTGTCTGCAAAAGCCTGGCTAAAAGAGGATTGCTCCAGATTGCTGATTTCGGTCCGATGGATGTGGAGTCTTCCGAGGAACAGGTAGTAGAGAAATCCGGGGAAATATTTCCCGGACTGATCATCTGCGGGATGAGCGTCTCTACGGCATATGGAGTCCCCAGGATGGGACCTACCTTTAGCGCGATGCTCTATTCCGGCAGGAAGGCAGCAGAAGTGGCATTAAAAAAATTAGGTAAATAGCAGCCAGGATAAACACCTCCATTCCACTTATGCTGTGGAATGGAGGTGCTACTGGAGAATGGAACTTTTGTTTAAGACAAGGGTCTCATAATTAGGAAAACAATATTTTTGTTAGGAGGATTTATGAGACGTTTGTTGATCGTCCCGCTGCTGATTCTCACCTGTTTTACCACTATGGCCAATGCCGCTCCCGCTAAAATTACCGCTACTCCCAGCCAGACTAATCACGTTGCCAAACCAATCGTACAAGTTGCCCTGCTCCTGGATACCAGTAACAGCATGGATGGCCTGATTGACCAGGCCAAGAGCCAGCTTTGGCGCATTGTGAATGAATTATCTTTAGCCACAAGGAAAGGGCAAACCCCGGAAGTATATGTCTCGCTCTATGAGTATGGCAATGACCGGCTGGATAGCAAGACTGGCTACCTCCGCAAAGTATTGCCTTTTACTAATAATCTGGATACTGTTTCAGAAAACCTGTTTGCCTTGACCACCTGCGGCGGTAGTGAATATTGCGGTACAGTTATCCGCGATGCGATCACTGGCCTGTCCTGGTCCCGTAATCCCGAAGTCTATAAGGTCATTTTCATCGCTGGCAATGAGCCTTTTACCCAGGGCAGCGTGCCTTTCCGGGAATCAGTAGCAACTGCCGCCGGTAAAGGCATTAACGTCAATACTATTTTTTGCGGGCCGTACCAGGAAGGCATTAATACCCAATGGCTGGCTGGCGCCCAGTCCGGGCACGGCGACTATTTTAACATAGACCATGGAGTAAGAGTTGTTTCCATTGCCGCGCCCCAGGATGATGAGATACTGCGCCTGAACAATGAGCTCAACCAGACCTATATAGCTTATGGCGAGAAGGGGAAAGAAGCCAAGGTTGCCCAGGAACAACAAGATAGCAACCAGATCTCCTATAGCAAGGCCAATCTTTCCGACCGCGCTTCTTTTAAAGCTGGCAAGCAATATACTAGTGCCGCCTCTTCCTGGGACGTAGTGAGCGCGGTAGCCAGTGGCCGTGTCAAAGCCGAGGAACTAAAGAAGGAAGACCTACCCAAAGAAATGCAGAGTATGACGCCCAAGGAAAGGGAAAAATATATTAATACTAATATACAGAAACGTAAAGACATTCAGGACAAGATCACCAAGCTGAGCAATGAGCGGCGGCAATATGTGGCGTTGAAGGAGAAAGAAGCAGCTAAGGCCGGGACAGCGCAGACCTTGGACATAGCGATCATTAAATCTATCCATACCCAGGCCGCGCCAAAAGGATACGAATTCAAATAAGACAACAACCACTTATATTTAAAAAGTGATATAGCGGGAAGCTTTTTCCAGGCGTTTGCCTAGCTTGCCTAATTGCAAGATAGAATTAATGCTCCAGCCTTTCTTCCGGTTCTCCAGTATATCGTCCACGGTGATATAGCCAAAGCCAGGCACTCTTAACAGCTCGTCTTTTGTCGCCCGGTTAATATTTACCGGGAAATATTCTGGATGCCGCGCCGCCCAGGATTCTTTAGGATCCATAGCTATATCCAGGTTGCCTTTTTCATTAAAAGGTATCTCGCTTTCCTGGAAACCATATTTCCTGATCAGCCAGTCTACCTGGTACAAGCGGTGTTCTCGCATCAACAGGTCACTGTTACTGCAGGCAGAATGTTCTCCCGGCAGGTCCTTTTCACCTAAACCCCTCTGGTAAGCGCTGAAATAGATCCTGTCCAGTTTGAGCCTTTTATACAAACCCCAGGAATATTTCACTATCTCTTTATCTGTTTCGTCTGCCGCGCCAACAACGAACTGGGTGGTATGATTGATCCTGGCATAGCGGCTGCCCTTAGCCGTAAGGTCACTGATCAACTTAATTGGCCGGATAATATCATTCAGGTAATCTTTACTCGAATTGAGTTTCTTGAAATGCTCTTCACCCGCGGTTTCAATATTCAGGGATACCGCGCTGGCCAGGGAAAGGGCTTTTTCGATGGCGGCATTGGACGCGCCTGGCATGATCTTGAGATGGATATAGCCGCGAAAATTATTCTGCCGGAGTATGCTGGCGGTCTGGTTCAGCTTTTCCATAGTATTATCCGGAGTGCCGAGCAAGCCGCTGCTCAGGAAAAGGCCGGATACTGCTCCGGTCCGGTAATATTTCAGGAATGTCCGGACAACCTCTTCCGGCTTTAATGAGCATCTTTGGGGATCGCGGTTCACCCGCAAAGGACAATATTTGCAGTTGTTGACACAAATATTGGAGAGCAGGGTTTTAAAAAGGAAAGTACTGCGGCCATCCGGCATAGTGACGGGATAGATCCATTTACCTTCAGCAGAGCGACGCCTGTGTTCGTCCTGGGCAGTGCCACAGGCGCAAGCCAGATCGTACTGGGAGTCTTGGGAAAGGATGCGGAGTTTCTCAACTGTTTCGAGTGATCTTTTGATCAGCATTTAGTGTGCCTCTTGGCTGGAGTGGCCGAGCACATTAATATAGTACAATCCATTCTGCCTGTCAATTATTTTCTGCGGCAAAACACAATCCGGGGATTTAGACATAGGCCTTATATATAGCTTTAAAAGAGGTCTGCGTTATCTCCCGCCTGGAAATGCTTCCCTTGGTCGTCACCGGAGCCAATACTTCAAGCCGTACTTCAATACTCTTGATCGTGAAAAGCCGCAAAAAATGCCTGGTAAATCCCATATCCCCATAATAATAAACCAGGTCCCTGTTGTCTTTGTTGATAACCTGCCCATTCACATACTCGTATTTAAGGCAAACAGGGAGTATGTCCGTGTCTGTAGTCGTCGCCGCTTTTAAGAGGGTACTTTTAAAAGGTAATACTTTTTCCCCGTTGGAACTGGTGCCCTCCGGAAACAGCACGACATTAAAACCAGCCGCCAGGAAACTTTGTATCGTGTTAATATCCTGCTTAATAGTGGTCTTATTACGGCGTTCCACAAAAAGCGCGCCGGCCAGCCGGGCTAAAGTTCCCAATAACAAAGTGTTTTTTACTTCATTGGAAGAGATGAATATCCCCGGGAAAAGGGAAGAGATCACCAATATATCGAGATAGGATAAATGATTACTGACTAACAGGAAATTATCCTGGCGCAGCAATAACCGGCCTTGGCCGGATAGCTGGATCTTGATATTTAACGCTTCTAGGGTGAGGAAACTGTAAAAAGAGGTGTTTTTCAATAAATACCGGTATTTCTTTTTGCCTGGCCAGATGAACAATAGTATACCGATAGCAGAACATCCGTAAAGGACCATGAAGAGGGCAACCAGGATAAATTTAACATAGCGGTTATGCCAGATCATACTTTTCCTCGAATGCCTTGTTCAGGTGTTTTATATCCAGGATAGTGAAGAAATCAAAACAACGGAAATGCCGGTCATAAGCTGGTTTCCCGCAGATCTTGGCTCCAGCGTTCAGATAGGTCCTTAATAAAGGCGGCAATGCGCGAAGGCTTAAGCCCTCCACTAAATCGACAGGAGAGACAGCGAGCTCATGCGTGCAAATATCGAAATTCTTGATCCTGAATTGCCGGCGGGGATAGACCCTTTGGTCGTCAGAACTGTAATAGTCCTTTGCCAATAGCTTATGAAGCGCGGCGATCTCCAACTCATCTTTTTTGACGATGCTGGAACAGCCAAAGACATAAGAGGCTCCTGATTCCCTGATATAGGCGGACAGGCCGCGCCAGAGCAGGGCTATGCCCAGGCCATTACGGTAATCACTGTGAATGCAGGACCTGCCCAATTCCAGTTTATTCCCAGGCAGGCGCAGGATGTTTTCGATGAAGAATTCCTTAGCCGAGTAATAATGATGGTTAAGATAAGAAGGATTGAGACGATACGTGCCAATACAAGTCAGGTCTCTTTTATCAAGGATGATCAAGTGGTCGCATTGCAGGTCAAAATGGTCTATGTCCAGTCCTAACGGCCGGTGATGCTGCAGCAGCTCCCGGTAAAATACTTCATGCCTCAAAAGCAAGGCTTTCTCCAGCTCCAGGGGGGTAGCTGCTGTTTTAATGATATAATTTTTTGTATTCAGGTTAATTCTGATCTTCGGCCGGAAGCTATTAACGACTGATTTTCTCCAAAAATTGGCATTGAATTCCCGCAAGGTATTGAGACTATGCGCGACAGTTTTCATCAGGGGCTTCTCCTTAGCGATAGGATAGGTGATTCTATGAGATAGTGTGCCAAACGCTTGTTGTCATGGTATAAACAATAGATTAAATTCTCGTAAAATATTATCCGGCTGAAACGCGAATTGTCTTTACGCCGCGAAAGTGCATAAGTAATTTTAAATATGGATTTCTGTTGACTTCCAAGGATAAAGAAGAGTATAAAAAGCCAGGTGGCACTAAACTAGCGATACGGAGAATAAAAGTGTTTAATAAATGGTTCACTTCGATGAGAGATAAGATATTCCTGACCCCGGTAAAAGCTAGGGATATCATTATTGAATGTTTTTATACCGCCCAACAGGATACTTTTGCCCGGCAGAAGGAGAAAGCTAATCCTTATGCCAGTAGTAAAGAGGTAAGAGATACTGTGGTTGCTGCTATTCGCGCCGAATTCAAGGCTATTGGAGCTGATTATGACAATCCGCAGAAAAAGGATCTGGTTAAGGTAGTGGAAATACTGGCTACCAAAGCTAAATCCTGGGGCACGCCGGATGATATTATCCAACATCATAAGGGGCAAATTGCAAAAGTGCTTGACGCCCTGTCTGAATAACAGCAAAAGCTATCGCGGAAAAGCGGGAGAAGAAGAGGCCAAAAATCAAAGCAATCCAGAAATTCTGGGTTGCTTTTTGTGTTTTGGCCAAAGCCACCCGCCGAGTATGGTGGCGGGTTAAATTATTTGCTTGACAAATATTAGAATAAGGTGTATTTATTAATACAGATAGATGTATTAATATATACATCAATATGTATGGAGATTGTAATGCTTGACTATCGGATTGATAAGGCGCATTTGTTAGAAGTCCTCAGTATGTGGAATGGATTTCTAAAAAAGAAAGTCCATTTAATTGCCTGCGGTGGTACCGCACTAACTCTATTAGGCTTGAAGCCATCAACCAAGGACATTGATCTTGTAGTACCGGTTGAACAGGAATATGACTATTTATTAAAGGTACTAGCTCAATTAGGTTATAGCCCAACTAGCGGTGTGGGGTGGGCCAGAGATGATAAATTTGTATTTGACCTGTTCCGTGGCAAAAAAGTACATACCACTGAGTTACTGGAATCGCCACTGGCAGCAGGTAATAATACTCTGATCAAAGAATTCTCTTATCTTTATCTCGGGGTATTAAATGATTATGACTTGATCCTAAGCAAGTTATTCAGAGGCAGTGAGATTGATTTTGCAGATTGCTTAACCTTGGCAAGAGCCAGAGGAGAGGCATTGGATCGTGATCGATTAGAGAAGAGATTTCGGGAAACAGCATCGTATGATGTTAATCCAGATAGAATGAATAAGAATTTGGAGAGTTTCCTGGAGCGATTAAAAGAAGAAGGTGTTCATGATGGAAAATAATGACCTATTGAAAAGAGTGGCAAAATTAGGTTTTAACCTATTTGAGGCTGAGAGAGACGAAAATGCTGGCAAAACTCTGGCCGATGTCGTCAAAAGCAGGGATCTACGCCTTTGGGAAGGATTCCCGGTCATGCTATTAAAGGCCCAAGTTCTTGGTGCGGTCCCTTATGAGGAAGCAA
>JAQTQE010000024.1:0-23005 GCA_028712365.1 bacterium
ATTATTCTTTCAATGCCAGCATAATCTTTTTTAGTTTCAATACTATTGAAAAGCTGCTCTTTTTCCAGTAATTGCTTTATTTTCCCCGCTTGCCCATACCCTATCTCGAATGCGAGCATACCACCCGATTGCAGGTAGTACCTGGCCTGGGGAATAATCTTGCGATAAAAATCCAGGCCATCCTTCCCGCCATAAAGAGCGGCTTTTGGTTCATATCCTACTTCCGGTTGCAGTGCAGAAAAATCCTTCGCATTGACATAGGGCGGATTAGATATAATAAAATCGAATTTTTCTTTCAACTTGGCAAATAAACTGCCCCTGATCAGTTTAACCTGTGTTTCTACCCGGTGTTTCTTAATATTCTTCCGGGCGATCCGGAGCGCTTTCGCTGAGGTATCTGTACCTACTATACTGGCCTGGTTAAGATTTCTTGCCAGGGCCACTACTATCGCGCCGCTCCCTACCCCGATCTCCAGTATTTTTGCTTTCCTGTTCTCAACCCGCCAATTCGTAACTTTTAACTCGCTGACTTCCTTTACTATTTCTTCTACCAGTAATTCGGTTTCCGGCCGGGGAATGAGCGCGCCCTTATCCATGAACAGGTCCAGGCCGTAAAATTGCGCGTTCTTCAAGATGTAGCTTGTTGGTATCCTCTGGCAACGCAATCCAATATATTTTTTAAAGCAGGTTAAATCTTTTTTGGCTGTTTCTTTTTCTTTTTTCAGGAACAAGTCCAGTTTATTCAGGCGCATGACCTGGGAGAGCAGTAATTGTGCTTCCAGGGCAGGTTCAGGTACTTTGGCCTTTGCCAGCTGGTCAGTTCCCCAATCTAGTAATGTCCCGATATTCATTCTTTACGTTCCCGTAATTGTTTTAGTTTCGCTTCTTCTTCCGCCGCCATCATCCCGTTGACCAGTTCGTCGATCTCGCCTTCCATGATCGTCGGAAGATTATGGCAGGACAATCCTATCCTGTGATCCGTGATCCGGTCCTGGGGAAAATTATAGGTCCTTATTTTTTCGCTGCGGTCACCGGAGCCGATCTGTGACTTACGGTTCACTGATAATGCTTTATCCTTTTCTTCCCGTTCACGTTTCAATAACCTGGCCATCAGTACTTTCATGGCTTTGGCCCGGTTCTTGATCTGGGAACGTTCATCCTGGCACTGCACGATCAAACCGGTGGGTATATGGATGATGCGCACAGCTGAATATGTTGTATTAACGCATTGCCCGCCAGGACCGCCGGCACAATAGGTATCGATGCGCAGGTCTTCTGGATTTATCTTGATATCCACGTCTTCTGCTTCCGGTAATACTGCTACCGTCACCGTAGAGGTATGGACCCGGCCGCTGGCTTCGGTTTCCGGCACCCGCTGTACCCGGTGCACGCCGCTCTCGAATTTTAAATGCTTAAATACATCCGTGCCGCTGATATTGAAAATTACTTCTTTGAAACCATTCTTGTCAGTAGCATGGGAATCCAAAACATCCACTTTCCAGCCCATCTTGCTGGCGTACTTCGTATACATACGGTATAATTCAGCCGCGAATAAAGCTGCCTCTTCACCTCCGGCACCGGCCCGTATTTCCATGATAATATCCTTCGGGTCATCCGGGTCAGCGGGTATGAGCAGCATGGTGAGCTCTTTTTCCAGGATCTCTTTCTGCCGGTTAAGTTCAGGCACTTCTTCCTGCGCCAGGGCTTTCATTTCTTCATCCTGGCCCTGCATCATTTCCTGCACATGCGTGAGCTCAGCCAGTATTTTCGTATATTCGTTGTATTTGACCACTGTTTTCTGCAAGCCGGCATGTTCTTTGGCCAATTTCTGGAAATCCTGCCCGCTGACTGTCCCATTGGAAAGCAACTGGCTCAGCTCTTCATATCTTTGTTTTATTTTTTCTAATTTATCTAACATGCAAAACCTTTCTGCGAATTACACGAATATTATTATTCGAGCTATTTGCTTTTATTTAAGGGACAACTTCAATATCATCGTTGCTTACTTCGGCTCTTTCTGCTTCCAGGCGCAGTACTTCTTTAAGCGCCGCGATCGCTACTGCCTGTTGTTTATCATCCGGCTCTTTGGTAGTCAGGTTCTGCAGCCACAGTCCCGGAGCAATCAGCATTTTAGTGAACATATTTCTTTTCCGATCTGCCCATTTGATGATCTCATAGCTCAATCCCGCGATCAGAGGTATGAAAAAAATACGGACACCTACTTTAACCAGGGTTTGGTATAACTTGGGCCATTCTTTGCTGATCGGTATCACTGAAAAGATAATGATCGCCACTACCATCACCACCATCAGGAACGCCGTACCACAACGCGGGTGCAGCGGCGAATACTTTTTGGTATTTTCCACGGTCAACTCTTCTTTAGCTTCATGGGCAAAGACAGCTTTATGCTCTGCGCCATGATATTGGAACACCCGCCGGATATCAGCCATCATGCTGATAGCGTAAATATAGCCGATGAAGAACAATATCCTGATAATGCCATCGATCACGTTAAACCAGAATCCGTAGCTTACCAGCTTTGCTGTAAGGAAATAGGGCACAACTACGAATAAACCGATACCAAAAGCAAAAGCAAAAGTAAAAGTACTGATCCACATCCAGGTATTGTCTTTCTTTTTATCTTGCTGCAACTCAACCATCTGGATATCAGCGGAGTAATTAAGAGCCTTGACTCCCAAGACCAGGCTTTCGACTAATACTACTATGCCCCGTAAAAGAAATTTCTTTAGCCAGGGATACTTTTTAGTAACGGAAGCTATTTCTTCAGCTTTGATCACGATCTCGCCTTGTGGATTGCGGACAGCCACGGCATAGTAATGCGGCGACCGCATCATCACGCCTTCCATGACAGCTTGCCCGCCTATTTTGATTTCTTTACAATCAGCCAAAGTATACTCCTATCAAATCTGTATAATCAAGATGTCTTGATTTTCAAATTCTATTACCTAATCCCGGTTCATGGGTATCTAATAAACAAAAAGGACAGAGATCATCTGTCCTTGTTGTTAATACATATATGGATTAGCTAAGAGTTCTTTTTTTCGGTTTCAGCCGCGGGCGCTTCTTTCTTTACCTTCTTAGCGCTTATTTTTTCTTTGGCCGCTGCTTTGGCCTTTTTTCCTTTTACTCTCTTGACCTCTCCGGTTTTCTTAGCCATTTTCTTCTGGAATTTTTCCACCATTCCAGCGGTGTCCACCAATTTCTGCTTACCGGTATAGAACGGATGGCAAGCGGAACAGATTTCTACATGAATGTTTTGCTTGGTTGACCGTGTCGGGTAAGTGGCTCCGCAAGCACACTTGATCACAGTCTCCTTATACTCTGGATGTATTCCCTCTTTCATGAACGTCTTCCTCCTTTTAATTGAGATTACACAGATTTCTAAAGAGATTGCACAGATTTTAAAGCTCTAATCGGTGTAATCATTTTTTATAATCAGTGTAATCTTGCTTATGTTATTTTCCATTAAACTCCATCGATTTCAGGAATTCTTTATTAGACTTGGTTTTGCGCGTCTTCTCCGAGACCAGCTCCATCGCTTCCACTACATTGAGCGGACTAAGCACTTTACGCAAGATCCAGACCTTATTCAATTCATCTTCACTGAGCAGCAATTCCTCGCGACGTGTACCTGAGCGGTTAATATCCAATGCCGGGAACACGCGCTTGTCAACCAGCCGGCGATCCAGGATCATTTCCATATTGCCGGTACCCTTGAATTCTTCAAAGATGACCTCATCCATCCGGGAGCCGGTTTCTACCAGTGCTGTCGCTATAATAGTTAAGCTGCCCCCTTCTTCAATGTTACGGGCAGCGCCAAAAAACCGTTTTGGTCTTTGCAGGGCGTTGGAATCAACACCGCCGCTCAAGACTTTTCCGCTGGGTGGCACCGTGGCATTGTATGCCCGGGCCAGCCTGGTAATGCTGTCTAATAATATTACCACATCTTTCTTCTGTTCTACAAGTCTTTTCGCTTTCTCAAGTACCATTTCCGCTACTTGTATATGGCGCTCGCCTGGTTCGTCAAAAGTAGAAGAAATTACTTCCCCTTTTACTGATCTCTGCATATCAGTCACTTCTTCGGGGCGTTCGTCGATCAAAAGCACGATCAGCGATACTTCCGGGTGGTTGGTACTGATAGCATTGGCAAGCTTCTGCAGTAGGATGGTCTTACCGGCCCGGGGCGGAGAGACGATCAAACCTCTCTGTCCTTTGCCGATCGGGGTGAACATATCCATGATGCGCATGGATATTTCTTCCTGGTTGGTTTCCAGCTTGAGCTTAGCTTGCGGATAGAGCGGAGTCAGGTTATCAAATAATATTCTTTTCTTTATATCATCAGGATTAGCACTATTGACAGCTTCGATCTTTAACAGGGCAAAATAACGCTCGCCTTCCTTAGGCGGGCGTACCTGGCCGCTGATAGTATCGCCTTTGCGCAGGTCAAAACGGCGTATCTGGCTAGGAGAGACATAGATATCATCCGGCCCGGACAAATAGTTATACTGGGGAGAACGTAAAAAACCAAAGCCATCCGGCAGTATTTCCAGGGTGCCTTCGTCAAAAACGAGACCATTCTTCTCGGTCTGCGCCTGCAGGATCTTAAAGATGATCTCCTGCTTTTTCAGTCCGCTGACTGATTCAAGCTTTAGTTCTTTGGCTATGTCCGTCAAATCGGATATAGTCTTCTTGCCTAAGGCAGCCATATCTAAAGCGGCGCCATTTTCCATAAACACTTCCTCCTAGTAAATAATAATAATGCTAAAAACCTAAATTAACTACAATAGGTTGTCGGTTAATGATTTTTTAGGGATTTTAAGAATTGCTTGCAAATGGAGAGAACTCCTGTAGGTGAAAAAAGCAGTATTGCAATTTCTTATATAATACAGGAAAAAAGCTCTTTCGTCAAGTAATTTTTTTAGGTCTCTGTCAAAAGTCCTTTTTCTACTGCGGCCTTATCTTTTTGGCTGCGACTGCTTCACTCGTTCCTAACTTATCTCTGATAAGCTTCGTCACTCGTTCATTGTCTCGCTCAAAAATATAATCCCTCGTCACGAAAAAGACTCTTGCCAGAAACCTATTCTTTTTAATGAAATTCTGTTTTTTAGAAGCAATTAGTCATTTGTTGATACAAACATTTGGCGGCTTTTTTAAACTCGGTTAGGGATTGGTCGCCATCAAGCAGATAATCGCAGTCAGATATCTTTTCCCCATGGAAAGACATGGAATTTATCCGGTCCATAGCCTGTTCCCGGGTAAGATTACGCTCTTCGGTCAAACGCTTAAGCTGGTTAAATTGGGATACCCGCACTACTACTATCTTATCGAACAGTTTTTCAGCTTTGGCCTCGAACAATACAGCCATATCAGCTACTACTACTTTAGATTTGGCAGCAGCCATCTGCTTGGCAAGTTCTTTTACGATAGCCGGATACATTATCCTGGTCAATTTTTTCATTTTTTTCTTATCAGGGAAGACTATTTCCCGCAAAACTACCCGGTTAATGGTATGGTCGGCTTTTACTATGTCTTTTCCGAAAACATTGACTACCTGCTGCCAGACTTTGGTCCTGGGCCGATACAGGTCATGGGCTAATTCATCCACATCAATGACCTTGGCTCCCATCTTCCGCCAAACCTGCGCCACAGTTGATTTCCCTGATGCAATATTCCCCGTCAATCCGATCTTAATCATGGCAAACCTTCCTTGAAGCTGTTGATAGTTGATAGATGGTAGTTGATTGAAAATGCTATCCTTTTGTTTCTATCTCTATCAACAATCAACTATGAACTATCAACTAGTTTACTTTTGACACTTTGGGCAATAGTGGGTGCCGCGGCCGGCAACAACTATCCTCTTGATCTCCCCTTTGCACCTCGGGCACCTGGTACCCTTTTTCCTATATACCTTCAACTGCTTCTGAAAATCCCCGCCTTTCCCTTCCGGCGTGGTAAAATTCACCACTGTTGTTCCGCAAAATTCAATGGCTTTGGCCAGGATGCTCCTGATTGCTTTAAATATTTGTTTTTTTTCAGCTATCTTCAGCCGGTTTGCCGGCCGACGCGGACTAACGCCGGCATCATGCAATACTTCATCTACATATATATTACCCAAGCCAGCGACTACCTGTTGGTTTAACAGTATTACTTTAATTTTAGACTTATTTTTTGCCAGTTTTTGGCTGAACTCCTCAAAAACAAACTCATTTTCCAGCGGTTCAGGACCCAGTTTCAAAATTGGTTTAAATTTTCCCAATTCTTTAGTGTCTATCAGCCACACTCGCCCGAACTTCCTGATATCAGAATAGGCCATTGTTTGGCCTGCGGAGAGCTGGAATATTAAATGCATAAACTTGTTTTTTCCTATTTTCGGCGCAACCAGCCAATGACCAGTCATCCGCAAATGCGAAATCATGATTTTCCCGCCGCTTAAATGAAAGAACAGGAATTTTCCCCGGCGGGACAGGGATTCTATCTTTTTGCCTATAATATTTTTCTGAAATGTCTTAAAATCAGGGCTGGCAACGATCTTTTCAAAGTTACTTTCTATATTCAGGATCTTCTTGCCTGTTATTTTCTTGGACAAAGCTCTTTTTACTGTTTCCACTTCCGGCAGTTCAGGCATCTTTTTAATGAAGTTTTAAGTTTTAAATTTTGAGTTTTAAGTTAATGTTGTAATTAAACTTATCACGTCAAACTTTAAACTTATAACTATTCTCCTGTTCTTCTGGGATCGCTAAAGGCGGTATCTCTGTATATCCCCTTTGGGAAAACAGGAATAACAGGGAAATCAACATAGGCACAAGCCCGTTAAATAAATTTGGCGCTGTCAGCCTGCCAAAACGGTAGCAATACACCACAAATACAAAACCCTCAGAAAAAAGCCATATTCCGCCAGTCACTGGTTTGCGCAAAGCCACCAGCACTGTGACTGTAAGTATCAAGCCGCCAGCCAATTCAGCCAAATAATTCCAAAAACTGACATATGCCCCGGTTACAAATTGCCCTGTGATAAAAACCAGCCATAAAATAGCTATGACTATACCGGCAAAACTCGCCAGCCAATAGATTAGTTTACGCATTATTCTAAATCCCTCCAGTTCGGCCCTACACTGACATTGGCTTCCAAAGGCACATCTAATTTCAGGGCTGATTCCATTTCCTGCTTGATCATCTTAGTGAGCTGCTTTTCTTCTGCTTTGGGCACTTCAAATATAAGTTCGTCATGAACTTGTAATAGCATCTTAGATTGGAGCTTTTCCTGTTTTAGTTTTTTATCTATATTGATCATTGCTATTTTTATAATATCCGCAGCTGTTCCCTGGATAGGCATATTGATCGCTACCCGCTCGGCAAAAGAGCGGATATTCCTGTCCTTGGCATTGATCTCCGGCAGGTATCTCCGGCGGTTCAGCAAAGTAGTAACAAAACCGTCATGACGCGCTTTTTCCACGATCTTTTCCATATATTCTTTCACTCCGCTGAAGCGGGCAAAGTATTTATCAATATAATCCTTGGCTGTCGCTGCATCGATACCCAGGGCCTGGGATAATCCATACGGGCTCATACCATATGATAGTCCAAAGTTCACTGTCTTGGCTATGCGCCGTTTCTCATCATCTACTTCCTCAGGTTTCAAGCCGAATATCTCGCAGGCAGTATGGCTATGGATATCTTCATGGTTATGAAATGCCTGCTTCATGTGTTCATCCCCAGACATATGCGCCAACACCCGCAAATCGATCTGCGAATAGTCTGCCGAAACAAACACACATCCTTCTTTGGGAATGAACGAACGCCTGATAGACCGCCCTATTTCGGTACGTATCGGGATATTCTGCAGGTTCGGCTCGCTGGAGGACAACCGTCCGGTGTTGGTCACAGTCTGGTTAAAGGAAGTATGCAGCCGGCCGGTCTTGGGATTGATCATCTCCGGTATCGGATCAATGTAGGTAGATTTCAGCTTGGCCAGCTCCCGGTATTCAATTATCTTCTTGGGCAACTCATGCATAGGCTGCAACTGGCGCAGGACGGATTCATTGGTTGACGCGCCGGTTTTGGTTTTTTCTATGACCGGCAGGCCAAGTTTTTCAAAAAGTATCTTGGAAAGCTGCTGGGGCGAGTTAATATTAAACTCAGTACCGGCAATTTTATAGATCACCTGCTCCAATGCAGTGATCTTCCCGTCAATTTCCCTGGATAATTCCTTAAGATACGGCAGATCCACCAGGATGCCGGCATATTCCATCTCTGCCAGAATCTCCAGGACCGGCATTTCTACATCATAGAATAGTTTGTCCAGGCCCTTCTCTACCATCATACCGGATAACTTTTGTTTTAGCCGCCAAACCATATCTACCTGTGCACAGGCATATTCGCCCACTCTTTCTACTTGTACCTGGTCCATGGTTATTTGTTTGGCGCCTTTGCCGATCAGGTCACTTATAGGGATCATTTTATACTGCAGGTACTCGGCTGCAATATCCTCTAAACTATGGTTGAGTTTGGATGGATTGATCAAATAGGAGGCGATCATAGTATCAAAAGAGATGCCATTCAATGCTGAGCCTTCATTTTTCAGGACTAGCAGGTCATATTTCAGGTTTTGTCCGTATTTCTGTATCTTCTCATCTTCAATTACTGGTTTGAGCAATTCTAATACTTTTTTCTTATCTTGCTGCGGCGCGCCCAGATAGTCGTGAGCAACGGGAATATAATACGCTTCTTTTTCTTCATGGCAGAGCACTAAGCCGACGATCTTTGCAAGCATTGGTTCGGTACTAGTAGTCTCCAGGTCAAAGGATACTTCTTTTTTTTGTTTTATGGCAATAATGATCTTTGTCAACTCAGCCAGGTCAGTGACAACTTTATAGTGCGCGTCTTTTTCCGCACTCTGATCAATCAATTCAGTACTTAATGATTTAAATTCATATTTATTAAACAAAGCCATAGCTTTTTCCTGGTCCAGCGGAACCGGCTTCAGGTCATCTAAAGTCATTTTAAGCGGGACATTTTCTACCAGGGTCACCAGCTCTTTTGATTTAAAAGCCAGCTCTTTACCAGCCTCCATTTTATTTTTCACTTTAGCCGACATTTTGTCCAGGTTTTGATACATATTTTCAATGGTCCCGTATTCTTTTACCAGCTGTAAAGCGGTTTTTTCCCCTATGCCTGGCACACCGGGTATATTATCGCTCGAATCGCCGCATAAGCCTAAATAGTCTTTGATCTTATCCGCGCTAAACCCGAATTTTTCTTGCACTTCTTTTTCGCTAAACAGTATCCCCTTGGGCTCGCTCAATACTTTGATATGCTCGTCTACCAGCTGCAATATATCTTTATCCCCGCTGACTACAACCACGTCAACATCCTGCTTTTCCGCTTGCCGGGCGATAGTGGCGATCAGGTCATCAGCTTCATAACCAGGCAGCCGGAAAACCGGTATCTTGAACGCTTCCACCATTTCCTGGACCATGGGGATCTGCGTCTTGAGTTCATCAGGAGTTTCCTTGCGGGTTGCTTTATACTGTTCAAAGGCTTTATGCCGGAAAGTCGGATGCGGAGAATCAAAGCAAACTGCCAAATAATCAGGCTGTTCACGTTTGATGATCTTAAGCAGCATACGGGTAAAACCATAGACTGCGTTGATTACAAGACCTTGGGAATTGGTGAGCATTGGGAGGGCATGGAACGCGCGGTGGATATAGGCATGTCCATCTATAATATAAAGTTTCTTTTTCATTTTATCTTCGCTTTTATTCGTAATGTGTCCATAGACGAAGCACTTTAACTACTTTTTCTTGTTTATATACCTGATATACAACTCTGTGCTGGATATTAATGCGCCTGGAATATGCGCCTGAGAGATCCCCTACCAGTTTCTCAAAAGGTGGCGGATTCTGCAAGGGATTGGTTTTAAGGATTGCAAGTAAAGTTTCAGCCTTATTACGCAAACCAGCTGAAGCAAGCTTTTTAGCATCTTTTTGAGCCTGTTTTGTGTATACGATTTGCCAACTCACCAATGCAAATCCTTACTGCATTTGGATAGTGGTTCTTTAAGTCCTTTGCGGATTGATTCCCTCATTTTTGGGATAGAGAGCAGATATAAGGTTTCTTGAATGGCTTGCCAATCGCTTTCCGAGACCAAAACAGCATTATTACGCCGGCCAGTGATCTGGATCGGTTCGTGGCAGGAAGCAGTAGTATCAAGTAGTTTATAGAGTTTTGCCCGTGCTTGGCTTGCAGTTAAAGTAGTCATTTTTACCTCCTATAGAAAGCGTACCATATTACGTACGCTTTGTCAAGAAGAAATATTAATACTTATCAAATACACTCAGGCAGTGGAAGTCAGCAACCCAAAGTTTGCAAAAGATTTGATGAACCGAGACGTAAAAGTTCGATATTATTCCGCATCAAAAAGTACGAGCATACTCGCTAGTGGTATGTAAGGACTTTTTTATGTGGAAAAATGAAGAAATATTATGTCGAATTCCAAATTATTTTGCAAATTTTGGGTTTAGGACGGCGCATAAGGATTCTGCTCATCTGGGTATGGATTGAACCATTGGTGGCCAGGATCTCCTGGTCATAATGGGAATATTTACTGCCATTAAACTTGGATAACTTCCCGCCAGCCTCAGTCACTACCAGGATAGCTGCCGCTGTATCCCACGGCTTGAGCCCGATCTCCCAGAACCCGTCAAAGCGCCCGCAGGCCACATAGCACAGGTCCAGGGCCGCGGAACCCATCCTGCGTATCGCCTGAGCAGTCATCAGGAAATCCACGAAATGTTCGACATTGGAATCCCGGGCACCTTTTATCTCATAGGCAAAACCGGTACACAGCAGGGACTTTTTCATATCTTTAATCTTGGAAACTCTTATTTTCTTCTCATTAAGGAAAGCTCCGCCACCTTTGGTAGCATAAAAGAGTTCATCGTGCATCGGGTCATAGACCACTCCTACTACCGGCTGGCAATTAATCTCCAATGCTATTGAAACGCTGAAATACGGAAAGTCATGGGCAAAATTGGTCGTACCGTCTATCGGGTCCACGATCCAGCGGTAAGCACATCCTTCTTTCTGCCCCCCGCTTTCCTCGCCTAAAAAAAGATGCTGCGGGAACTTCTTAAGCAAATGATCTTTGATCAATCGCTCAGAAGCCTTATCCACATCGGTTACCAGGTCAATAGCGCCTTTATAATTAATAGTCTTGGTCTTGCCCACACGGCTGCGGATCAGAGAACCGCTCTTCTTCGCCGCCGCGATAGCTTCTTTTAAATATTTATCCATCTCTCTCTACACCTCTAAACCTTTATACCTATACGCCTGCTTTTACAAATTCATCCAGTTCCAGACCTGGCTCTCTTCTTCCGAAAACCAATCACTGGTCTGGGTCAGGTACAGATGGATATTGGCTAAGGCTTCATAATGGGCATTTTCCTGTTTTAGTAATTCTATATAAAACAGCTTTTCATTTTTATCAGTGGCTTTGGCCAGGAATCTCTCATACATGGCATAGCCTTTTTTCTCTACCTGCATGGCCAGTTCCAAACCTTTGACATTATCGGCCAGATGAGCGGCCGGGTCATTTTTAATGGTCTGGAAGTATTCTTTTACGATATATTCCAGTTTCTCCCCTTCTTCCACTGTCCAGCGCGGCCATTTATTCTCGTGTTTCAGTTTTTCATAGATATCCTCAAACATAATAATATGCTGGATCTCCTGCTGGGCCAGCTGATAAAAAAGCCGGCGGGTCAGGGGATTCTTGGTCTTGGCGGCAAGCTGCATATACAAGCCCACGCCTCTTCTCTCAAAATCGATACTGATCTTTAACGCGCTCGGTATCTTGGCCATATATTCCTCCCTATAATCAAGGTTACATCGATCCCTATTTTTTTATTAGCTTATTTTTATCCAAGCCAAGCACCTGCTCTTTTATTTGCTGGCTATCTAGGCAAGACAACTTTAGGCGGATGGCCAAATTCCTGTTCATATATTTTGGGGAATTCATTTTTGGCGCCAATGAAGGTCATCGTCAGCGGCATGGCTCGTTTGGCCTGGTCACACATTTTAGCGGATTTTTTCCTAATCTCCCATTGGGCATGTTCATCTTCCCGCAACCGGGAAATATGGTACAGTTCGCGGGCATTTACTTTCATCAGTACGCGTCGTTTATGGGCGTTGGTCAGTACATATGGTGCGGCCAGCGGAAAGTCGGCATATATCCGGCGGTAGACTTGGTTGGTTTTATCGATCACCTCTTTGAATTCTTTGTCCAGCCCGGCTTCAGTGATAGAGTCAGGGACCACTACGCCTAGATCAGGATCATAGTCCTGCACTGTCAATGTTGCCATCCGGTGCCTCTTTAATTGGGCATAACAGCTGGCTGAAATAAACAATTCATAGGTTAAGGAAGGATATTCAAATTCACGCAGAGCCGCATCATAAAATTGCATATGCTGGCAGGCAGTCTTGATGAAGTCCTTCTTCTGGTCCGGTTTCATCAACCTGACTGCTTGAAGACACTGGCGATAGGTTACCCTGGAAGTAGTATGGATCAGCGCGGCTAATAACGAATCATCGGCATGCAGGCTATATTCCACCAAATTGATATCCCCGGGATATGCTTCCGGTACAATTTGCTGGGAACTGAGCATAGCATGGCTTAAATTCCTCAAAGCAGGATAAGTTTTCTGGTCGTAATCATTGACATCGGTAAAAATAATTATTGAAGGAGCAACCGTATTGACCAGGTTGTACATTTTACGGCCCAGTTCCTGGATCTCTTTAAGCGGATGACTGGCAAAACGGCGAATGACCAGTTCCAGGTTACGGGCATTCAGCGTTTCGCCCACCTGGCCGCAGGTAGACAATGGGGTAATATAACGGGCATCTTCCTTGGCCCAGCCGTCCAGCAGGTTTTCCTTCTTGGGATCAGCAGCTTCCTGGGGATTCTTTTGTTTTACCTGTTGTTTCAGAACCGCGTAGCATTTTTTATAAAAATCGAACTGCATGCGCACAGTCTCGGAAAACTCCCGGATATGCGTGCTCATTTTCAGTTCCACCGGAATGATGAAATCGTCTTCCAGGGTGATATAACGTTGGGATTTTTCCGTGAAGGAACAGAGCCGGAACTTCTCGATCTCTTCTAAAGCCAGCCGGGAAACGCCGATAATATCAAAATTGAATACAGCGTGCTCGGCTACTGAATGGTGGCCCATTTTAAAAATAATGGCTTTATTAGATTTGCGGGAGTTTTCCACTTCCTGACGGGCTACCTGCCGCAATTCATCGATAGACCTGGGATCACGGCTGATCCTGGCATAGGCGGCAGATAAAGTCTCGGGAGTGACATCAGCTCTGGCAGGGTTGCTTTTGGTAAGGTCTTTGATTACATCAGTATCAAGATTATAACCAGCAAGTAAGATTTTCATAGTATTGGCAGTCGCTTAGGTGGTTGGATTTTCATTGCCTGATTGTTCCGGAGCCTTTTTTTCCTGCAGTTCCAGGTCCGATAAAAAATCAACCAGGATGCTGAGTTTCTTAATATCCATATTCATGAACATAACACCCAAACGTGTGCCATCACCTTCCTTGCCGTTATAGATAACCCGGGCATTGACTAGATCCAACAGCACTCCGTTAGGAAGGTGCATGTTCATTACTACGTAATTCAAGTTCTGGCAATCACCTTTCAGGAATATCCTGCCGCCGCCGGCGCTAATATTAGTGACCATTCCGGAATAACCCTGGCCGGGAGCAAAAGCATTAAAAAATTTGACCGGCACGCACGTGGCAAACCTGAAAAACTGTCTCTTTTCCACTGACATAACTTCACCTGCTTATTATGATTTACACTCTATATTCTATACTGGCTGCCCACTTCTTTCAATTTTAGGATCAAAGTCTTTAAGGTCTCTTCCATCTGCTGTTTTTCCTGGGGTGCGATATTCGGTTTGTTTATGGTCACCAAAGTCTCTTCCACTTTTTGCCGAATGTCTTTTACTTTCTGCCGGTCGGCATCCACCATCCCTTTCAAGTTGCGCAGCATACCGTTAAAATCGTCCACCAGGTCAGTAAGTTCATCCCCTTTTCTCAGCCGCATTTCAAAACTGAGGTCACCCTTGGCTACGTCCAGGAAACATTTTTTCAAGCGATATAAAGGACCGGCTATCTTATGGCTCATATACACGCTGACTACCATCATCAGGATAATAGAGATGGCTACCCCGAAAAATATCTGCCGGTCAGTCTGGTCCTTCACCGCGTTCAAGAACGGGCTCCAGTCATTATACCGGGACTCGTTTAATAATACGTTCCAGATGTTTTGATAGATAAAATAACCTACGACCAGGGACACGAAGAGCATGGCAAATAAAACACCACCCACATAGCGGAATTGTAAACCACTGGATATGATCAGTCTTTTTCTTCTATTTTTTAACTTCATTTCCACGGTGTTTCCCCCTAAAAATAGGTTATATCGTTAGTAAAGCTTACCAGTCCTTGATGATATTTCCTTCTTTATCCCTGGCATTACAGTCAATTTTTACTTCCCCGCTGCTTTCATCATAATACCACATACCGCTGTCAACCATGACCCTGGTCACTTGCTTATTGACGCGGTATCCCGGGATCCCCAGGCGAACATTGGGGAATGGATGCACATAATTCGGCTCCAGGTCTTCCAGGCTATACGGATAATGACCTCTCTGTAGATAAAAAAGGTTGACTGCTTTGCGTAAATTTTCCAATGCCCCGCGCGTAGATTTCTGTTCGGCGCTGGATTGGATTTTCAGGTAGCTGGGGATGATCCACACAAGCAGGACCAGGATGATCGCGATCAAGAAGGTGAAGGCCAGTGAAAAACCGCGTTCATTTCTTAACAAGTTGGGAAGTTTCATTGTTTTCACCCCGTTAGACCTCATTTTCTGTCACTGTAAAACTGGCAATTGTATTAATTTTTTTTCGCATCTTTTATTACTCCTAACAAAGTGGTCTAACAGGGTTCATATCATTCCTTTAATAGGCTTTGCGCTCATTTTCATTTTATCAGATTATATTTTATAAGTCAAAACATTTTAACTCTGATCTTTCAATAGATTTCCGATAAGCAGGCGGAAAAGGTTAATATGCCCTGATATCTGCCGGGATCCGGAACTTTGTCCTATTGATGTAATATTCATCTGCGGTAAAGCGCCAAATCCGAAAGACATCTCCTTCGCCAATACAACCCCCGTCGGCGTAGCCAGCTCTTGTTTGACTATTGACTGGTAGTAGGGAATATTCTTTAACAATTCTGCCGTAGCCGGTGCTGGTACCGGGAAGATCCCGTGAGCCATCCTTATTGTGCCTGATCCTACGTTTATAGGGGAACAAAATAACTTTTTAATCCCCAGCTTGTGTACTCCCCAAGCCACGCCAACAATATCTATGATCGTGTCTAACGCGCCGATCTCATGAAAATGGACCTGATCAATTTTACACCCATGGACCTTGGCCTCGGCCTCGGCCAGCCGCGTAAATATCCTGCCGGATCTTTTTTTCACTGCCGGCGCCAGCGAACTTTCCCTGATTATCCGGCGGATATCCGGCAAATACCGCAAATGCTGCGGCTGGTTGACTCTAACCATCAAGCGAGAAGTATTGATACCGCCCACCCTTACCTTTTTCAGGGATACGCCATAACCGCTGATCGGTAATTTGGCCAATTCCCGCCTTAAATCTATAATATCTAATCCGGCATCAAGCATTGCTGCCAGAAACATGTCCCCGCTGATACCGTTGGAACAATCTAAGTAAGCGATTTTCATGGATCTCAATGCCTTTGTTATTTATTTATTAAACTCGCTACTACTCCGGCGCCAAAACCATCATCAATATTAACGACCGTCACATTCGGCGCGCAACTATTCAACATCGCCAACAACGCCGCTACTCCGCCAAAAGCCGCCCCGTAACCGACACTCGTAGGCACGGCAATCACCGGTTTATCCACTAATCCGCCTACCACGCTGGGCAAGGCCCCTTCCATACCCGCTACAACTATGATCACCCTGGCCTGGCTAATTTTATCCGGCTCATTAAGCAGGCGGTGAACCCCGGCCACGCCCGCGTCGTAAAGTTTATCTGGTTTTTGGCCCAGCAACTCACAAGTAATAGCTGCTTCTTCTGCCACTGGCAGGTCAGCAGTACCGGCGGTAATGATCAGTATGCCTTTTTTTCGCGCTGGCTTAGTCTGGCGGATTATAATGCATCGCGCCAGTTCGTGATAGGAAGCTTCTTTGAATTTTTTCCTTACCGCTTTAAAAACTGTCTTATCAGCCCTGGTAGCCAGGATATTTTCCTTATGTTCGCGCATTTGCTCCATTATTTTAATGATTTGGGGGATGGTCTTACCGGGGCAATATATCACTTCAGGGAAGCCTTGTCTTAAGACACGATGGTGGTCCACTTTAGCAAAACCCAGGTCACCGCAGGGAAAGTCTTTCAGGGCTGCTAAAGCCTTGGCAGGAGAAGTTTTACGGTCTTTTACTTGCTGTAAAAGCATTTCCAACTGTTGTTTGTTCATGATGTTAGATTATACCACACTTACCAGTTAAAAACAACTTCCAGTGTCCAGGTATCCTGGAAATAGGCATCTTCATCAGCGATCAGGTCTGCTTCATCTTCGAATTCATAAGAAGCACTATTCCCTAAAACATACGTAGTGACATAGCCCAGCTGGACTGACAACCCGGAGCGTATTTTGTATTTTATTTTACCCTTGTATTCCCTGATGCCTTCAAATTTCCTATACCTGATGATATTCCTGTATTTACCGCCCCCTTCTATCCGGCAGGGCTTGGACAACTGGTAATCCCCATTGATAGACACATAATCATACGGCGTATAATCTGCGGAATTATGTACATAAGTGCGGAGATAATATTTTACAGAAGCGTCTCCCCGGTCACTAAACGCATACTTCAATGATGCGCTTGTGCTGATCTTTTCACTGCCGCTGTCTTTATTAATATTGTTATCTTTATAGCGGGATTCTACCGAAAAGCCCATTTTTGGGCTGCTTTGTACTATACCGGCGATACTGATCTCCCGGTCAGTCTCCCGGCGATTATCATAGACCACGTAATTACCAGCCTTTTTGCTCCAATATACTTGTGCCTGGTGAGTATATTGGTCGAAAGATGTCTTGATCTTGACCTGGTCCATTAAATGCCACTCTACCTTACCCAAAAATCCGCGTTCATCCCGGCAGCGAAAAACGCTCTGCGGATAATGGAGAGAATAACTCCCGGCATGAGGATTATAATAATCCAGGTCATATTGCCGGTAGCTGAAAGCGTAACTTACCCGGCCAAGGTCAAGGGTGCTGGCGGCCAATAAACCTTGCCCGTACTTCTGTACCTGGCCGATCTCACCGCATACATTGAGCCGGCCAAGATAAGAAGAAAAATGGGCGCCATATACCATAAATTCCGTATCACCTGCCGGATAGCGCCACGGGTCAGGGCCTTTCACTGCCCGCTGTGAATAATAGCCAGACACTCCAACTTCAGTTTCCGGCGCTAAATACGCAGTTATATCACCGCCGCCCACCTGCTCCCTGAAATAATCCTCCAATGGGTTCCTGATCTCAGATCCATTGATATAAAAGCCGTAATAACCATTACTTTCATTAGAATAAAAGAACGATTCCCTAAAATTATCCTGTTCCAGGGTAATTGCCAGCCCGCGAAATGTTTTACTGCTTTTGTAACTGACTCCCTGCAGCAAAGCATGATCGCTGATCTTGGCGGTATTGTATTCCATAGCTACTGTATCCCCCGGATATATACCAACCGGCTTGGCTCTGCCGGAGAGATCAATAACCACTCCTTCACCAAATCCGATCAGGTAATCGCCGGCTATTATCTCTTTCACGGCCGAACCAGGTTTCCAGGACAGGTAATACTTGTTCAATATCAATCTTTGGTTCCATATTCCCCTGGTCGCTTTACTCCCTTCTACGCGATAACTGTCATAATGCGGATATTGTTCAAACACAAAAGCGCTTGACCAGCCTGGTTGGAAATCTTTTAAACGCACGTGCCAGGCCTGGTAGTTTCCGTCCGCCACATCACTGGTTTTCTTTGCTTTAACTTTGATCATTCCTGCAGGGACCTTATCTGCGGCAGGAGGCATCACACTGATCAAGCTGGACCAAGACAGTACATCCTGTGGATTGACCCCTTCCACTTTCAGTAGTTCATCCAGGGTCAGGAAGTAGCCAAATACTCTCCTGTATTCGATGATCTTGTAGGCCTGGTACCGATTAATGCCGGGCAACTCCAGTAATTCGTCAAACGTGGCAGTATTAAGGTCTGTCCCAGCCGCTCCCGTGCCTGCCCAGCATAACAATGAACATATGACTAAACTTATTCTGAGCTTTATCTTCATGTTTTCCCTTGGTCCTCAAGATCATAACAAATAAAAAACCATACTTATCATCCTGATAAATATGGCACTCCTGGAACTATGTAATTTCTATATTATTAGACGGCTAATACGGTTTGTTCTTTTCCTGTAACAGCCTGATGATCGCCCTATTCCTATTCTCCGCCGCCAGCATTAGGGGGGTTTTCCCATCATTAGTTTTAACACCCAGGTCAGCGTCCCGGTTGATCAGCATTTGTACGCTTTCCAGGGAGTCTGATTGGATCGCGTACATTACCGGGGTAGCGCCTTTGAGATCTTTGGCATTTACGTCGGCGTAGTTCTTCAACAAGAATTCCATTATATCGGTATCGCCTTCCCTGGCGGCGATCATTAAAGGAGTGGCCCCGACATTATTCTTAAAATTGACATCCGCGCGGTAGTTCACCAGTAAACGCACTACTCTCATCTGTCCTACTTTTACGGCCAGTACCAGGGCAGTGTTGCCATCCTTATCTTTAATATTTATGTCCGCGCCTTTGGCCACCAGTAGTTTGGCGATCTTATCCTGGGAACGGTTGATGGCATGCATGAGCGGTGTCCAGCCATTTTCATCCTGCATATTAAGATCAGCCCGTTCAGCTATGAGCTTGCTGATATTTTCATAATCATCGGTTTTGATCGCGTCGACCAGGGTTTTTTCCTTAAACTCCAAACCATGGATCGCGGTATAGCTAATGATAATCAAGACTACGCAACCGATAGCGAATAAAACTTTTTTCATGTGCTCTGACTCCTATATTTTCTGTTCTTTGTGTAATGGGAAACTGAGCGCGATAGCTTCAAATATCCCGGCTAAGATAGCGCCCAAATAATAGATCCACCACTGGTTGGGTATCTTCCAGATCACCGCCATAAAACCGGTAAACAGCATACTCATTCCGAAACTCAACACTGCCAATCCCTGGAACACCAGCTTTTTGGGCATATTATCATAAACGCTGTTTTTAGGAAATACGATCGACCGCCAAAAACAGAATATCCCCAGCATGATCATCGCGCATACCGGGTCAGTCACCCTGATAAAAAATAAGACCGGCATAAGATGTGAATCCGGATTAGTATGATGGAACCATTTCCCATCATAGAAAGCATGGCCCCCAATACGGAAGATCTCCATCGAACCGCCGATCGCCCGGACATTGATCACGGCAAAATAGATGGCTAAGACAATCCCTACGCTAAAAACCAGCCAGACGGTCCGCTTTTTTATTTTTTCAAAACCCAGCGCGAAGCTGGTCAATCCGACAAAGACCGCCGGAGCAAATAAACCGATCATAATAAATTCCCTGAGATTATTCACGATCAGGGGAGCGGGATGCGGCCCCAAAGATATTTGCAGAGGTCGCGTCAGCAAAAATATGCCAAAAAAGATAAATCCCCAATAAGCGCCTTTATAAGTAATATCCCCGGTCACCAGTTTACGCAAAGGAGCGATATAAGCGATATACTTGGCCAGGAAAAAATAAGCTACTCCCGCTATAATCGGCATGATCAGATTTTCGAACACTGGCCAAAAAATATTCACTGCTTAAGGTTCCTCGCTTATTACAACACTGTATTTATCAATAATGGCTTTTTCTATGGTTTGTTTCAACTGCTGGTTCACAATATCGAATTGTTTGACCCAAGTGCCCTCTTTAGTTTTACGTCCCGGCCAGGCTATCCATGAGCCTTGGCCTGAATCCATTATCCTGGCTTCCACACTGATCACGGCGTTAAACAATATCTTTACAAAACCTCTTACCGGGCTGTCTTTACCCTTATATGGAACTATTTTAGCTATTTTATAAACAATGTCAACTGCTTTTTCACGACTGGCGGCTTGTTCTGTTACTGCTTTTCTGATTTCCTCACCGAGTTTCTGGTTTTCTATGACTATTTGCGGGATCGTTCTTTCCTGTTTAGTGACGTATTCCGGATAAACCAGAGTGATGATTCCCGACCGCGACGCACGGTCGATCTTGATCTCCCGGATCACCAGGTTATCATTCAAGGTGACGGTAGCTGTTTGCTTCCCCTCCACTGTTCCCACAACGATCGCGGTGACTATGGTCACTGGCTCAGCGGCGCATAAAAAAGCAGATGGCAGATAGCAGATGGCAGATAGCAGTAAAAAACATAATAATCTTAAAATTTTATAATCCATTTTAATATTCTGTTTGTACACGGTATGTTTGCCCATCAGTGATAACCGTGATCGTTCCTTTCTTGGCCGTGACCAGATAAGGTATTTTCGCCCGCTTTAATCGTTTCAACACCTCGGGATGAGGATGGCCAAAAGAATTATTGCGGCCGCAGGAAATTATCGCCACTTCCGGTTTAGCCTCATGCAAAAAAGCAGCGCAGGAAGAACCGCGCGAGCCGTGATGGCCGACTTTCAATATAGTGGATCGCACCAAGTCCTGGTGCGCGGACAGTATTTGCCTTTCGGCTGCTTGCCCGATATCAGCGGCCAACAGGAAACTTACTTTATTATAGGTGATCTTAAGCACCAGGGAATTATCATTGGGATTATCAAATCTTTTTTTGGGCGGATTGAGCACTATCACTTGCAGGGACGGCCCAAAATCCAGTTTATCCCCGGCGGTAGCCAAACGGTATTTAATATTCCGGGATTTTACTATTTCCAGCAGTTTGATATATCCATCATCCGTAATCCCGCCGCCGCCTTCCAGCGTATCGACAAACTCCGCTACCGGATAGATAGCCACTATATCCAGCAATCCATCCAGATGGTCGGTATGACCATGGGTCAGGATCACTTTATCCAGTTTTTTGATTTTTTTCTTGCCCAGGAAAGGATCGATCACTCTTGCCCCGATCCGGTAAGACTGCTTCCGGTAAGCCGGTATCCCGCCGCCGTCAATGAGGATATTTTTGCCATCAGGGGTCTCTATGAGGATACTATCTCCCTGGCCGACATCAATAATAGTCACTACCAGGTCCCGCCCAAAAGCAGATGAAACAAATAGCAGGATAAATAATATGGCAGCCAGTAATCTATTTCTTATGGGCATTTTTCTTCAGCAACTCAGCCTGCAAGTCTCTTACTTTTTTCCTCTGCCGCGCTTCTTCCTTTTTATCCAGGGACATAGACAGGTCAATGCAGGCGCCCTCATAAATTTTTAAAGGCAGGTTAGAAACTGGAACGACCAGCTCTCCCCCGCCTCGTATTTTGATCACGGCTATTTTACCGTCTTCTATCCGGTCAACAATGCCTAGCATAATACCTCATTTATTTTTCTTGCTTTACACCTGTCTCTAAAGAATTACTAAATTATCCCGATGGATAACTTCATCATAATCCTTATGCCCGATGATCTTCAATATCTCTGAAGTCTTTTTGCCTTTGATCTTCTCGATCTCATCACTGGAGAAAGAAACCAAGCCGCGGGCGATCTCATCCCCGTCCTTATCCACTACCGTGACCATATCTCCCAGCCGGAAAGTTCCTTCCACGTCAGTGATACCGCTGGGCAGCAGGCTCTTGCCCATTTTTAACAAGGCTTTAGCTGCTCCTTCATCGATATATAGTTTACCGCTTGATTTGTTGGCAAAAGCGATCCACTTTTTCCGGCCGCTGATCTTCTCGTGGCGCGGCAGGAACTTGGTCCCGATATCATCCCCCTGGAATACCTCGGTCAGGATGCCCGGCTTCATGCCGTCAGCGATCACTACCATTACACCGCTGGTCGTGGCAATTTTAGCCGCCTGGATCTTGGTATACATACCCCCAACGCCACGGGTACTACCGGTGGATTTCAACGCGATCTTTTCCACTTCCTCATCGATCACATCTACCGTATGGATCATCTCCGCGTCTTTATCCTTGCGCGGATCACTGGTATACAAGCCGGCGACATCGCTCAGGATTATCAAGAGGTCAGCTTCCACTTTACTCGCCACTAAAGCTGACAGAGTATCATTATCGCCAAATCTTATTTCATCAACTGCCACGGTATCATTTTCATTAATGATCGGGATTACTTTATATTCCAGCAAAGTCATGATCGTATTGCGGGCATTCAAGTAACGTTCCCGGGTACGCATGTCTTCCTGGGTCAGTAGGATCTGCGCTACATTCAAACCGAATTCGTTAAAAAGCTCTTCATAATGGCGCATCAGGAAGGTTTGCCCCACTGCGGCGGCAGCCTGTTTTTCGCGCACGCTTTGCGGCCGCGTTTTTAATCCCAGCTTGCCCATGCCTGCGCCGACAGCGCCACTGGTCACCAGGATGACTTCGCGTCCCTGCTGGGACATCTGGACTACCTGCTCTACCAGAATACGCATATGCGGCAGGTTCAGATGCCCTTCTTCATCCGTCAATGTGCTGGTCCCTATTTTGATTACAATTCTTTTGTAGTGCATATCTACTCCGTATATTCAAATTCAATCTTGCCGATGCGCACCATATCCCCCGGCTTGATCCCTTTGTCAACCAACGCCTTATCCACCCCGATCTTCTTGAAAATATTATGCATCCGTACCAGGGCTTCTTCCTCCT
>JAQTQE010000024.1:23105-26995 GCA_028712365.1 bacterium
GTATATTCAAATTCAATCTTGCCGATGCGCACCATATCCCCCGGCTTGATCCCTTTGTCAACCAACGCCTTATCCACCCCGATCTTCTTGAAAATATTATGCATCCGTACCAGGGCTTCTTCCTCCTCTTTCCAGGTCATGGCTGCTATTTTTTCTATATGCTTACCGCTGATCACAAATACACCATTGACTATTTTAATAGTAAAAACATTCGTCGGGGCAAATTCCTGCACTTTTTCCGTCATGGCCACTGGTTCAGGCTCAGGAGCATTTTTCAACTCTTCCTGGACCGCTCCCATCAGCTCTTTCAAACCGACACCAGCCATAGCTGAAATAACATATATCGACTTTTTTTTCAAATGTTTTTTAAATTGTTTGATCTCTTCCGCGGCTTCCGGCAGGTCTGCTTTGTTGAGAGCTATCACTTGCGGTTTCTTGGCCAGCTTAGGGCTGTACAATTTCAATTCCTTATTAATAGACTGGTAATTTTCCCAGGCGCTCTTGTTGTCAAACCCGAATACATCGACAATATGGATCACTACTTTGGTGCGCTCAATATGCCGCAAAAACTCATCTCCCAGACCAACGCCGCTATGCGCGCCATCGATCAAACCGGGAATATCAGCTACGACAAAACTGGAACCTACACCGAAGCTCACGACACCTAAGTTGGGAGTTATGGTGGTAAAAGGATAATCAGCGATTTTAGGTTTGGCTTTGGAAACGCGGGAGAGAAGCGTAGATTTGCCGGCATTAGGATATCCGACCAGGCCGACATCAGCCAGCAGTTTCAGTTCAAGATTGAGATTGATCTCAGCGCCAGGTTCACCGCGCTCGGCTATCCTGGGCGCCTGCCGGGTAGCAGCTTTAAATTTCGCATTGCCCCGGCCGCCGCGGCCGCCGCGAGCAACCAGCAGTTCCTGGCCATCTTCAGCCAGGTCAGACAAGACTTGGCCGGTACCGGAATCCTGGACCACTGTCCCTATTGGCACATAAATAAATAAAGGCGGAGCACTTTTGCCATATCTGTTATTACCTTGTCCGTTCTTGCCGCTCTCTGCCTCATAATGCGGCCGGATCTTCAGATCAAACAAGGTACGCAAGGTTGCCCTTGCTTTAACAATGACGTCTCCACCCTTACCGCCATCGCCACCGTCCGGCCCACCCAGGGGCACGAACTTTTCGCGATGGAAACATATGCAACCGTCGCCGCCGTCTCCGGCCTTGACGAATATCTTACTATGGTCAACAAACATTTAAAGCCTCCACTTCCCTTATACAACCCGGAGTCCGAGGCTTTGCTATTTCGATACTGGAAGGACAGAAATCTGTCTGGCTCCACCTTTAGTATACTTGAATTCCACAACGCCATCGATCAAGGCAAAAAGAGTATCATCCTTGCCGATACCTACGTTCAAACCGGGATAAAACCTGGTGCCGCGCTGCCTGACTAAAATATTGCCGCCCTTCACTGTTTGCCCGTCCCCTTTTTTTACGCCTAACCGCTTGCCGGACGAATCCCGGCCGTTTACGGCTGAACCGCCGCCACTTTTATTACCTGACATTACTGGTCACCCCTTTACAATGAAATTCCGGTTATTTTCAATCTTGTGAAATCTTGCCTGTGCCCTTTCATTAAAGCATAGGACTTTTTGGATTTGTACTTATAGACAACTACTTTTTTCTTCCGGTCATCCAAGACTACTTCCGCGTTCACAGTAGCTTTGTCCAAAACAGGCTTGCCAACGCTGATTTTGTCACCGTCAGCCACCATCAAAACTTTAGCTAATTTTATTTTGTCACCTGGTTTTTTTTGCATTCTGGGCACATCAACAATATCGCCTTCTTTGACGCGATACTGGAATCCAGCTTCTTCAACAATTGCGTACATGTCTTGCTCCTCTCATTTGTTTAAATCTACGTAAATAAATAAAAGCAATAAGAGAGCCTCTTATTGCTCTGTTTATATATACACTATTCCTGAGTATTTGTCAATACCAATTATTATTTTCCAAACCTGACGGTCAGACCAAAGCGATGGGAGATCCCCAAATCCTCATACCCTTTCCAGGCGTCATGGTAGGCAAACGCGTAATCCAGCGAGTAATTCTGCCACTTTACCCCCATCCCAAAGGTGGCTTCTGTCTCATCCAGGCCAGCCCGGATACTGAAGAGTTTGGCCAGGGTGTATTCTGTGCCCAGGTGCACTTTCAACTGCCGGTTCTCGGTCTTATTCAGGTCTAGCGCGGTCAGCAGGTTGTTGTTAAAGAACCGGTAGCTAAATCCCAGGGTAGTTGATAAGGGATATTTATCTGTGTCTTCGATCAGGGTCAGTTTGGGTGCGATCAGGTTCTGAATGCTCAAGCCGATATTGAGCTTCTGGTAATTAGTCAGTGCTCCCAGGTCAATACCATACCCGGTATCGCTTTGGGCATTGACATTCTGATTCACGATCTTAGTGTTTGCTCCTACTGCTATCTGCCATCTGCCATCTGCCATCTGTAATTTTGTCCCATAAGACAAAATTACTGCTGTTTCACTGACTCCGCCTTCTCCCTGCTCATAGTTGTATTCATCCCGGAGTTGGAAGCCCCTGGAGCTCAAGTTCACAATAGCTAAACCTAATGTCCCTAAGCTTTTACCGCCATCCGCCGTCTGCGGACCGCCATCTGTCTTTATGGGATAAACGCCGGAAGCAAAGCTATAGCCAGTTTTCTCATACATGCTGGCATACAAGGCTGTTATCTCTGGCTTCTGCAAAGTAGCCAATCCTGCCGGGTTCCAGTAAGTGGTACTGGCATCATCGGCTACACCGACAAAGGTTTTGCCCATAGCCAATGAACGAGCCCCCGCGCCATAGCTGAGGAATGCACCCGGACGGCCACCGTCTTCGCGGGCAAAGCCTAAATCCATGGAATACAGATGTATAGGTATAAAGGTGTATAGCTGTAAAGCAAGTACAGCCATAAACATTCTTGATATTCTTGATCTGGTTTTCGTTTGCATCTTTACACCTCTAAACCTTTACACCTTTACAGCTATTTAATTACTAGTACTTTGAATTTCTTTTTCTGGCCATCACTGTGCACAAAGAGAATGTAGCCGCCATTGGCGACGATATCGCCAGAACCGTTACGGCCATTCCAGGTGAGCTGGTTCAGGCCGGTCCGGGCATTCATTTCCCCGGCTGGTATTTCCCAGGTCTTGACCAGGTTACCCAGCAGATCATAGATAGCGATAGCTACATCACTGTCGTTGATCAGGTAATATTGTATCGTAATATCCTGTTTGCAGGGATTAAATGGATTCGGGTAGCAGCTCAAGTCATCCAGGGAGACTCCCGGGGCATTGAACCCAGCCAGTGCAAACATTCCGAAACTGTCCATCTCTACGATCAGTTCTTGCTCCTGGTCATCGTAACTCTGCTCAGACAGTAAGTGTGGCGCGAATTGGTTCTTTTCAGTGTTAGAGCTGACTGCCTGATGCGCCATGCTGGCGATGAAGTCAGTCACGCTCCCAGTCTGGTAAACCTTGATATTTTTATACTCAATAGGATCGGTTTCCATAGCCAGGGCGATCCATTGCTGTCTTAGGATCAATACTACTTTAAAAGCTTGTTTGACCTGCTGCTGCACAATGTTACCATCAACATCATAGAAGATCACCTGGTAAGCTTTCCGGCCATCAAATAACCATTTCAAAGGCTTTGGTAATTTCGGCGGATTGATCTGGTCAAGCAAAGCTATCTCAAAGTAACCGTCACAAGGCAGGCAATTAGGCGGTACGATCACGGTCAAACCAGTCGCGGAATCACTGAAGGTGCCGCCTTCTTTAGCTTCCATCATTGTGCGGAAGCTGAACCAGCAGGCATCAAGGGAATTCTTGACCCG
>JAQTQE010000025.1 GCA_028712365.1 bacterium
ACAATATTATATATTTTGATCTTGACATCGCGGGATGAACCTGCCGGGATACCAACCTTAATGGTCAGATCGCTACCCGCGGTTTTCTTCTTGAACGGATTAGGATACGGATACACTTTATAGCTATCCGGTACCCCAGAAGGCGCATTAGCTCCGCTCAAGGATTTAAATACGGCAAACAGGGAAGCATGATTGACTTCAGCAGAGATAGTCTTGTTGGTCGTATCTACAGACCGGCCGTTACTTTCCCGTACCCAGCCATTATCAGATAAATAATAAACATCGATCATGCTGGTGTCCGCGACTTTAGTTGAATCATAGGCAATAGAGATCTTCACTGTCTTACCGCTTTGCACCTGGGCACTACCTATCTTAAAGTCATAATAGGAGCTGACCTTATCATTGGTACTCACCCGGCCAACCACTTTACCTTGCGCATTAATTATATTGCTTGTGTTGACAGCTTTCTGGAAACTCTGCGGATACCTGGATAACGACAGGTTCTTGCCGTTTCTCTTAACAAGCACGCCTTGCGCGCTGGTAATCATCGCGGCTGTAGTTTCAATGGCTTTACTCACTTCAGCATCGATGTTCCCGGTCGGGTCACTCGGATCGCTAACTGCCCCCGGCGGTATCACTAATTTTGTCGGATCACTGGTAGACGCGGTCACCGTACCACCCATCAACGGATTAATGATCTGCACGTTATACGCATCCACAGCCGTAGAGAAAGCATAGGTTCCGCTGCCAGCTAATCCCGTCACATCATGGCCTTCTGCTTTCAGGGTAAATACCTGGTCAGTAGCGTCTGGGGTGAATATACCGGTAATTTCCTGCTTGTCCAGGGCCATTTCCAACTGGTCAACAGCGCCTTTGGCTATCACTCCAGGTTGAGCGCTGCTGGCTGGATTCGCGATAACCGAAACCACATTTGCGGCAGTTGCTTCCGTAATTGATTCCGTAGCCCAGAGACCGAACAAGAAAATACCCACGTCATTCTTTACCGCCGCGGCCATAAAAGCCGGCGGCTTGTTGACCCAGGTAATATTCCTAGTCAAGACATCAGTCGCGGCTGCGGCCGTGATCACATTAGTATCTACATAAATATCAGAGCCTTCATTAGCAGCCAATACTACATAATAATTGGTCCCTGGCGTTAAACCTTCAACATCATATCTTTCTATTTCACTGGTAGCTGAATTAGTCGTAAACACACCAAAAGTCATAGTACTGAAATCAGGTGTTGATACCAGCGGCAATTCGAATAAAGAACTGGCCACCTTCTTACCGGTATTATCTTTAATGGTTCCACCAACGGAAGCACCGCTGACTAATTGCAAATCACCTACCGAAGTGGTAGCATTAGCAGCTAATTCAATATCTCTCTTAATATAAGTAGCTGCGCCCTTAGAAAATATTTTCAAGGTATATAGGTTCTTTTTGGTACCGTTCGGGTTCAAGCCTGTAGGTACGATCCCATATATCGTGAACCGCCCATCAGGAGTAGAAGCTTCTTCTATACCGCCAAAAGGATCAGCATAAGTTTGGCTCTGGTTCTGCAACAAAATATCAGCCACCGGCATTTGATCACCGGGGAACGGCATGGCTAATTCCTTACCGGCAATTGCCAGTACACGGCCACTAATATTAGCATTAGCTGATTCAATTATAAAATTCACATCGCTAGCCAAAGGAGCAATCGCGATCTTGGTCTGCTCTCCATATTTATATTTAACGCCTTCCCGCCAACTATCGCGTGGACGATAGGCAGCTGTCACATCCCAGAACCCGATCAAAGGATTAATGCCTTCAAGAATGAATTTACCGTCTTTGTCAGTCTTGGTCGTTGTCGGGGTTACTTTCTGCCTGCCGCCGCTGGGTATTGCAGACACTAGAATATTGGCCAATTTATTACCAGCAGCATCAGTAACATTACCCGATATCGTTACTCCACCCTTTAATTTGATAGTACCAAGATCAACTTCATCAGTTGAATCCGGCACAATAATACCAGCTATGGTTTGGTTTATGTAAGTCTTATTCGAGGTCGAGGTACTGAATCCCGATCCTTTAGTTTTACTTCCGGAAATGATCTCAACCATATAAGTACCAGCCGGCAAGTTCTTGATCCTGAACACACCGGTCTTTTGTCCAGCCTGCTTTTCCCAGAATTTAGTCGTATCAGTAGCGGTCGATGCGCTTACATCAGTGCTTCCGCTCATATCTGATTCAAACATCTGGGAGCTATCGCGCCAGCTGCCCTCCACCCATGGCCGGGCTTCACAATGGACAGTAATGCCATTTTCATCAGTCACTGCCATACCTGTTTCCGCGTCCACTATTTTGGCTTTAATTGATGCGCCCTGGGTCATACTAAAAGTACCCACATTGAGATCAATACTAGCTACTGTTGCTTCTTTTGACGCTTCTTTATACGCAAATTTCCATGGGGAGATCCTTAATACATAATTCCCGCTAGGAACGTGCTTTAAGGTAAAGGATAAACTGCGTTTGGTCGTATTATTAACTCTCTCCGAGGCCGGCAGCCATTGCCAGTTGGATTGATCTATAAAGTCCACACTGGTACCACCAAGTTGGTTCATATTACCTTCAGCGCTATTCAATGAGACATAGAAATGATCTTCGCCATCACCAGCCACGCCTGTGGTGCTTGGCCGCTGGATCGTGCCGGTAATATTATATCCATTGGAGATCTCGAAATTCTGTATTTTAACATCTCCGCTCTTCACGGCAATAGTAGCGCTTGGTACCGCGACATCCGGCTGCGCTTGTCCATAACTAAAAGCAGTCTGAGTTTGTACCCAACTATATTTTTGCGGTACAACACTGTAGATATCATCACCTAATCCTTCTAATTTATAGGTAGCGTGAGTGTCAGCGCCTACACCTACTACCCTGATCACGCCGCGATATGCAGTTTGCCAGCCCATCCATTGCATTTTGACCGGGTAGGCTTCTATCGCCTTACCATTCAGATCAGCCAGGGTATATGGAGTGCCATCTGCTTTGAGTGGAGGATTAGCAGCATTAAAGGTCACTTCTCCCTGGATCGTGGCACCAGCGGCCAAGGCAAAATCCACGCCAGTCAAAGCTTCGCCATTGGCGACAGGTACACGTTCAGTGGCCATACCGAATTTCCCGCTAGGTTGTCCCATCGGGACTTGCGTAGACGGAGTTATGCTATATTCATTACAGGTGACTATGTATTCGCCAGTTCCAATCCCTTCTATTTTATATGTTCCGTCTGCCGCCGGGGTTGCTACTTTCGGTGTGCGCCATGAATCCCACCATGGTTCCCTGGCAATAATACGGATCTTAGTCAAGTCAGCATTGGTACCGGTGACTTTACCGCTGATCGATCCGGCGAAAGGATCCAAATTAATATCCGCCGTGGTATTCGGCGCGCTATATACGATCGGTCTTTCCCTTAATTCAAAACCGAATAACCAGGTATCTAATTGATAAGAAACCCCATCTTCCAATCCAGTGATCTCATAAGCTACTTCCTGTGCTGTAGCACTCTTGGTCACTATGACATTGGTACCAGTACCGTACCCGGTGCTCGGGCTCCAGGCATTGATCCATAAAGTAAACTGGGTCAGAGGATTAATGTTTTCATATTTCTTGGCTACAGAAGTTCCAGTGCCTGTATTTGAACCAGTTCCCGTGGTATCTGTTGATTGGGTCATGACCTCAAGACTGCTGCCATTGATCTTGATCTTTCCAGCCAGGCTCTTACCAGCTTCAAAGGTATAATTTTTATCAGCGACATCTGTCGCCGCAGTAACTGCCACTCCTTCGATCTTGCCGGGTTTATACTTGCCCCAGCAATTAAACCTGATAGTATATGTCCCTGCCGCCAAGCTCCTGATCGTATAAGGTACAGAAGTCGATCCAGCCGGGATCATGGTGCCGCCCCAACCAAAGGACTTGCCATCAGTGCTTTCCGCGGAGACATCAACCATGACTTGCTCTGCCAAAGGTACCGGGATAGTCACCGTACCGGAAATCGTCCCGGCTTTAGCCATAGTCAGGTTCTTCGATGTAGCGGCGCCTTTTGCCACTTCTACCGCAGATTCCATATTACTGGCATAACCTTCCATCTGCGCGCTTAAGTTATAAGTGCCTGGGGGCAGATTTAGCGTATAATTTACTGTTTGTCCAACAGTCGCGTTGCCATCATCTTCCACAAAAACATTGGTCCAGCCATGCTGCGGACTGCCTGGGCTCCAAGCATTAATATTGATATTGCCGCTGGTTATATAATAACCTGGGTCATTAGTATCATTGGTCCATGACCAGGGGTTTTTATATTTAACAAAACCAGGAGCTGGGATAGTAATGGTCCCCGTGATCGAGCCACCCCGTTCCAACGTGAAATCAATTCCCGTGGCATTCGTATCATCGCCAAGGGTTACATTTTCCTGGCGATCCTGGTTGGGAAAACCGGAAGTGCCTGATTCAGTATTGATATGATAACTGCCAGCGACCAATCCGCTGATCACATAGGTGCCATCAGTTTTTGTAAAGGCCGAACCCCAGCTAGACATTGAACCGGCATTCACCCTGATATTGGAAACCGGATTACCGGCGTCATCTCTGATAGTACCGGCGATACTGGATCCCGCTACTTTTATTTTCAATAAAGCATAACCAACGGTATCAGGCCCATAAGCCAGGTTCGCTGTTTCATCGTTTTGGTCATACTGGGGATTATATACTTTAATCTGGACATTGTAAGTTTTCGCTGGTACGACATTCCAAGAATTATCCCGGCCATCCCAACGAGCTTTGACATTAAAACTGCCATAATTCTTAACATCATAGCCACTGATCCACTGGTCCATGGACCAGTCTTTACCAGCTCTTAGAACATCATATTGCTGTTGAGTCAATTTATATGGCAACCGTTCTGCAGTGCTCAAATTATTAAAGAAGGTCCAATTCCATTCACTTGCCGCAGAATAATACGGTCCGCCGTTGCTGTCCCAGAAAAATTTAGAATAATCAAACGGGTCATAGGCGCCATTATCGTTGGTATCGATACAGATCTTGGCTGTCGCACCCATTTCCCATTCATTAGTAGTGCCAGTAATGGCATATTTAAAAGCAATTTCAGCGCCATTCTGGTTTTGGTCGTTAGAACCAGGCTTGATTGAGGGAAACGTGCCAGCCGCTATTTGTTCCGCTGTATATGCTGTTGTACCGACATATATCTTAGATTCTGAAATAGTCACCGTAGGAGCTAACGGTAAGGAAATATAGCTTACCTGGGTCCACATGCCACTGATCGGATCCCAGCCTCCCCAAAAATTGGAAGTATATACAGTGGAATTAGAATAAGCGTTTAAGGATATTTCATTATCTACCTTTTGGTAAAGACTCTTTTTTATAGTTATCCTGAACCTGGCCTGTCCATACGTATCATAGGGAGGATCAGTAAGTTTAGAGGTGACGGCGGAATCCAATACTGCGTTATAATACATGGTCGCAGGCAGCCCCTGGTTATCAAATCCAGGTTCAGACAGATAGATACCGGTAGTTGTTACTGAACCAAGTGGTTCATCATTCTCCGGCATCCAATCGCCCTTAGTATCCCAAATCTCTACTGTGGCGTCTTGCAACGGAGTAGTCGGCGTCCCGACAGCTAATTTAATCGTGAATGGAGGCCCGGCAGCAAAAACTATACCTGTAAATCCTAAAGCCAAGACTACTGCTAGAATTAAACCAGTCGCTACTTTCCTTATCCATCTACTCATGGATATTGCCTCCCTTTTATAATATTGTTTCTTAATAAAATAGCAGAAAACGCATAAAACGTTTTCTGCTTTAAGTAATAAGAAACGTGCTAGCCTTCATATGATATTTGGCCGCACCAATCCTTACTGAAACAAAAGAAATATTAAATTGTCGCATTTAATATTACTTCTTTCTCAGAACCAGGTTTGTGACTTTGCTTGACCACAATTAAATTTACCACGGTACTAGTCCTTTGTCAAGATAATATTTATTTTAGCCAGAATTTCCTTAGTTCATCGGTAATATCATCACCGTCGATACTGCCGATCTTGTGCTGCGCCAGCGGCTGAATCCGTCCATGATTCTTTTTAACTTTGTTCACCAATGATACGTATTGGTTAACACTGAGCCAAGTCGCCTGGTAAATACGGATATTATTACCGATCCGATTGTCATCAGTGATCACCATTATATTCTGGGACTGGTGTTTATGCCTGACTTCACTGATAATGAGATCATCAGCTTCCTGGCCCGGTTCCGCGAAAAGAAGTTTGAGACCTTTGATTGTTTGCTGCCGCACCAGGTCGGGATTTCCTTTGCGGGCGTCAAAAACTATCTTTACTTCACTCCCCGGACATAAACGACTGCGGCGGGCAGCGATATAATCGGTCAAAGCTTCCCGTGCCTGTGGCAGATCCTTGGGAAAGAAAGGCTTCAACTCCGGGATCTTATTGATAACATTATATCCGTCAAATAAATAGAGTTGTTTCATTTTTAAAGGCACTTCCTCACCCCTTTTTTCTGCAGGTACCAGCAAAGAAAACAATGGTTATGGGTAGGCCTTAATTTCTCTTCCGGATGGTATTGTTCATACATCTTTTTTAGAGTTAATAGGCCCTGGTTATAGATCGTCTTAATAAACGGATCTGCCTGCGCCTTCCTGATAATGTCTTGAGCTTTGTGCCGGTAAATATTACCGATACTCATCTCTGGTAAGTCTGAAGCGAAACCACAACAGGGTTTCACCTCCCCATTTGGGCAAACATAAAGCACTTGCCCCGGACCCTGGCAATAATCTTCCTTAAACCACTGCTTACTCCAGGGACTGGCTAAAAATCCAGCCCGATCAACGGGACAGAGGTCTATTTTAGTAATTTTAGCGCTTAAGCCTGGGAAGTCCTGTCTTGGCGGCACCACTAACCTTCTCATCCCGCTTATTCTACCAGACAGGAATCGGGCTAGTTTTCTTACCTTATATATATAATTTACGTAAACCAGGGAAACGCGATCCACTCTTCCGGTCATTTGCACGATAGTAATGATGAACCGGGCAAGCTTAGCTACAGGTACTTTATGGAAATCATCCGCGCTGACACAGAACATGCCGTTAAAACCGGCAGATAGTACGCGCAATAAAGTCTGCTCCAAGTCTTTTTGGCTTTTAAACCAGCCGCCATTAGTCATGATCCGGTCAAACCTATAACCAAGTTCAACAGCTTCTTTTGAAACCGCGCTAAGAAATTCCGGATACAAGAACGGCTCGCCGCCGGTAAAACCCAATTCTTTTATTCCTGCCTTTCGGCATTGTTTTAAGAAAGCAAGTCCGAGAGATATGGGTAGCCGGGCTTTGCCTTGGGGAACACAACAATGGGCGCAACGAAGGTTACATTGATAGGTTGGAGCGAACAATACCTGTGTCGGATTAAAACCTCTGCTCATAACACTATTATATACAGTGTCAATAGAGAGTGTCAACAAAAGAGTATCAAAGTATCAAAATCTTTTTTCTGATTCCTTGACACACTGAGCCTTTGACCCTGTATTTTGATTGGAACCTTTAGATCTCTGCCGTGTCTTAATAACTGAAAGTAATAATATTTTTGGGCATCACCCCGCAAGGAGGATACAATGAAAGGAAAAAAAATAGTCCCAGCCCTGTTCATTTTTGCCATCCTGGCCGCCCTTAGCACCAGCCAGACCATATTTGCCGCCACTCAACAATTTAATTTCAAGTGCCGCACCAAGATCATTCGCGATGGTGAAGTAAGATACGAAAACAAGCTTTATAATCACAGTTTTCTAGTACAAGTCCTTAGTGATAACTCTGGTTATAAACCGGAATTATCCCTTAACCGCCGGCCTTTTATTACGGCAGAAGCCGGTGAAAGATATTCTATTGTATTACACAATCCACTACCGGTACAAGTAGCAGTCAACTTAACCATAGATGGCATTAATTCTATCAACGGGAAACCATGCAAACCTGCTGACGGGTCAAAATGGATCATTGAACCTTATAGTTTCATTACTATCCGTGGCTGGCAGGTTAATGGCCGGGATGCCCGGCGTTTCTTTTTTACCAGTAAAGAGGACTCTTACGCGCAATGGCGGTCCAACAGCTGGGGCCAGGACCTGGCGGCAAATTGCGGCGTGATCGGTGCCGCCTATTTCTGGGATAACCGGGAATTAGAAAGTTATTATGAACAAAATCCGGTTTATGAATCTACCCGCCGCGAACATCCATTCAATGAGATATTCGGTTGTAAAAAAGATGCCGGCTGTGGCCGGAACACCCCTTCTGTACAGGACAGCTGCCGGGAAAAAGAAATGAAAGCCGGGACCGGCATGGGAGAACGTGAAGCAAATCCGATCCAGCAAGTTTACTTTAACTATAACACCGGTATGTATAAACCACACCAGGCGGTTATTATTTATTATGATTTCGCCAAAGAGCCCGCTCCTCCTCAACCTTTCCTGAGCATGAATTTCTCCCCGGAAATGCCATACTAAAAACTGCTGGAGGCTAAAAGCTGGAATAAAACAAAAAAAAACAGGACTTATTTAAGTCCTGTTTTTTCATTTATCCTTCAGCACTCTATATTATATTGACTAGCTTAAACTCACCTTCATATTCAAAAACAGTGATAAAAACCGAACCGCTACGGCACTCTTCAGCCACGCCAAGCTCAAATTCCCTTTTTATTTGTTTCAGGTCTCCTTCATCTGCATCCTCTCCAAAATTTACCCACATTTTATAAATATACTTATCCATATTCGGATCAGACAAAGCTTTTAAGGATAATACGTTGTCAAAATCCTTATACATTTGGTTGGATACCTGATTGAGCATGTCCATGACCTTTTGTTTTATCTTATTAACATCGGCTTCTTTGACTATAAGCATATAATTCGTTTCCAGAGCCATAGATACCTCACACTTGAAATTCTATACTACTCATATATATATTATTATTTACCGTATGGTCAAGCGAAATGTTTGGCCCGGTATAAAAATCAGTAGTCAATTGTCCAGAACAGGTCTGCTCCGGCTGAATTCTTCTGCGAGATCTCGCTTTCAATGTTCCAACGCCGGTTTAATTTATATTCTAGACGAAGTTTATCCTCCGCCTCGGCTGAAAAGCCAAAAGTATAAGACACAAAAAGCCGGCGGCCGATGTATTTCCCAACGGAAACCCGCCAGCCCTGGGTTTCCTCATCTTTTTTAATATCTAAAGTATCGATGGTCAGTTTATCACCCAGAATATCTCTTACTTTTAGCACAGTGCTTCTACCAATAAAGCTTAATACCTGGCTTTCCACGGAAGAAGCTTCCTGGGTTGAAAGATTTTGTGACGATTTACCGAATAATAAATATGATAATATTTCCACGTCTTTTTGAGGCGGATCACTATGCAATTGGATCAAAGGATTATTTAAATCGCCTCTGACCGTGGCAGTGATAAGGATCTCGCTTAATTCCTTGTACTCCCCATCGATATTAAGCAAAGGATTAAATCCGGCAGTACCAGGGAATTGAAGTTCACCGTGAGTAATTATAAACCGGTTCCGTAAGAAGTCATAATACCCTTGTTTGATCCTGATACTACCCAGGTAGGTCAGGGATCCTTTGACTTGTTTCTGGATCCGCAGATCGCCCACTAGTTCAGCCTTGGAAGTATCCAGTTTATACCAGAGATTGCCTTCGCTATGGATATTGAAATCCATAGCTAGGCGGTCATAGAAAGAAGATGTGTTGTTGCCAACCTGTTCTTGGACTACCGGTTGGACCAGTTCATCGGTATATATAATATCCGCCTGCTTTTCCCTTTTACTATTTTTTATTTCAATGATCCCTTCCAGAGCTTCTACCTCAGCCTGCAAAGCATACTCATTATCTTGCTTCTTGAAACTACCACCAGCATTTACTGTGGCATTAAAGATACCCGGATAAAATACCGGCGCATTGGTAATTTTCAGGGCAAAATCGAAAGATGATAACTGCAATTTTTCCACCTTCCCGGTGCCATCCAGGGAGAACTGCCCACCCTCAATTTCCGCCAGCAGATATTCCAAGGCCAGTTTCCCATCATGGATATTGGCTTTAGTTTTAACAGCGATGAATGGTTTCGGCAAGTCCCGCAGTTTCACCCGGCAGCCAGTGGTATTTGCCAGGATCTGAATATCCGGATTGCGTAAAGCTCCCTTGACTTCAACTATACTGTTAAAATATCCTTGGGAGTCGGTTACAGCCGGCATTATCGTCTGCAATAAACCAAGAGGCAGTTTATCCATTTTAACTTTCAGGTCTATCGTGCTGTCCCAAACGTCCGGCAAGGATTGGTCAAAATCAAGCGGATATTGCCAGGTACCTTCTATATCCAGGGCCGCTTTAGACTGGCACGTAGCCAGACCCCTTAATTCCCATTTCCCGCTCTGGTAATTAAGTTCCATAGTGTATTTTTCAAAACAAACCGGCTTAATTTCAAGATCACCAATTTCTATCCGCGCTTTTATGATTGGTTGTGAGGCATTACCGGAAATAATGATAAAGCTATTCAGGCCACCGCTCATATTTTGCTCGGCGCTAAAAGATTCATTAAAATAACTAAGCTGCAAATTCTCCAAGCTAACTGAAAAATCAAAGGCTCCTTTCCAGTCCAGCTTTCCTTTAGTCCTGATCAACTGTCCCCGGTTACCCATGATCAGGTCATCCACTACAAAATATTTCCGGTCAGTCCGCACTTTAAATGCTTTGGCATTGGTCCAGACCTGGTCCAGGAATTGTATTTTTAATAATTCGATATTCGTCTCCAACGGCGCTTTTTGCAGATTCGTTGTCCCTTTGATAGCCAAGGACTGGTTAGGCTTTCCTGTGGCCGCTAGTTCATAATCAAACTGATTGTCTTTATACGCACCGGCACAATTAAGGGTGGAAAGGATATATTGTTTAAACTTCAATTTTTGGGCATTCAACTGCCAGGTTGCTTCCGGATTTTTAGAAAAACCGGACATTTTAGCTGTAAAGTTTATCTTTCCACCCAGGGGATAAGCCGGAAAGACATTACCAGCCAGACTAAGGTCCTTCGCCTCCAAGCGGCATTGCAAATCAATTTTACCTTCTTTTTCATAATATCCGTTAATCTCTGCGTCAGCCAGATCGCTAACCAACTGGCCTTTGGTGATATCCCATCTTCGTCTGGAAAATTCCGCGGCCAAGTATAGACGGTCGATCTTTATCTTGGCCAGGTTGCTTTTCGCGATTTCTATCGTGGTCGACCACTCTGCTCCAGCCGGATCCTGCCATTTAAGGTCTTTTACTGATAAATCCAACACACCATTAAGGTTGCTGCCTAAGTACATGAACTTCATTACAGGTTTAAGATTGAACTGGTCAAATTGGAGTGAGATAGTGGCCGCGGCGATCCCGTTAGCCAGGTCCGGTAGTTCAAATTCTCCCTGGAAAACAAAATGGCCAAAATTAGTGTTAAGCAGATTAGTCGTGGCTGTGACGGTCGAGCTACTGACTGCAAGCATGAATTCTGAAGGATAGACCTGGTATGGCCCGAAATAAGAATCATGGATGGAGAGATTCATCTGCATTTCAGGGGCATGGGATTTATTGCCCCGCCCCATCCCCTGGATACTGCCATTAAGATCAGTATCACCATAATCGGCGATTTTGAATTCCGCCAAGTTCAGGTGGTTGAGTTCCCCATTAAAAGTAAAACTGTGATTCTTTGATCCCACTAGATCAATGATCCCCCGACCCGAGAACTTAGCCTGTCCCGATTGCACTTGAAGCATCCAGCGTAACATGGATAAGTCACCGCTGGCAACAAGATCAAAAGAAAGCGGTTTGGGGAATATGGCCGCCTGTTTTTTAGGCACCGGGATATCGCTGACATAGAAACGGTCAGATTTACATTTCAGGTAGACCTTCGGCCAGCTAAAATCCTTGACCATCCCATCCAGATAAACGCTGGACTTAGGCAGTCTGATCTTGAATCCGGAAATACGAAGATCATAAGGAGTATAAACGATCTCCCCGCTGGACCTGATAACGCTCAGGGCAGGGACTTCACTGATACCGCTGACCTGAGCAATATTCAATTTCATAGAAGAATTCAAGAAATCATAATACATGGCGGCGCTGATATTGACGTTTTTAAAAGACAGCGAACTTTGTCCTTTACGGTTATACTCTATTTCTGCGGCGCCAAGATTGATTTTTTTAATGTCCACATATTTTAGCCAGGGCTCCTTGCGGTTGGACTCCACCTCTGTACTGGTTCCCTTATCCACAGGAGCAGGATAGATCTTTATTTTCGCCCCATCCGCCTCCAGTTCATCGATAACGATATTACCCCAGAGTAGCAGATCAGGATGGTATTTTACACTTATTTTCCTGGCTGCCAGTTTCACCTGATGCATTTTAAATTCTACATTCTCTAGAATAATATGCCGGGAAAAACTTCCCCGTATAGCGCCGACCTTGATAATACTGGAAGTATCGGCAGTGATTTTATATAATACATAGTTTTTGATCGTCTGTTGGGTAAACGGAGTAATAAGCAGTAAATACCCCACTATGATAACTACCATGAGTCCTATAAATAATCGTTTAACCAGCTTCCACATGATCTACTTCCCCGTTTTTTCTATCAACTTATCTCCGCCAAAGGCGGATCAGCCTCTGGCTGAAACAATTAACTATTCTTTAGAATGCTTGTCCTATACTAACATAAATTTTATATCGTTCCGTACCCTGGAATGGTTTTAATTTATAACCATAATCTACCCTGAGCGGGCCGATCACTGTATCATACCTTAAGCCTATCCCCACAGTGGTCGACAACCTCGGCAGGCTGTAATAACGCGTTTCCGAGAATACTTCTCCATAATCATAGAATAGTACACCGCCAAAATCGCGATAAAAGGGAAAACGCAATTCAATATTGCCTTCCCATTGAGAGTTCCCGCCAATCGGGTTATCCTGCTCGTCCCGTGGTCCGAGAGCCCGGTAACTATATCCACGGACACTGTAACTGCCCCCCGAAAAAAAGCGTTTAAAGACCGGGATACTGGGGCTATCAAATATTGGCCGGGCATAGCCGAACTGGTTACGCCAGGCCAACACGACTAAACGTCCTAAAGGCTGGAAAAATTTGTATTCCCAGGAACCACGTAAATAACTAACGCTCGAACCGATGTATTTTGGCGTAAATTCCCAAGTAAAATAATTGATCTGTCCAGCCCGGGGATTGAACAGGTCTTCAGTGGTTTTATGCTGGAACCCTACTTCCAGGAAACTCAAGACATATTTACGAGCAAACCCGGCGTTTTCATCAAAGACCAGTTCCGGGCTTAACAGGAACAAGCGGTCACGTTCAATCTGGTAACCCAGGAAGGTATTCAAGGTGGAGGTGAGGCTCCTGGTAATACGCACACGGCTATTGACCTTCTCCCGGCGATAATAATCATAGAAATCCTTTTCATAACCAACCCCGGCGATCAGGTTGGTATAACGGTCACTAAAATAAGACTGAGTATAATTAGTATCAAGAATATGCTGTAGCTGCGCCAGCTTCCCGTTAATCTCAAGGTTACCGCCTAATCTTCCGAAATTATATAATTTCCAGAAAGCCTGGATCCTGGCTTTATCTTCCGGCCCATACCCCGGCCCGATCTTCAAGTTATAGAAAGGCCTCTCTTCAACCTGCAATTTAATATCCAGCGTAGTCGGGTCCTGGGGATTGGCCACCGGCTCCAATACTACCGACTTGAAAAAGCCCAGGTCAAAGATACGCTGCTGGCTGAGATATAATTTATTGGCGCTAAAGATCTCATTCCCTTTAAATACCAACTCCCTGGTAATGATACCTTCCCGGACTTTTTTTGTCCCGGAAACCTGGATCCGGCCAAATTTCTGCAACGGCCCGGTTTCTAGGAAATACTCAACTTTCGCTTGTACCGTTTCCCGGTCCATAATAACCTGCCCGCTAACCTGGGCTTCATAATACCCATGATCTGCCAGTATTGACAGGATATTTTTTTTCGATGCTTTATAATTCTGGTATGAAAAGATCCCGTTTTCCCTTAATTTGAGACTGTTATAAAGCATCTTTTTAAGGTCATTATTAAGGTGCTCGTCATTCAGGATATCGATCTTGCTAATGCGGTAATAATACCCCTCTTGAACCTGAATAATAATATCCAGCCTTTTTTTAGGCAGGATAATAAATTCCGGGGTAATCCGGGTGTCATACAAACCATTATCCTGGTATAAGCTGATAATATTATCAACATCCTGTTCCATAACATCAGCATCAAAATATAATGGCTTGGACCAGGGCCACCAGGCTGTTACCTTGGTCTTCATTTGAGCCGCTATTTCATAAGGCATGAACTTAGCCAGTCCTTTGATCTCTATATTATGAACAAGGAGATCTTTTTCCAGCGGAGCTTCGGTCAGGATTTCCGCCTGAAGCTGGCTCGCCAATATGCACATAGTAATTGCTAATAATATTATTTTTTTCATTGTTTTTTGCTTCACTTCATTCGCTTTCATTAATTTCATGCGAATAATAGAAAAGGGTGGTTGTCAAATACCAACCACCCTTTTTACTTTTTATTGTATCCTAGTTTTCATGACCAGGTCCTTTTATACTTCGACTACTCTCAGTATAACCCTGAGCCTGTCGAAGGGTTATTTCTTTTTGCTTTTACCTTCTACTACTGCCTGGGCGGCGGCTAACCTGGCGATGGGAACCCTGAAAGGTGAACAGCTAACGTAGTTCATACCTACCCGGTGACAGAACTTGACACTTTCCGCATCACCGCCATGTTCACCGCAGATACCGATCTTCAAGTCTTTCTTGGTCTTGCGTCCGCGATCTATGCCCATTTTGATCAACTCGCCGACACCATCCTGGTCAATGGTCTGGAACGGATCATCCGGCAGGATCTTTTTCTCCAGGTAATCCGGTAGGAACCCACCCATGTCATCACGCGAGAAACCGAAGCTCATCTGGGTAAGGTCATTGGTGCCGAAAGAGAAGAATTGCGCGACTTCAGCTATTTTGCCGCTAACCACGCAGGCTCTCGGGATCTCGATCATAGTACCGACCAAATGGTCAATTTTCTTTAAACCATATTTTTTCAGGACTTCCTGGTAAACCCTGGTAACGATCTCTTTCTGGTTAACGATCTCCGCTACCAAGCTCACTACGGGGATCATGATCTCCGGCATTACCTTCTTGCCGGCTTTCAACAATTCAGCCGCTGATTCGAATATCGCCCGCACCTGCATCTCAGTTACTTCAGGATAGGTAATACCTAATCTGACGCCACGGTGTCCCATCATGGGATTGGATTCACGGAGCACTGAGGCACGTTTGGACAATTCTTCCAGGCTGATATTAAGGCTGGTCGCCAATTCCTGTAATTTTTCTTTTTCATGGGGAACGAATTCATGCAATGGCGGATCCAGCAACCTGATGGTTACTGGTAATCCTTCCATCGCTTCCAGCGTCGCTTTAATATCATTCTTGACATGCGGGAAAAGTTCGGCTAAAGCCGCCCTTCTTTCTTCCACAGTCTTGGAAACGATCATCTTGCGCAGCTTGAACAGCGGTTGTTCGCTATTCTTCCCGTAGAACATGTGCTCTGTGCGGAACAAGCCAATACCTTCAGCGCCAAAAGCGCGCGCTTTTGCCGCGTCATCAGGAGTATCTGCGTTGGTCCTAACATTCAGCTTCCTGACCGCATCGCAAACTTTCAGGAACTCGTTAAGCACTGCGTTCTCTTCTGAAGCGTCAACCATCGGCAATTGCCCTTCATAAACATAACCTTTGGTGCCGTTCAAGGTGATCCAATCGCCTTCTTTGAGGGTCTTGCCATTGACGATCACAGTCTTGGAATGATGATCTACTTGTAATGCGCCGCACCCGACGATGCAGCATTTACCCCAACCGCGGGCTACCAGAGCCGCGTGGGAAGTCATACCGCCGCGCGCAGTTAAAATAGCCTGGGCTGCTCTCATTCCTTCGACATCTTCCGGATTAGTTTCCTCCCGGACCAGGATCACTTTTTTACCATCTTTGTTCCAAGCAACCGCGTCAGCGGCATTGAAAACGATCATGCCGGAAGCGCCACCAGGACCGGCTGGTAATCCTTTGGCCAGCGGGGTATAGGTTTTTTCCGCTTTGGGATCGATGATCGGATGCAATAATTCATCAAGCTGGGCCGCAGTCACTCTGGTTACAGCTACCTCTTTAGTGATCAATTTCTCCTTAACCATATCAGCGGCCATTCTTACTGCAGCCGGACCATTTCTTTTACCGATACGGCATTGCAGCATATACAGCACGCCTTTTTCAATAGTGAACTCGATATCCAGCATGTCGTGATAGTGTTTTTCCAATCTCTTCTGGATATCATCCAATTCTTTATAGATCCTGGGCATACCCTTAGCCAGAATGACCAGGTCCTTATTATGTTCGCTTTGGCTATATTCATTGATCGGTGCCGGGGTGCGTGTTCCTGCCACTACGTCTTCACCCTGGGCATTGACCAGGTATTCACCATAGAATTTGTTGGTGCCGTTACCAGGATCGCGGGTAAAGGCCACGCCGGTAGCGCTGGTATCGCCCATATTGCCGAAGACCATCGCTTGCACGTTCACGGCAGTTCCCCATTCATCCGGGATCCTCTCAATGCGACGATAGCTGATCGCTCTCTTGCCGTTCCAGGAAGCGAACACTGCGCCAACCCCGCCCCACAATTGCTTCATTGGATCATCTGGGAAACTGCTACCCAGAACCTGTTGAATTTTGGCCTTGAATTGTGCGCATAAGTCTTTCAGGTCATTAGCATCAAGGTCAGTATCAGCTGTTGCGCCTCTCTGACGCTTCTTTTCAGCCATCAGTCCTTCTAATTGTTTGCGAATGCCGTTTTCTCCTACCGGTTCAATACCGGCGGCTTTTTCCATAACCACGTCGGAATACATCATGATCAGGCGACGGTAAGCGTCATAGACAAAACGTTCGTTGCCATTGGTTTGTTTGATCATTCCCGGAATGGTTTTTTCAGTTAAGCCGACATTCAGGACAGTTTCCATCATTCCCGGCATTGATTTACGGGCACCTGAACGGACAGACACCAGGAGCGGATTCTCCGCATCCCCGAACTTCTTGCCCATTAATTTTTCTATTCTGGCCAGTGAGGTTTCTACTTCTTTAGCTAAACTTTTAGGATAGGACCGCTTATTGGCATAATAATAGGTACAGACTTCTGTAGTAAGCGTAAATCCCGGAGGTACCGGTAGTTTTAACTTGGGATGGCCAGCCATTTCCGCCAGGTTAGCGCCTTTGCCGCCCAGCAGGTTTTTCATGCTTTCATTGCCGTCACCCTTACCACCGCCGAAAAAATAAACATACTTCTTACCCTTTGCTGCCATTGCTTCTGTTCCTCCTTTTATTTTAAATAGCAATTAAAAAAGATGCCCCGAGCAGACTGTGTCGTAATTGATTTTTACAGTCGAAATTGCAGCCAAAAAGCCGCAATTGCAGACCAAAAAGCAGTTATGACACATTCTGAATACACATCGGGGTAAGATTACAGCCATTAATAGCTGAAATCTTCTGTTCCGCTGTTGCATTTTTTAAAATTATAGCACACTTTTTCAGTAATGTAAAGACTTATCAGGCCGTAGTAATGTAGTGTCCTGTCACTAATATTTCTTTATATTTGAAGGAATGGATTTGAGTCGAATGCAAGGAGCAACGACGCCGGCGTATCTAGAAGATACGTCCAGGAGGAGCGACGCAGTAGTCGGCCAAAGACAACCTTCCCTGCGGGCGGGGTTCTTTTCCCCTGCTTCGGTGTTGCTCGTTACTTACGTGCCTAAAGGCACGCAGCGCTCCTCGCGCCTAGAATCAGGGAAAAATAGCTCCCGCAAATATAAAGAAATATTAGTGACAGGACACTATTTTCGAAATATCCGCTATCCGCTGGAACAACCCGGCTATTTCTTTTAGCAGCATAAGACGGTTCGTCATTAACTGCCGATCTTCCACCATGACCATGACTTTTTCAAAGAAGGTATCTATATCCGGCCGCAAACTCACTAACCGGCGCAAAGCTTCAGTATAATTTCCCTTGCCCAGATACTGCTCGGCTTCGGCTTTGATCTCCATGAATTTATGATACAGTTTCTTTTCCGCTTCTTCTACCAGCCTGCTTTCATCCAGTATTTCGCCTTCACCAAGCAGCTTCTTATCTCGAGCCTGCTTAAGGATATTATTGGCCCGCTTAAAACCAGCTGTGATCGGCTCAAAATCAGGTAAAGGCCGCAGTTCATGCAGGGACTGCGCCCTTTTCAGGGTATTATACACTTCGCTATACCCGACATCCAGGGCCGCGGCTACTTCATCATAGGCCAGTTTATATGGCTCAAAACCAAAAATATATTCTATTCTTTCCCGGAAAAATTTCCAGACTTTATTCAGCAATTCACCGGTATCAGCCACTTCTATGCCGCTTTCCTTCAGTATCCTGATCTCCTTTTCGATCAGTTCAAATAAGGAAAAATTCCACTGGTTGTCGATCAGGATACGGATTATGCCCTGGGCCTGGCGGCGCAAACCGTACGGATCACCGCTGGAATCCGGGACCAGGCCAATAGCAAAATCACTGACAATGGTATCCATTTTATCGGCGATACTGACGATTGCGCCATTGGCTGTTTTAGGCAAGGGGCCGGTTACCGACAAAGGCAAATAATGTTCATAGATCCCCTGTCCTACGTCTGCTTTTTCATTATACTTAAGGGCATATTCCCGGCCAATAGTACCCTGCAGTTCCGGGAATTCCTTGACCATTTCCGTGACCAGGTCAGCTTTACTGAGCAGTGCTGTGCGCTGCACATCACTCAGGTTATAACTGGTAAAAGGCAGCTGGGAAGCGATATATTCGCTTAATTTAATGACCCTCTCCACTTTACCATATAAACTACCCAACTTTTCCTGGAATACCACATCCCTGAGTTTTTCCACTTTTTCTTCCAGGTGACTCTCGGTATCAACTTTGTAAAAGAACTCGGCATCTTCCAGCCGGGCAGACAGCACCCGTTCATAACCTTCCCTGACCATGCCGGCAGCTTTAGGATCACCGTTAGATATGCCGATAAAATATGGCAAGAGATCGCCCTTGCTGTCCTCCAGGGTAAAATACTTCTGGTGGTGCCGCATGCAAGTGACCAGGACCTCGGCCGGCAGATTGAGATACCGCTGGTCAAATTTGCCCAGTACAGCCGAAGGATATTCAGCCAGGTTTGTGACGATCGTTAATAAAACCTCATCAGTATGCAGTTGCCCTTTGCCCTTAGTGACACGTTCCAGTTCAGACTTGATCCTGGCTTGTCTTTTCGCCGGATCAACTATTACCTTAAGCTGGTTAAGAGTTTTTTCATACCCAGCAATATTCTTCACGGTTGCTTCCTTGTTCCCGGCCAGGATCAGATGTCCCCTGGTCTTATTCCCGGTCGTTAATTCACCCAGCTTAAATTTGAGGACTTGTTTGCCCCATAAGCATAATAGCCAGCGTACCGGCCGGGCAAAGCGTAATTGCTTGCCCTCCCAACGCATGGTTTTGGGAAAGTAGATAGACATAATAAATTGTGGCAGGAATGCCGCCAGGATCTTATCGGTATTTTGTCCTTTTTGCGAGAGCACAGCGCAAAGGTATTCACCTTTTTCAGTCTTTTTGATCGATAGCGCCTGGGGTTTGATATTTTGTTTTTTGGCAAATCCCAACCCCGCCGGGGTCAGGTTCCCGTCAGCATCATACGCCACGTGTTTTGGCGGCCCGGTTATCTCGGTTTTCTGGTCATTCTGTTTCTCAGACATCCCGCGGGCCATAATCACCAGGCGGCGCGGTGTGCCCCATACCTTAACCTCTTCACTAACGATCCGGCTGGTCGTTAAAAACGCCTTGAAATCTTTCTCTACCAGCGGTAAGGCTTCGGTTAAATAACCTGCAGGTATCTCTTCTGTCCCGATCTCCAGTAAAAAATCTTTAGCCATAATTAACCTCAGTTGATAGTCTTAGTTTTCATACTTACTTCCACAACCTTCACCTAGTTACTTCTTTTTCTGCTTCAATAAAGGGTGTCCCAGTTCCTGGCGCAGTTTCAGGAAACCCTCAGCGCAAGCTTTAGCCAGGTTACGCACCCGGGCAATATAATTGGTACGTTCCGATACGCTGATAGCGCCCCTGGCTTCCAATAAATTAAAAGCATGTGAACATTTTAAGACATAATCGTAAGCCGGCAAGACCAGGTTCTTATCCGCCAACCGCAGGCATTCTTTTTCATATTGGTCAAAAAGGCGGGACAGCATCTTAATGTCCGCTTCCTCGAAATTATGCTTGGAATATTGAACTTCGTTCTGGTGGTATATTTCCCCATACGTCACGCCATTAGCCCATTCCACGTCAAAAACATTTTTTTTCTTCTGGATATACGCGGCCAGGCGTTCAAGGCCATAGGTGATCTCCGCGGTAATAGGATCAAGCTCGATCCCTCCCACTTGCTGGAAATAAGTGAATTGGGTTATCTCCATGCCATCCAACCACACTTCCCAGCCCAACCCGCTGGCTCCCAGGGTCGGCGATTCCCAGTCATCTTCCACGAACCTGATATCATGCTGCTTGGGAATGATGCCCACTGCTTTGAGACTGCCCAAGTACAATTCCTGGATCTTTTCCGGGGCAGGCTTGATGATCACTTGAAATTGGAAATAATGCTGCATCCGGTTCGGGTTTTCCCCATACCGGCCGTCTGTCGGCCGGCGGCATGGCTCTACGTAGCAGACTGCCCATGGTTCGGGGCCAAGGGAACGGAGAAAAGTAGCCGGATTAAAAGTGCCGGCGCCTACTTCCAGGCCATAAGGCTGGGCCAGTAAGCAGCCTTTTTCCATCCAGTATTGTTGCAGTGTAGTGACGATCTGTTGAAAATTCATATAAAAACCTCTCCCTAATTTCGCGAATGATAGCTAATGCCTCTAATAATTAGTATTCGAGTAATTCGCTTCTTCTAATTCGCGTGATTCGCTATCAAATTAACTTTTAGTTAGCGGCTGGCAATAAAAGAATTCCTGGCAGTTAAATGAGTGCCCGGAAATAAATTGTAAATATTTTTCCAGCAGGATCTTGATGGCCAGCTTGGTTTCTGCTGCCAGCTCAATATCCATTAATTGCGGCAGCGCGCTTTTTTGCAGCAACCGCAGTTTAGCCCAGACTTCCGGATTAAGTTCAAACACATAATCCGCGTTCTTCAGACACGCACGACAGGAAATACCGCCATCCGGCAAGCTGAAAACAACCGGCCGGCCCAAGGCCGGTTTTTGTTTACAGTGGATACAAGATTCCAGCGATACCTTATAACCGCTATAATCCAGGATCTTTAAAGCAAACCAATTCCAGAGTGAGAGATAATTCTCCCTGGTTTTTAAGACACCCGCATCCATCAAACTAAAACTTTTACCCAGTAAATTAAAAATATCCTGATTAGCTTCGCGATACTCGCTGAGCTTGTCCACCAACTCCAGCAGGTAGGAAGCCATGCCGTATTTAAAATAACTCTCCCGCAGGGAATAAAAAGGATGCATAACCTGGCAGCCGGTCAGCCGGGCCAGGTCCTTATCTGTTTTAGAGAATAGCATCACCTGGTTATGGGTAAATATCTCCAAGCTCGCTCCATACCGGGCTTTGACCTTGCGCAAACCCTTAGCTACTACCTGCACTTTGCCCCAGTCCCGGGTATACAGCGTAATTAATGAATCTGCTTCACGGAGTTCTTTAGTCCGCAAGACAATAGCTTCAGTTTTGGTAAACCCCATATTAAAACCCCAGTTTTTGTTTAGTTTTGGTATTAGGCTAGGAAGTAGGTTTGGTTTGCGGTCTACGGGTGTTAGGTTCTATCCCACAAACCTCAGACTTACTTCCATACCTGCTTCTACAACCAATAACTATTTCCCTATGGGACAAATGACACTATCACCAAAATAACCGACAACAGCACCAGCAAGCTAGTAATGATCCAGGCGATCCAGTTATATAACTTGCTATTGACATACTTACCCATGATCCTGGAGTTATTGATCAACAACATCATAAAAATCATGATCACCGGTAATAAAAACCCATTGACTGCCTGGGACAAGACCATGATCTTTACTAAAGGCGCCTTAGGCCAGAGGATCAAGGCCCCTCCGATAACGATCATACCAGTATAGATATTAATAAATTCAGGGGCTTGTTTATAAGTCCGGTCCACTCCTTGTTCCCAGCCAAACGCCTCACACACCGCATAAGCGGTAGAGAGTGGGATAATGCAAACAGAAAAAATGCCGGCATTGAAAAGTCCGATAGCAAACATAATTGACGCGTATTTCCCTGCCAATGGAGCCAGGGCTACCGCCGCATCCGCCGCACTATCAACCCTGATGTTATGAATGAATAAAGTAGAAGCACAGGCGACGATGATAAAAAATGCTACTATATTTGTAACTGTCGTACCAAAAATGATGTCTACTTTTTCATAAAAATAATCTTTGATCTTTAGCTTCTTATCCACCACCGCGGCTTGCTGGTAGAACTGCATCCAGGGAGCGATAGTGGTTCCGATCACCGCGATAGCCAGGATAATATAATCTTTTTTTAATTGCAAATGTGGTATAGCTATATTCTGTAAAGCTATACCCCAGGCTGGTTTGGACATAAACCCGGAGATCACGTAGGTAATATATAAAAAACAGCCAAAAAGGAATATTTTTTCTACGGTCTTATATGTTCCTTTCAAGATCAAATACCAGGCAAAAAATCCCGCCAAAGGCACGGAAATATAGCGGCTGATACCGAAGATCTCCAAGCTAGCGGCCACCCCGGCAAAATCGCCAACCGTGTTGGCCAGGTTAGCGATGATCAAGACGATCATCGCAAAAAAAGTGATCCTGAACCCGTAAGCTCCCCGGATCAAGGAAGCTAATCCTTTGCCGGTTACCATTCCCATCCTGGCGCACATCTCCTGGACCATATAAAGGCAAATAGCAATGACCGGCAATAACCAGAGCAATCCATACCCATAATGGGCCCCAGCCACAGAATAGGTCGCTATACCATTGGCATCATTATCCACACTGGCAGTAATGATACCAGGCCCCATCACAGCCAGGAACAAGGCCAGTTTTACTTTGAAATTAGACCAACCCTTATTTTGAGCAACCACCTGCTCCACAATAACTCCCGATAGATTCACTGCTTTTCGTTCTTACTGGCAACTGTTTTTCGCTTTGACTGATTTTAGCAGTTACTATTTTTATAGGTTATACATATACTTGACCAGTTTTTTGGAGATATCCAGTTTCAGGTGTTTCATTTTTTTGTCATACTGCTTAATATGATCCCACATGATTATATTTTCCACGATCTTGCGCCGAAAAAGATTTACCAGCTTAAAGATCTCACGTTCCGGTCCCAGGCGCTGTAACATGCTGTTGATATCCGCCTGCACGCCAATGATGCGTAATTTACCCCGCTGGATGCGCAGGGCCACGTCATTGACCCGGAATAAATGCTTGCCATACCGGTCCACGATCTCTTCATCCATAATATCCCGGTAAATAAAAAGTTCATTTGATTCGACAGAGCTGGAAACCATCTCTTCCAAAAAAACATTCAAGTAGATCGCTTTTTTTGAAAGGCAGGCTACATCATCCCAGGGTATCACCAGCAAATCAGTCGTCTTAAACAGGTTAAATCCCCGTTTTCCCTTGGTTGGGATGACCACCAAATGTTTCACCGGTGGAAATTCTTCACCCATCTGGATAGTCATATCTTTTACCTTGCCAATAGTGATATTCCCCGCGCTGATCACCGGCTTTCCTACAAAATCAGTATAAAAACTTAACGGTTTCTTCACTCCGTTAGACCCCATCTTTCGCAAAATTAACTTATGTGTTTGCTTAACTTATCCCGTTTACCGGTTATTAGCGGTCTAACGGGGTTCATACCTTTGGTCCCTCAGTTGCTTCCTTTTTCACTTTCAGGGTGATGATCCGGCGGCGATTAGTTTCCACTATAGTGAATTTCAGGTCTTTGTATTTTATTTCTTCATCTTTTCTGGGTACCCGCCCCAGGAGATCAACCACAAAGCCGCTAACTGTGTTAAAATCCTCGCTGGGTAAATTTATTTTGAGTTTTTCATTAACTTCATAGATATTCATTTTACCATCGATCTGCACCGACCCGTCTCCCATTGGCTCGACTCCCAGGTCTTCAATATCATATTCATCCAGGATATCGCCGACAATTTGCTCGACCAGGTCTTCCATCGTGATCAGGCCGCTGGGTACGCCATATTCATCCACAACCACAGCCATATGCAAACGGCCTTTCTGCATTTGTCGCAGCAGGTTGTTCACCTTTTGGGTTTCCGGCACAAAATATGCCGGGCGGATCAGGTCCTGGATCACGATCAGTTCATTACAGCGCCAGGCATTGAGCAGGTCCTTGACATGGATAATACCAATAATATTGTCCAGATTACCCTGATAGACCGGAACGCGGGAATGTCCGGTCTCCACCACCAGGTCAATAAATTTCTCTTTTTCCAGGGTAATGTCTACGCACTCCATGTCGATGCGCGGGATCATGATATCCCGGACCACTTTATCGCCAAATTCCAAGACGCCATGGATCATCTCTTTCTGGTCTTTACCTAATACTCCTTCACGCACCCCTTCCGAAACCAGGAAGCGTATCTCTTCATCTTTATCAAAAAGCATATCCCTCTTGATGTTTCCACCTAGCAACTTGACCAGAGGATTAGTGATAAAGATCAAACCTTTGATCAATGGCGCCAGCAGGTAATGCACCAGCAATATTAATTTTATCGTCCACACTGCTACGACTTCCGGCAAGAGCTTGGCAAAAGTCTTAGGAGTGACCTCCCCTAAGATCAAAATAACCACGGTGATCAGTATCGTGGCCAAGACCGCCGCCCATCCTTCTGTAATACGCAAATTACTGGAAAAATGTACTGCCAGATAAGTACTTAGCGCCGCGGCAGCCAGATTAACGATAGTATTGCCGACTAAGATAGCCGCCAGTATTTTATTCGGGTGATCCACCCACATTTGCAGGGACTTAACTTGCTTTTCTTCGATCAAAGTTTTGATCTTGTAGCGATCCAAGCTGGTTAAAGCCGTCTCTGTAGCAGAGAAGAAGAAACTGCCCAATAAAAGGATAATTAAAATAATAAAACTGATAAACATAGTGCTCCTTAAAACGGATTCATCATCCGGAAAATAAATAAAGTAACGACCATGCCGAGTATTGCCCCGCCAGCTACTTCCCACCAAGTATGGATCTTAGCCCTGACCCGGCTGTGCGCTACCATGAAAGCCAAGAGAAAAGCCAACAAAGTGATAAAACTATTTTCAGTGGTCAGGGCGATAGAGGTACAAATAGTAAAAGCCACGGCGCTATGACCGCTGGGCATCCCTCCCCATAATGGCCGGCCCTTGCCAAAATACGCTTTGCCGATCACAACAAAAATAAAAACAATGATCAAAGAAATGAACATAATATAATCAGGCACTTCTTTGATCTTGGAAATAACCGGAACCAGGTTATTGCCCAGATAACGTTTCCCAAAAACAAGATAGGCTACGATTAAAGCATTCCCGGCAGTAAAGAATACTGCCCCGGCAGCGATGTCTTTAGCTACTTTGGCTGCCGGATGATATGTATCCGTGATCAAATTCACTAAAGCTTCGACCGCGGTATTGAGCATTTCCGCCAGCAATACCAGGACCACGGTAATAGTAAGCATGATCACTTCTATGCGTTCTAAACGCACAAACAAACTGATGAATAAGACAAAAACCGCTATCCCCAGGTGAATACGCATATTCCGCTGGGTTTTGGTGACATAAATAATGCCTTCGATAGCGGCGTTAAAACTTTCCCAAATATCCTTTGATCTCATCAATACCTCTACTCTATTATGCCCATTGCTGTTAGGATCTTCCGCTCTTCTTGCCGCATTTTTTTTCGAGCTCTTGGTTTAAGGTCATCAAATCCCAGCAAATGCAGGATACCGTGAACTACCAGAAGCGAGATCTCCGCGCTATAGCTATGCCGGTATTCCCGAGCCTGGCGCAGAGCGGTATCCATACAGATAAATACCTCTCCCAACAGTACTACCGGCAGGTTACTGGTAGTCTCGAGCGGCGCGGCAATCACATCAGTGGCATACTTCCGGTTAAAAAATCTTTTATTCAACCGGATCATCTCCGTCTGATCCACAAAATAGATTCCCAATTTATAATCCTTCTCTTGCGGCAGGTAATGACTAATGATATAAGTCGCTATTTTACGTACCAACCGGGTGGGAATCTTCGCTTTGGTCACTTGCGTTTATCCTCTGCCGGATAATCGACACGATTATGGAACATACCGCTGAGCACATGGCAGAATTGTTCCCCGATCGTATGAATATCTTTCAAACTTAGATCGCATTCTTCCAGCTGGCCATCAATGAATTTGTTATTGATAATTCGGGTCACCAGTTCCTGGATATGGCCATAGCTTGGGTCATCCAGTGTACGCGAAGCCGCTTCCACGGCATCAGCTAACAGGATTATCGCGGCTTCCCGGCTTTGCGGCTTAGGACCAGGATAACGGTACTG
>JAQTQE010000026.1 GCA_028712365.1 bacterium
GAGTAAAGCTTTCAATCGGTCCTCGAACTCCCCGCGAAATTTCGCCCCGGCGATCAAAGCTCCAAGATCTAAGGCCACCAATTGCTTATTCTTTAAGGTATCTGGCACATCACCACTGATAATGCGTTGAGCTAAACCTTCGACAATAGCAGTTTTGCCGACCCCTGCTTCACCTATCAACACGGGATTATTCTTGGTACGGCGCGATAGCACTTGGATCACTCGTCTGATTTCATCATCCCTGCCGATCACGGGATCTAATTTTCCCCTTCTGGCCAGATCGGTCAGGTCACGGCTATATTTTTCTAGAGCTTTGTATTTTACTTCCGGATTTTGGTCTGTCACTTGTTGGCCTCCTCTCACTTTTTGCAAAGCTTGCAAAGCTTTTTCCCTGGTCATGCCCCTAGTTTTTAAAATCGATTCTTTTCCACTGAGGATAGCTAATAATATGTGCTCAGTTGATACAAATTCATCTTTTAAGTTTTGCGCTTCGATCAGACTTTGGTTTAAAACCCGGTCCAAGGCAGGAGATATATAAATCTGGCCGGTACCTGATACTTTGGGATATTTATTAATGGTCGCCTCTACATCCTGGTTGAGCTTAGACGGATCTAAACCAGACTCTTGCAGGATAAGCGGGACAATACCGTCTGCCTGGGACAAGAGAGCGGCCAGCAGGTGTTCAATTTCGATATGCTGTTGCCCGGCTTCTGTTGTCCTTCTCTGTGCTTCCTGTAATGCTTCCTGGGCTTTATAAGTAAATTTATTAAGATCCACTTTACACCTGTATACTTGTATACCTGCTACTTTAACAGCTCTCCCAAAGTGACAAACCTGTATCCTTTTTTCTTGGCTGATTCGATCATTCCAGACAGAGCAGCTACTGTATTGGCCCGGTTACCGCCACCATCATGCAATAATACTATCGAGCCAGGTATCAGTCTTTTATTAAAGGCCTCTACCATGACCGCCGGTGCGGGTCTTTCCCAGTCTTTTACACTGAAAGTCCAGCTCACATATATCAATCCGGCATCATTGACCGCCTTGATAGTCTCTAATCCCATATAGTTATAAGGTGCTCGAAAATACGCTGGTTTGATCATGGTCAGTTTTTCGACCAAGTGATTCATTTGCACTATTTCCGCGACCAGCGCTGCACCACGTTTGGATTTGTTTTTAAAAAGATTTGGATGGCTGAAACTATGATTCGCTATTTCGTGGCCATCTGCCGAAGCCTGCTTTACCAGGTCAGGATAATATTGCGCCTGTGCCCCACACATAAAGAAGGTCGCCTTCACATTGTATTTCTTTAATACCGCGAGTACCTGCGGCGTATATGTCTTGGACGGACCATCATCAAAGGTCAAAGCTACTATTTTTTCCCTAGTTTTAGCCTGTCCTACTGCCCAGCCCATGTAACTTTTATTAAGAGCGTAAGCCGTGCTGGTCAGCATTACTCCCAAGATAAGGCAAATAATGAATTTTTTCATTTTTTACGCTTTTTCTCCTTTTTTTCGAGTAAATCCTTTTTAGCCTTTTCCAGTATTTCCTGATTTCTCTGATCGATAGATTTTTGCTCTTTATACCAGATATATACATTGGCGCTTTTTACATCCCAGCGGTCCTGGCCATTTTTGATAGAATCCTGGAAATACTTTTTGGCGTTTTCTACATCATCCATGGCCAAATAGCCCCAGCCAAGCTCATAATTAAGATAACTGTCCTCCACCACCGGATCAGTGACACCTGCTTTTATCAGATCCAGGGCTTTCTGGTAATATCCCATCCCGGCCAACATCACTTCTTCCGTAGGAGTGGCCAGGTCCAGTTCCTTAGCAGAGGCCCAACGCAATCTTTTTCCAAATTTAAAGACCAGGTTCAGTACCTGCATGCGGAACATGATCACATTGGATTGGAAATAATATACATCGCCTAACAATACATAAGCTTTTAAATTCCGCGGATTAAGTTCAACAGCTTTTTGCAGATTACTTTTTGCTTTATCATAATCCTGGGCATTGACCCATTCTTCCGCATCTTCAACTAATAACTGGTCTTGGGACGCTTGCTGCTGACAACCCGTGATCAATAAGAGTGTTAGCAATAAAATGATCTGCGCAATATTCTTAATCATAAGTTTTCTTTCATGAGAGGTTTCTGAAAAAGGTCTTTTATCATCCACTGGTACTTTGGCACCGTGCCCGCTAAAGCCTTATTGGCGGGGATAAACTTTACTAGAAGAGACCTCCTATAGATCCATCTTTTCAATAGCTTTAATCCCTAGTTTTACCGGCAGATACGTTACCAGTATATTCATGACCAGGATAGCCCCAACTGTTCCGATCAACAATGTAGAAGACAGGAACTTGCTGCCAATCTGTCCTAAAACGTACATCCTGACCGGTAAGGCTTCCAAAGCAATGGTCAGTCCGATATAGAACAAAGAGAAAACCATGTATAACACGCCACCCATACTGGATTCTATCTGGGCGATATTTTCCACTTTAAACCTCGGGAAATAAGCTCCCATTCCGATGCCCATGCCGGTCAAGCCGATAGTCTGTAGAAATACCGTCGTGGTGGTAAAGGTCATCATAAATTTATCAGCTTTCAGCACGATATTAGAGAACCAGATCAGCGCAGTCGATAACACCACCAGCGGGATCAGGGACAGCCAGAATTTCTCCCACATAAACCGGTTCACTGAAAGCGGCGCGCTCCTGATGATCCAGAAACTATTCCCTTCCAGGCTGACCTGGGGAAAGACAAAACGCAAAGCTACTGCCGCCACCACAAATCCGATCATCCCGATATTGAGAAATGAGACCAGCAACCGCAATACCGGCAGGTCCAATGGCAACTTATAGATATTGAATACATAGACTATCACCAGTACCAACAACAGAAGTATCTGCGACCATTGGCTGGTATCACGGAAAAATATCCTGATATCCTTGAACAGCAAAGCTTTAAATTCACGGGGCAATACCAGGATAAATTTGCTAGTGTCCAGTTTAGACAGTAAAGATTTTTTGAATACTTTTTTAGCCGCGTCCTGGCTGGAAACCCAACCTTCATAATATACGTATTTAGCCACTACCAGATTGATCACCATCAACGCCAGGGCACCGATACAAAGAAAACTCAAGTAGTAATAATAAGTATTAAGCGGATGCCTGACCGAAAATATTATAGCCTGTGAAACCCAGTAACTCGGCGAATATCCAGCCACCGGAGCCTGGAGCCCGGCCATATACTGGAAAATGCTCATCATTTCTGTGGGATTTGTAATGCGTTCAGGCTGCAGGAACCGGAAAAACAGGTACATACCGCTGCCCAGGATAACTCCCAGAACTATAAAAATGTCCCGGGTTTTTTTGCTGGGAAAGAAGTACATCAATATGAGGCTGAGCAGAACACCGATACCGGAACAGATCACAAAAAATGGTATCAGGGCAGCTATTGACAGTAAAAATCCACTGACCGGGTAAAGATAAACTTGAGCGTATGATAAGATGAGCGGAGATAAAGCCAGGAGCAGCATCCATGAAGAATAGATCATGGTTTCAATAAACTTGAGAATAAAAACAGTGTTGAAGGAAATCGGGCTGCTTAAAAGAAGAGGCAGGTCATATGAGAAATAAATTGCGGTAAAACTGGTGATAATATTGGAGAAAATAAGCATGGCCATGAAGGCCAGGAAGATCATGGCAAAGAACCGGGCAATCAACAGCGGGCCTAATAGCGGAGTTCCCCGCATATATACCATACCCTTAAAGCATAATACATATAAACCCCAGAGAAAAAGCGCCCCCATTAACGGGAACATAATACGTTTAACACTGTCTTCTTTGGAGGTAAATTTTACGCTGTTACGTAAGGAAAGGAGATTTATTTTAGTTAACAACCAGATATTGTTCATAAGACACCATAATTATTCGAGGTATTTCAAGAGGTCGGCGTATTCTGATCCGCCGGTCAACTGCAGAAAAATATCTTCCAGGTTACCCCCTTCTTTAACCTGCTGCCGTAATTCATCTGTCGTCCCCATATTAGTCAGTTTCCCTCCTTGAATTATACCGATCCGGTTGCACATCCGTTCAGCGATCTCCAGGGTATGGGTACACATAAAAATAGTCGTGCCTTTTTTACTTAAATTAACAAATATCTCTTTCATCACCCTGGCTCCTTTCGGATCCAGCCCCACTAATGGTTCATCCAGGATAATAACCTTTGGTTCATGCAACAGAACACTGGCCATAACCAGTTTTTGCTGCATTCCCCGGGAATAATTCTCGATCAATTCATTGGCCCAGGGAGTTAATTCAAACATTTCGAGGTATTTAGGTATTTTATTAGCCATTTCCTCATCAGTGACAGTATACAAGTCTCCGATAAATTGCAGGAATTCCTGGCCAGTCAGTTTTTTATAAACAAAAGGGAAATCAGGCACTAATCCTATTATTTTTTTGGCTTCTTCTGGATGCTGCTGGATATCAATCCCCCCCACGATAGCCTGCCCCTGGCTGGGTTTCAGCAGTCCGCATAGCAATTTAACCGTAGTAGTTTTACCCGCGCCATTGGGCCCTAAAAAACCAAATATTTCACCAGGCGGGATATCCAGATTTAAGTTATCCAGAGCCAGCAGTTGACCATATTTCTTGGTCAGATTAATGATCTTGATCACTTCTTGATCCTGTTTCTTTCATTGACGAGCACGATCTTAGGCTGGTATTTCTTAACTTTTTTCTCTTCCACTACTTCATAAGCAATAATGATCACTAAGTCACCTGGTTGTCCCCAACGGGCCGCTGCCCCATTCAGGCAAATTACCCCAGAACCCGCGGGCGCTTCCATGACATAGGTTTCGACCCGGGAACCGTTATTAATATTCAATACTTGTACTTTTTCAAAAGGCAGGATGTCCGCTGCCTTAAGCAAAGTCTTGTCAATACTGATACTGCCTTCGTAGGCCAAATTAGCTTCGGTAACCGTTGCCCGGTGAATTTTCGATTTACACATAATGCGAAACATTATTGGACCTCCAGTTTCTTGCGAATCTCTTCAGGTATTCTGACGATTTTTCTGTCCCGGTTGATAAATGGGTGCCTGGTTTCACCGATAGCCAGTAATTGTCCTGACTCCTTATTAACTACTTCATAGATAAACCCGATGCTGCTTCTACCTAATTCTTTGATAGTTGTTTTCACTATCACCAGATCGTCAAAATGGGCCGGCGCTTTGTAAGAGCAACTGGCCTCCATCACTGGCAGTATCAGGTTCTGTTTTTCCATTTCCTTATAGGATAGGCCAAGCGCGCGCAGATATTCTATTCTCCCGCGTTCGAACCAGACAAAGTAGTTAGCATAATAAACGACATCCATTTGGTCAGTATCAGCGTAGCTTACCCTGATCTCAATTTTATGCTCTTTCATTCCTCTACACCTCTATACCTTTACACCTGCTTACTTTATTACATTGATCTCCAGCATATTGGTCTTGCCGGCTATCCCAACAGGAGCACCGCTGGTAATGACCACAGTATCGCCAGACTGCACTCTTTTGTGCTGTTTGACCACCTTCATGGAGTATTCGATCATCTGGTCAGTATTCCTGATAAACTTGGCTATATGATACGGTATCACTCCCCAGAGCAAGTTCAACTTCCTGACGTTATCTTTATCCGTTGTAATGGCATAAATAAAAGCGCTGGGACGATGGCAGGCGATCAAACGCGCTGTCTGGCCGCTCTTAGTAGCGGTAATTATGGCACCGGCTTTCAAGTCTATCGCTGCCTGTATAGTGGCATGGCTTACCGCGTGAGGAATATTACCGACTGACCTGATCGTTTTTTTAGACTCAAAGATCTTATCATAATCCATGGAAGTCTCAGCTTTCAGGATGATCTTCTCCATAGTATGCACTACTAATGCGGGATGTTTACCTACCGCGGTTTCTCCCGATAACATTACCGCGTCAGTGCCGTCGATGATAGCATTGGCCACATCAGTTGCCTCGGCCCGAGTCGGGATCATGTTATCAATCATAGATTCCAGCATTTGCGTCGCGGTTATGACTGGTTTGGCAAAAGCGTTGCATTTGCGGATTATAGCTTTTTGCACGATAGGCACATCTTCGGTAGGCAGTTCTACGCCCAGATCACCGCGGGCGATCATAATGCCATCAGCGGCATTGATAATGTCGTCAATATTGGCCACTGCCAGAGGATGCTCTATCTTGGCTATAACCCAGGTTTTAGCTTTGAGTTTATTGACAAGGTTTTTAACCTTTATCACATCCTGCGTCTGCCGCACGAAAGAAAGGCCGAAAAAATCAACATTATTCTGGATACCAAATTTAATATAAGCCAGGTCTTTATTAGTTAACGACGGCAAATTTAAATAAACACCAGGCACATTCACGCTCTTATGGCTTTTGAGCAGTCCCCCGTCAAGCACAGTGCAATGTAAACCGTTAACGGATTTTTTGACTACCTGCAGTTTAATATTGCCATCATCCAGCAGGATGTTATTACCGGTTTTTACATCTTTGATGATATTCTTGTAATTAATGGAGATATATTTACTATTACCTAATATCTGGGAAGAAGTAATGATCAGCTCCTGGGCTTCGTGCAGTTCTACCTGCCCGCCGGCGATATCTCCTACCCTGACGTGGGGACCTTCCAGGTCCAGTAAAATACCTATGGTTTTGTGTAATCCTTTAGCGGCGATCCTGACATTGGAAATTATTTTTTCCAAAGTCGCAAAATCGCCATGCGAAGCGTTCAGGCGGGCAATATTCATGCCCGCCTGTATCAGCTCTTTAATAGTCTGCAGGTCCTGGCTGGCCGGACCGATCGTGCATATTATCTTCGAACGACGCATATAAACTCCTTAAGGCTTTCTTAATCCGCTCCCTCGCTGGACATCTCGCCGCCCTTTTTAATGTCCATTAGGGAAGCGGCACGGGGAATGTCTTTGGTATTACCGACATGCTTTTTCACGAGTTCCTTGGAATCCTTTATCTTTAGCTGGTCAAACAGGAAGCTGAACTTAGCTTCCAATTCCCCGCCAATAGCTTCCCGCAGGTTTCCCGGAATGTTGAACATTTCTTTTTTGAAAGGACCGATAGCTTTTTTACGGGCTTTATAAATGAACTGCTCTTCAGTCATACCCGGCTTCATTTCTTCTTTGGCATTCTCATGCAACCAGGCATACATCTTTTTCCTCAGGTCTTCAGGCAGGTTCTTACTTTCATAAACCATATTCTGGAAACCAGTGGCTAAATGGACTTCAGCCGTTTCCGCAGACGGGAAATTATGGAAAGCTTCATCCGGCAAAGTAGATGCACCGTGTTGTACAGCACCGCTGATCCCATATTTCTTGCGGCCGGCAATACCGATCTCTTTAAGCACGTTGAAATCAAGCTTCACTTTTGCAACTGTTCCGTCAGGCAAAACCACGCCGCCATGGGAGGTCCCGGTCTGTACGCTCATTTTACTGATACCGATCATGCCTTTCGGCAATAATGAAAGATATCCTTCCATGAAAGCATCAAGATCTTCTACGGTCGAATTCTTGGTGCCGACTTCGCCGATCTCTCCGCCGACAGACACCGTGATCCCTTTAGGTTCGATACTGCGGATATATTTGGTCAGTTCCGCGCATACTTCATAGTTAAGTTTCTGCTGTTCCTTGACTGTGGGCTTTTCCAACTCTACCAGGGTAGAAGTGTCGATATCAATATTATAAAAACCGCTGGCAATAGCTTCGCGGATCAGGTCTTTGACTCCCTGGACTTCTTTTTTCGGATCTTCTTTAAACTTTTTGGCATTTACCTGAAAATGGTCGCCCTGGACAAATACCGGGCCTTCATGGCCTTCTTTTACCGCGGCTGCCAGGCAAACTCCTACATATTCACTGGGACGTTGACTGGTATAGCCCATTTCGCTTTTAGCTATTTCCATAATAAAAGCGCCGGCATTGATCTTCTTGGCCGCGCGGAAGACTGCCCTGGCTGAATCATATGCCAAAGTCCGCAAATTCATAGCCGGGACGCTTAGTCCTTTATACTCTTCTTTTCCCCGGGCTGCGTATAAGCCTTGTATGCTGGCCGGATAAATACCCTTTGCACTGGCCTGCGCCCAAATCTCATCCAGGCATTTCTCTTTCACATGCAGGTCATCACTTGTTACCAACTCTTTTACAATTTCATCAATATTCCTTCCCATGCTTCCCTCCTGTTTTTTTATTTTTATTCGCTTTATCTGCTGACCGTCAACTGCGGACCGCGGTCTATCTTCAAATAGCCAGTATTTCCGCTAATTTATACATCTTCTGGTCCAGTTCCTTAGTGCCCTTCCAGGCATAGTCCAGGGGACTGGTGATTATTTTATCATTTTTAATGCCAACGATCTTTGTTTTTTCGTCTTTCAAGATCAATTCCACAGCTTTTTTTCCAAATTTCTCGGCTAAGATCCGGCTACGGGCAGTTGGTGATCCGCCGCGCTGAATATAGCCTAAAGTGCTATACCGCACTTCCATGCCGGTACAGTCCTTGATCTGTTCACAAATCGCCTGCGGACTGCCGGCTCCTTCAGCCATTACCACTATATAGCTGGTCTTGCCATGCCGTTTGCCGCTGGAAATAGAGTCACACATTTTCACCAGGTCATATCGTAATTCCGGTACCAAAATAAATTCCGCTCCGCTGGCCAGCCCTACTTGCAGAGCCAAAAACCCGCGGTCACGGCCCATGACATCGATCACAAATACCCGTTCATGGCTCGTCGCGGTATCCCGTATTTTATCAATGGCTTCGACAGCTGTATTGGCAGCAGTATCAAAACCTATAGTTTCATCAGTCCCAGCCACATCATTATCTATACTGGCCGGGATACCGATCACATTTAGCTTCTGGCCAGTGGCCTTGAAAATTTCCCATGCTCCATGGAATGAACCATTACCACCAATGACTACCATATAATCAATTTTGTATTTTTTAATAACCGCGACAGCCTTTTCCAAACCTTTATACGTTTGAATTTCTTCACAGCGAACAGTTTTCAGGATGGTGCCACCCCGGTTAATAATACCGGAAACTGAGCGTAAGGTAAGATTCACTATTTGCCCTTCGATCAAGCCGGCATAACCTCTTTCAATCCCAACAACTTCCAGATTATTAAATATAGCGGTACGCACTACTGCCCTAATAGCGGCATTCATTCCCGGTGCGTCACCACCACTGGTCACAATCGCTATTTTCTTTGCTTTCATTTTATTTTCCTTTTGCTTTTTCCGCGAACCGCGAACGGCGAACCGCGAACGATTTTTTAGCTTTCTTTATACGCGCCCCATGCTCGTATCTTTTCATAACGCTTCTTGATCAGTTCATTCGGCACAACTTTCACCAACTCTTTAAGATCCCGGCGCAGTACCTTGCGGATATTCTCTGCTGTTTCTTCATAGCTGTGATGAGCTCCACCGAGCGGTTCCGGAATAATTTCGTCGATAACGCACAGATTTAAGCAATCTTTGGCTGTTATCTTCATGGTTTCAGCAGCCAGCGCTGCTTTACTGGCATCCCTCCAGAGTATGGAAGCGCATCCTTCGGGCGAGATCACGGAATAAATACTGTTTTCCAGCATATATATCTTATCCCCGACTCCAATGCCCAAGGCACCTCCGCTGCCACCTTCACCGATAATAAAAACAATAATCGGTGTTTTGAGATCACTCATTGAATATAAATTACGGGCTATAGCTTCTGCTTGACCGCGTTCTTCCGCTTCAATCCCGCAATAAGCGCCAGGAGTATCCACAAAGGTAATCACCGGAATATTAAATTTCTCAGCTAACTGCATTAACCGCAAAGCTTTACGGTACCCTTCAGGCTTAGCCATGCCAAAATTTCGTTCCAGATTTTCTTTAACATTACGGCCTTTTTGTTGTCCCATAACCAGAACCGGGACACCTTCAAAACAAGCTAATCCGGCAACCAACGCTAAATCATCGGCAAATCTCCTATCACCATGCAGCTCTTGAAAATCAGTCATTAATAACTTTATATAATCCTGGGTATATGGTCTCTGCGGGTGCCTGGCCAGTTGTACTTTCTGCCAAGACGTAAGGTTCCCGTATACTTTTTTCTTCAAAACATCCAGTTTGGCTTCCAGTTTGCCTAATTTTACAGACAGGCTCATATCACCGGCCGCCACTAGGCTTTTTACCTTTTCCAGTTCCTGTTCAAGTTCTGATATAGGCCGTTCAAAATTAAGTACACTTTCTAAGGCCATAAATACTCCTAGAATTCACCAGAATAATCAAAACGCAATACTCTTTCGTATTCAGTACCACGGTTCCCGACATTTTTAAAATCAAATTCCATACCCAATTCTTTGGTGATCTGGAACTTCAATCCGGCATTAAATTTATTATTAGTCAGGTCGCTCATATCCCTGATGCGTTCATATTCCACGAAAACACTACCTTGCTCTTCAAAAGTATAACTAGCGCCGGCAAAACCATAAGTGTAATCACGATTATTGCCACCGATATGAAGAATGAGCCCGGGTATGAGTAATTCTTTGGATAGGACCACATAAAATCCTTTAGGTTCTTTAAAGTAATAATTCTCTCCCTGCCCATCATAACCGATAGCTAAAGCTGGCAAGATCTGTCCGCCGGGATAAAGACGTATCTTTACCAAAGGTTGTACATCATGCGCTTTCGGATCAAGGTTTCCGGTAGCATTATCTACATCCAGATAAGCGCCTAATTCAAAAAACTTGACACTGAACAGTAATCTGGTCAGGACATTACCTGAGCCATATACCCTTAAATTTAGGTTATATGTGCCTGACTCATATATATCAGCTGTTGGCGTATCCACCAACTCGGTCAAGTTCTGGGCTAATAGAGAAATCGGAAAAATCATTAAAAAGATAAATATTAATAATAATTTTTTCATGATTACTCCTTATTTTTGATCTCTTCTTGAGCTAATTTAATAAAATCAACCAAGGGCATTACTTTTTGTTCCTGGCTGCTGCGCCGGCGCAAAGCTACTGCGCCATTTTCTTTTTCTTTATCGCCTACTACTAGCATATAAGGGATCTTGGCTAATTGCGCTTCCCTGATCTTCATGCCCAGTTTTTCATTGCGGATATCAAGCTCAGCGCGGATGCCATTTTCCTTAAGCTGGGCAAAGACTTTTTTGGCATATTCTTCCTGGCTGTCAGTGATATTGAGCACCTTGGCCTGCACTGGGCAGAGCCATACCGGGAAAGCCCCTTTATAGTGCTCGATCAATACGCCAAAGAAACGTTCCAGGGAGCCCATCAACGCGCGGTGGATCATTACTGGCTGGACAGGTTTGCTTTCTTCGTTAATATATTCTACTTTAAAGGCGGTAGGCAAATTGAAATCTACCTGGATAGTGGAACATTGCCAGGCACGATTCAGGCAATCTTTAATCTTAATATCGATTTTTGGCCCGTAAAAGACCCCTTCACCCGGGTCTATCTGGTAAGTTAAACCAACAGCTTTAAGGGCATTTTCCAACGCTGAAGTGGCTTTTTCCCAATGAGCTAATTCACCGGCATACTTCTCCGGTCTCGTGCTGACATATACTTCATATTCCTTAAACCCGAATGTCTGCAAGATGAACAGGACAAATTTTATTACATCAATGATCTCGTTTTCAAGCTGGTCCAGCCGGCAATAGATATGCGCATCATCCTGGGTAAAACCGCGCACTCTCATCAAACCATGCAAAGCACCGCTGCGCTCGTAACGGTAAACTGTCCCCAGTTCCGCGTAACGGATAGGAAGCTCCCGATAACTGCGCAATTGGGTTTTATAGATCAGGATATGGAAAGGACAATTCATCGGCTTGATCATATAATCCTGGCCGTCTATATCCATCGGAGAATACATACTCTCCCGGTAAAAATTCCAGTGTCCGCTGGTTTTCCAGATATTCAGGTTGGCAATATGCGGTGTATTGAGCAGGTTGTACCCGTTTTTCAGGTGTTCATCTTTCCAAAAATCTTCAATTACCTTGCGTACCAGTGATCCTTTGGGATGCCAGAAAACTAATCCCGGGCCAGCCTCTTCATGGAAACTGAACAGGTCCAGCTCTTTGCCCAATTTACGATGGTCACGCGCTTTTGCTTCTTCTAACAGGTTCAGGTAAGCATCTAGTTCTTCTTTAGTAAAGAAAACTGTGCCGTAAATGCGCTGTAAGCTCTCTCTTTTTTCATCTCCGCGCCAATAAGCCGCCGCTACGCTCAATAGTTTAAAATGTTTCAAGCCGCCGGTATAGTTGGTATGCGGTCCCTTACACAGGTCAACAAAATCTCCCTGCTTATAAAAAGACATATTCGCGTCAGGCAGGTCATTGATAAGCTCTACTTTATATTTCTCGCCTTTATCCTGGAAATATTTGATAGCTTCGGCACGGGATTTTTCATAATGTTCGAATTTGAGGTTTTGCTTGACGATCTCTTTCATTTTTTGGGAGATTTTATCGAGGTCTTCCGGGGTGAATGGTTCTTTTTTGTCAAAATCATAGTAGAAACCATCGGCGATAGCCGGGCCAATGGCCAGTTTTACCTCTGGATACAATTCTTTGACTGCTTGAGCCATTACGTGTGAGGCTGAATGTCTTAATGCTTGCAGGTTCTCTTCATTCTTTTCCATATGTAGTGTCCTGTCTCACAAATCCTTTATCATTTGAATGTCATATTTGAGCCGAATTCCAGGAACGACGACGAAGTCGTATCCATTGCGATACTTCGAGGAGGAGTGACACAGAAGTCGGCCAAAGATGACATTCCCGAAGGGCTGGGGTCTTTTGCCCAGATACTGTGTTGCTCGTTATTTGCGTACCACTGCGGGTACGCCGCACTCCTCGCGCCTTGTCTCTGGCCAAAATCCCTCCAGCAAATTTTAAAGGATTTGTGAGACAGGACACTATTTACCTCTTCCACCATTGGTCTTAATAAAATGGTGGGCAGTACAGGATTCGAACCTGTGACCCCTTCCATGTCAAGGAAGTACTCTAACCAACTGAGCTAACTGCCCATTAAGTAATCTACTGACATATTTTCTTCAAGATTTAAATTAGCTTCCTGAAACAATCTTATTCTAAGCAACTTTCTGAAATAGTCTTATTAGCGTAACGAGAATTAATATTTCTGAGCGAAACAAGGAAGATGCGACGACGCATATAAGCTTGCGCTATGTTAGGAGCGAATGAAGCAGGCGCAGCCAGAAAGATTAGTTCGCAGTAGCTATATAAGACTGTTTCAGAGAGTTCAAGAGGTGCGGGGCGGATTTGAACCGCCGAATAACAGTTTTGCAGACTGCTCCCTTAGCCACTTGGGTACCGCACCGTCGCTACCCCTGCCGTTTGCTCCGCAAATCGAAGCGCAGGGTCCGCTCCTCATGGGAGACACCACTTCGTGGTTTCTCCCTCTGATGCTCGGTCAATAACTTTTTTTTAGTTTTCAAATAGTTTGGTGACCCTCGCGGTCACCCTCTTCCACTTCTATATCTACACACATTTTCACGTGCAGATAAGGATATAAAAAATGGAGCGGGAGACGGGGTTCCTCCTCACCCAGGCCGTATGCGCTGCCTTCCTTCGTCGCCGGCCAGTCTCGCTCGGACCAATGGCGCTCGACTTGGCTTCGAACCCCTATTGTCTTGATCAGTGTAATCTATTTTCGAAATCTGTGTAATCAGTCCATATTAAAAAATGGAGCGGGAGACGGGGTTCGAACCCGCGACATCAACCTTGGCAAGGTTGCACTCTACCAACTGAGTTACTCCCGCATTAAAGCGCTATCTTATATTTAATTATTATATAATAAATGAATCATTTTTTCAAGTATTATTTTAATTACATGGGGCAGAGTTTACAATCTTTCACCGAGAGAAATTATGCGAGGAGAGGGAATTGAACCCTCACGGTGTTACCCATACGCACCTCAAGCGTACGCGTCTGCCAATTCCGCCATCCTCGCAAATTTATTTATTTTTAAAAGATATAAGTTCTTTGCTATTTACCAGCCGGAGTTGTAGATTGAACTGGAGCTGCTGCAGGTGCTGGTGTATTTGCCGCTGGTTGTGCCACTGATTCCTGCTTAGCCGGAGCTGGCGCTATCGGAGTGACAGGGGCAGTCTTAACCGGGGCAGCTGTAGTCGAGACTGCCTTTGCTGGAACCGAAGCCTGGGAGCTTTGTACTGGTGCTGCTGGAGCGGCTGCCGGAGTTGCAGCCGGGATTACTGGAGCAGAAGTGGCAGCGACTGGTTTAACCACGCTAGTAGTATCCTGTTTGGTTACATATACATATAACAAAGTCGAAGTACACAGGAATACAATTGCAGAAACCGTCGTAATTTTCTTCAGGGTGTTATCCCCTCCTCCACCAAAAATAGCTTCAGGAGAACTGCCGCCGCCAAACAAGCCGGATAGTCCGCCGCCTTTCCCTGCCTGCAATAGCACAATAACGATCAACCAGATGCACGCTAAGATGTGTAATAATACCAAGAAAATAAACACTTTAAAACCCCCTATGTCGGGATATCAGGGGATCAGGTGAGCAGGATATCAGGAATTTATCTGATATCCTGTTATCCTGATATTCATATCCTGATAACCTGATATTCTGATTTTCTTACTTATCTTTTAAAGCTGCTATTCCCGGCAGTACTTTGCCTTCCAGGAATTCCAAGCTGGCTCCACCGCCAGTTGATATATGTGAAATCTTGCTGGTCACTCCGGCTTTGGCTACTGCTGCCACTGAATCACCACCGCCGATTATCGTGGTAGCCCCGGTTGCTGTCGCCTCAGCTAAAGCATTAGCAATAGCGATTGTCCCTTTGGCAAAATCATTGATTTCAAATACACCCATTGGCCCATTCCATACGATTGTTTTAGCTCTCTTAATTGCCTCTGTGAAAAGAGCAATGGTTTTTGGCCCGATATCCACACCAATCATTCCTGCCGGGATATTTTCCATTACTATTTCAGATTTAGCCCCGGCTTCAACTTTATCCGCTATTAAATGATCGATCGGCAGCAGAAAAGTAATTTTCTTCTCTTTAGCTTTAGCAAGTACTTCTTTAGCCATGTCCAGACGGTCATCTTCTACCAGGGAATTACCGATACTTAAGCCCTGGGCTTTAAGAAAAGTATAAGTCATAGCCCCGCCAACGATCAAGGTATCTACTTTGTTCAATAGATTAGATATTACATCGATCTTGCCGCTGATCTTAGCTCCGCCAAGAATGGCAACAAAAGGTTTGTCCGGATTTTCTACTGCTTTACCAAGATAATCGATCTCTTTCTTTAACAGGAATCCCGCATAAGCAGGTAAATATTTAGTCACGCCTTCAGTAGAGGCATGCGCACGATGGACAGTACCAAAGGCGTCCTGTACAAATACTTCAGCCATGGATGATAATTCTTTGGCAAAATTCGGGTCATTCTTTTCTTCTTCAGGATGGAACCGCAGGTTTTCCAGCAGTAGTATCTCTCCGGGGTTCAATGCATCAGCCATCTTTTTGGTTTCTGCGCCAATACAATCCGGAGCCATTTGTACTTTTACCCCGGTCAGCTTAGCTAAATGAGCGGCACAAGGTTTAAGGCTCATTTCTGGAACTGGCTTGCCTTTTGGCCGGCCTAAATGTGCGCACAAAACCAGTGAACATTTCTTATCCAGGAGATATTTAATAGAAGACAGTGTTTCTTTGATCCTGGTATCATCAGTAATGTTCTGCTGTTTATCCAGCGGCACATTGAAATCAACCCGCATAAGTACTTTTTTATTGCTCAATTCCACATCGGTTATATTTAATTTCGCCATAGCCAATCCCTCCGTTAAAGAAGCGGATTACGCGGACAGCTACAAACCGCCCGCGTAATCTCATCTAATATCCGCTTAAAACTTACTATTTTTTGTTAATGATAAGATCTACTAAGTCAATAACTCTGTTAGAATAACCCCATTCATTGTCATACCAAGCCACTACCTTCACCATATTCCCGATGACTTTGGTGCAGAGGGAATCGATGATGCTGGATTTCGGGTTGCCGAGAAAATCCCTGGATACAAGCGGAGCTTCGCAATATTCAAGATACTTGCCCATCTTGCCTTCCGAGGCTTTCTTTAGAGCTGCATTCACTTCTTCAGCAGTGCATTCCTTACCAACTTCGAGCACTACGTCAACTACGGATACATCCGGGGTCGGGACGCGCATCGAATATCCGTCCAGCTTACCTTTTAGCTCGGGTATTACTAAACCGATAGCTTTAGCCGCACCGGTTGAGGTCGGGATCATACTGATAGCTCCGGCTCTGGCGCGCCGCAAATCCTTATGCGGGAAATCCAATATAGGCTGATCATTGGTATAGGAATGAATCGTGGTCATGAAGCCTTTGTTCACTCCAAATGAATCCCTGATCACTTTCACTGCCGGGGCCAGGCAATTGGTAGTGCAGCTGGCATTGGACAGAATGTGATGCTTAGCCGGGTCATATTTATCTTCATTTACACCCATAACTATGGTGATGTCTTCATTTTTTGCAGGGGCGGATATCACTACTTTTTTAGCGCCAGCCTGGATATGGGCATTGGCTCCTGGCTTCCCTTTTGCCGGATCGCCTATGGCATCAACAAACCTGCCCGTTGACTCAATCGCGATCTCTACTCCCAATGCTTTCCAGGGAAGTTTAGCCGGGTCTTTTTCTGCTAAAACCTTTATTTCCTTGCCATTAATAACAATGGCATTGTCTTTGGCTTCCACTGTCCCCGGGAAAATCCCGAACGTTGAATCATACTTGAACAAATGCGCCAGGGTCTTCGCGTCAGTCAAGTCATTGACTGCTACAAATTCCAAGTTCTTATTGGCTAAACCAGCTTTCAGGACCAGCCGGCCAATACGGCCAAATCCATTGATACCTACTTTTACTGCCATGTGTACTACCTCCCTTTTTTTATTAAGTATTTATTAAGATTATTAGTATGCCACAGAAGTGTTAAAAAGTCAAAGACTTTTTAATAAACTCTAAACACTAATATCTAAATTCTAAAATAGCAAATATGTAAAGTTCAAACAGTATTTCGTCTTTTTCAGGATTTCAAATTAGGATTTAGTATTTGCTATTTTAGCCATGCGCCAGAACTAAACCATAGACTTCCATTGCCCCCGCTTGTTTGAGTACCCTGGCGCATTCATTAATAGTACTGCCAGTAGTACAGATATCATCAATAACCAGTATTTTAGCACCAGGTAAACGGGTCCCATCTTTTACCTGGAAGGCATTTTTGATATTTTTCACCCTTTCCTGCTTGTTTAAGGTATACTGCGCTCTGGTCTCTCTTGCTCTGGATAGTGCTTGTGGAGCAACCGGGATCCCAGTTGCCTTGCTCAGATTCCCGGCCAATACTTCAGCCTGGTTGTATTGCCTTTTAACATATTGTTTTTTATGCAAGGGGACAGGGATTATAGTATCAATATTGATCAAAGAAAAATGTTTACCGTAAGAATTGAGCATGAATTCTCCCAACTCCCTTCCCAGACAACTTCTGCTGTTATACTTGAAAGCCTGAATAGCCTCCCGCAGTACACCTGTATAAATGCCCGCTGCCCTGATACTGTCATAATAAAGCAGTTCTTGGCTTGAGCAATCAACACAAAAAGACGTATCGATCTGCATTGATTTACCGCATTTACGACAGTAATTATCCCCTATTTCCAACATTTTCCCCTGGCAAGAGGGACAAATTCGTGATCCGGCGCTAAGCGGCAATTGTTTCCGGCATACTTCACACTTCAACGGGAATATTGAATTTAAGATTATATTTAAATATTGCTTCATATTGTTTTAGTAATAACGATTAACTGCTCTTCGCTCTTACAGCTTTTCGTGTTTACTGGCAACTGTTCCTCGCTTTTACTAAGATATTTAGAACCTGATCAATAACTTAAAATTTGCGCCATAGGTATAATAGTCATTGATATCAAGCTCCTTATTTTTCACCATGCTCCCGTCTAGTCCCAGGGTCACCACAAAATTATAGCTGACATTGTAATCCACGCTGGTGGAAGCAGAATAGGTATTATTATTCTTTTCGGCAACATTGCTGCGCAGCATGATAGTTTTCACTGCCGCTGTTAAATGAACTAAATTTTTCAAGGCCCATACTTTTTTAGTAAAGGGTATCCGTAACCCTTTGGGGAATTCCAGATCTTTCTCCATTTTAATCGTCGGAGTGCGAGTATATTCCTGCTTCAGGATCGCTCCATAGCGGTCTTTTTCTGATTGTTTCCGGTCGTCATAACCCAACACAAAAATAAAATTACGGGCCGTGCGGAAATTAACCTGGGTGCCTTTATTAGCAGTCAAAGTATCACGCAAAGTGATCTCGGCTGGATCAGTTTCTTTTGCTTTCGTCTGGTCCGCATTCAGCAATAAGGTGTATTTCTTGAATAATTTACCGCGCCATTTTGCTCCCCAGGAATTCTCTCTAGTCAGTGATATATCAACTCTGTCCAAGGTTTTCAAGTAATATTTCAGCTCCAACTGGCTGGCTTCCAGGAAAACCGACATAGCTGGGAAGTTTTCCAATTCCCTGATGATCAGTATGACATCAGGGAAAGTCTTGCTAAATGAGTCATACGGGGTTCCAGTGGTCATCCTATGTTCATTGGACTTAGTATATTTTGTGGTGGTATCAATGGTCTTGATCGGACGCCAGCCGCCTTTCAAATGAAGGAAATCAAAGGGCAGCCAACGAACCGTATTTTCAAAGGTGATAAGCCGGTTAGTCGATTTCAGGTCTCCTGATTCTAATTGTTTTTTAACCCATAATTTATTCATCGTTGGATATAAAGCATCCATGTTATCGTAAATATCCCCTTCGTCTATCTTATAACGGCTATTGATATTCAAAGAATCAAGCGGGCGCCAGGACCAGAGATCCTTCATCTTTAAAACATTAAAAAATTCTGTCGTTGAAGACCGGTTGACATTTTTGCTGGAAGCGTCAACATTATAAGTTTCCGTAGTATTAATGGTGTATTTAAAAGTCGGGGCTAACCATTTAAACAATTCCACCGTCGTATTTAATCCTACTGTTTGTGAATCCGACTTTTTGCGTTTGAAAGTCAGATCATCATAAAATGTTTTTGTCTCCGCGGTTTTGCGGCGCTTATACAAAGGGTTTAAGGTCAGCCGATTGACATATTCAGGAGTAACAACTTTACTTTTTATTCCTGAAATACCGCTGTTTATGGTGGCAGTTTTAGGGGCGCCCGCGGCCACTGCCACAGGTGTTTTAGCCGCAGATTTGGTCTTGAACTGGAAAACATATGTCGGATTTACCGACCAGTCATCTGTTTGCTCAAAAAGGTCTTCATACCCGGCATTCTTTTTTAAGTTACTATCATAATAAGTATAACCATGGATCCGGTTATAATGGCTATTAAAAACATCTGGCAGGGTTAAGCTCAGCGGCTTCCAAACCTTCGGTTTACTGCTGTAATTAAGAGTAGAGCCATAGGTATAGGTCTTTTTCAATTGCTGCTGCAGGTTAGAATCAGTATTATTAAGAGTATAACTAAGCCCCAGTTGCGGCAGGTCAGCCTTGATTAAGGTGGTTTGCACGTTGAAATTATCAGTGATTACACGTCCTTCGTCCAGAGAAGATAATTCTGTCCTGAACGTGGTTGGCGTAATGGTAGTGGTTTTATCCCAACTATACCTAGTAGGCAAATTCACATCTTTTATATGCAGCTTGGTCAATGTACCAGTGATGCTCTCCGTGGTTACATCCTGGTTGACTTTAGGTACTCCAACCATAGTGAACTGGTCATTGACTGAACGATACTTCGCATTTATCGTACCCAGGTCTTTATATGAAGAATCCAGCGTATATTTTTGGGCCAGGCCTACTTCTTCTATTGGATCTGTTACGTGTATTTCATCCACCCAGATCTCATGTTGGCCAGCCACGCCTTTGCCAATAATACCCATGCGTAACAGTAAAATATTGGACAAACTGGGGAATCCAGCGGTACTGGTGAATTCACCAGGCATATCTATACTGATCAACTGCCAGCCAATCCAGTTGATAGTCTGGCGATATTCGTAATAATTATTATCATCAGATCCTACCCGCAGGTAAAAATCTTCACCTTGACTATCGCCATACACAAAAAACCGTAATTTTTTATGCTTGGACAAATCCAGTGATTTGGACAATTGCCTTTTAGTATATCCTTCTTCTCCTGCAGCTAGATTAGCATATTGCAGCACTAAAGTATTATTCTCATCCATGTCTTTATTGACCGTGTCCCGGTAAAGCCAGCGATAATCGCCGTTGTCTGTCAGGGAGACATTGCTATCATCTTCATTGCTCTTGACCGTGACATCCATACTCCCGGTTCCGTTTAATATTGGCTTGTCCCAGCGGTTACCGACAATCTCCATTTTCGCTATCCTGATAGTGCGGCGGGTTTCTGAACCTCTGGTTAACCAAAAACGCATATGTTTTATATTTTGCCAGGATGTTAAATTACTGGTATCAACGGTTAAAGGGATGATCACTTGCCGCCAACCGATCCAATTAACATCTATCTGATTAGTGGTAGTCGCTATATTTTCCACTGTGGTTAAAATACCATCTCCGTCTAAATCCTCAGTATCCAGCCGGCCATTCCCGTCACCGATCCGGGTAATACTGCCATCGGCATTGATATATTCCCAGCCTATATCCTCTCCTACATCCAGCAAACCATTACCGTTCAAATCCTCAGTTTTGGGCGAACCTTTTGGCCATCTAAGCGGCCCGTCTAAGGGCACATCATTCTCAAAGCCGCCCCGGCCGTCAGCATCTTCACTGACCCGGCCTAGTTCAACATGTAGTTTTTCACCTACTCCTTCACCGTAAACCCAAAATTGCAGGTAATTATGTTTACTGTAATCCACTCCAGTGGTTGAGATGGGATACATGAGCGATACCCAAGAGCTGCTTTGTGGCAGGATATAGGTCAGGTCCAGGGTTTGGTCCCGGCCTTCTTCTTCTGTTTTTTCATTGATGGTATGTTTATCCTCATCGCCGTTAGCCCATTCCAAGGAACCTCTATCGATTGGATCCTGTCCCAAACTACCTAAGCGCCATAAAGCTTTGTCGGTCGAAATAGTATCAGCGATCTCTGATCCCTCCATATTATCGATCATGGCTTTACCAAAAATATCCGGATTATACTTACTCCGGGCTATTTCCGCCCCAAGGTCAATTTTTAATCCATCCAGATCGATTTTCCAAAGTTCTTTTGGCCGCAATTTCAGTTTTGAGTCCCCTTCTACCACCAGGGTACTTTCCGGAGTGGAACGCACATCCGGGATATTACCAGGTGAAGTTGCCCAGTTATATAATACAGTTGATCCCAAGGTGAATGTATCGCCGTATTCATATTCAGTCCTGGCTCCGACAATAGTTTGCTGGAACTGACCGCCAAAGGGCATATATTCATAATCCACTTCTATATCCGTATCATCGGTAATAGCCGCATCTTTCAGGAAGGTCAGCAGTCCAATCTCATAGTCTATAAAATAATCCTCGTCTCGCACCAACTCTTCGCCATTAAGCTTGACTTTCTCGCTCTTTTGCACTAATCCGGCCCGTAGATTATAGGTCTTTACACTATGCCGGTATTCCACGTAGATTATAAAATGATGGTTGGGAATGTTAATATAGACATCAGGATAAGGAGGATCGAACGGGGTGTCATCCAGGAAACGGATAGTGCCAAAATCATAGTCCACTTCAAAAGGATATGAGCCGGTACTTTGTTCAACGCGGTTCAAGTCCATGATCTTGACAATGAATTTATTCGGATCATTGATTAGTTTGGTACTGCCCAGGCTATAGTAGTTCTTCATTTCCCGGGTAATCTCGGTTTCATATTCATCCTTGATCACCATCCAGTTCTCAGCTTTAACAGTAGAATTACTGGAGAGCCAGGTACCATCCGGTCTTTTGTAGTCCACGGCAATAATATAGTTCGAGCCAATAGTCGTATTAAAAGTAATAATACCGGTACGATAATCAACGGTATAATCCAGTCCGGCGTTTTGCCGGTCAAAATATCCGCTATAAACAACTCCATTAATATCACGCAAGGTTAATTGTCTCGCGTTATTATTATCAGTACCGATACGATTATCAATATAAATTTCCACACTTCCCGAAGTAATGGGCAGGTCTGTGGCTTGGGTAGCGTCGGTGGGATATATTTTGTAATATTTACGCCGAATATACTGGGTGTCATATAATTCCCTTTTTTCAAACGTTGTATTACCTTTAAAACGTTTGGTTTCAGTCACACCCTTAGTACGACTGCCGATACCCATGATCCGTAATTTGCTGTTATCCGTTGACACTGGCAAGGTATCGATCCTGCCGCCGAATAATTTCTTATTATACGATACGAATTCAGTCTGCGGTAAGGTCAGGTCAATATCACCAAAAGCCGCTTCCTGGACCACTTCCTCTGGTTCACCTTTATAGATGACGGAAATATCTCTTTTATCCTCTTTGGTATCATCGTAATCGATATTGACCGAGATCTTGGGTCCTACTTTGCCTTTGATCTTAACCTGCAGTTCCTGCTGCATATCTAGCCGGTCGGTTACTCCCGCCGGAGTTCCGGTAAGGGTTTTCTGGTCAGGGTGGGCATATTTAACTTTACCGGTCTTTATATTGATCATCTTCCTGCCGGAAATATTGAGTTTGGATTCATACGGCAGGTTAAATTCGATCCCTTCAGCCAATTTGTCTTGCGCTTCTTTGGCCCGTTCCTGATTTTTTTTGACTTTTAACCATTGGTCTCGCTTGAAGGACATAGTTTCAGGTGCGGCTAAAACAGCGGAGGTATTGCTTCTTACCTGGGGTAATAAAGTAAAAGTGCTTAGGACTACATTATAATTATCCTGAGCAGCAGGATTAATATTGGTTTGGCGTAGACTCATTTTAGGTGTTTGCGCTAAAATGTTACCAGCCAGAGCTAACCAGGACAACACAAAAATCAGGATAATGGCAATAAATTTCCGCAAGCTTTTCCTCAAGTTAAGTATATTGATGGATAGGTAAGTATATTTATATAAGTATAGCTTAAATACTGCTTTTTTTCAACACAAATACTCTTTTCCCGCTAGCTATCTTTCTATTTGCTAAATACTTGTGAAATAGTATATAATAACAACATGCGTATTCTAACCAAATATATTTTAAGGGAAAGCTTGGCTTCATTTTTGCTGGCTATGCTCCTGTTTACTTTTATCCTCCTAATGAACCGTATTTTTGATCTGGTCAGTATGGTTATAAGTAAAGGAGTCGGCTTGGTAGCAGTGGGTAAACTTTTATCTTATACTTTGCCCTTTACGCTGACGCTAAGCTTACCTATGGCTTCCTTGTTAGCTATTTTGCTGGCGCTGGGACGTCTTAACCAGGATAATGAGATTACCGCGATCAAAGCCAGCGGTGTCTCTACTTTACGGCTGATGACCCCCATCCTGATCACTAGCTTCCTGCTTTCTATCATAGGTATCTATTTCAATGACCGGGTGGTCCCCGCCGCGAACCATAAATTCAAAAACCTCTATACGGAGATAATTTACCGCCAACCAGTGCTCAAACTGGAAGAACACACTTTTATCGAGCTCAAAGACACCCGGCTTTATTTCGAATCGATCAATAAAAAATCTTCTACTTTCCAAGGAGTAATTATTTATCGGAACGAAAAAGATGGACTTCCGCTGATGATCACTGCGCAAGACGGAAATTTCCGTAGTGATCAGAAACAAGGATTGGTACTGGAATTGCATAATGGGGCCCGGCATATGGTAGATAAGAAAGATTTCCTGAAATATAACCGTGTTTTCTTTAATACCTATTCTATGCTGATCAATTTAGCCCAGGACGCGCCTAAAGACTCGGTCCGCTATAAAAGCCTCAGGGAAATGGACAAACAGGAATTAACAGCAGAGATCAAGCGTCTTCAAGACAGCAATATCAAGCATAATACTCTGTTAGTAGAATATCATTTACGCAATGTCATCCCCTTTGCCTGCCTAACCTTTGCCTTGATCGCTATCCCGCTGGGATTAAGACCAAAACAGACCACTAAAGGACTCGGTTTCGGGCTGAGCTTGATCCTGATAGTAGTATATTATACTATACTGATCTCCGGTATGACAGCCGGGGAACGCGGGATAATCAAGCCAGCTATCGGTGTTTGGTTGCCAAATATAATCATGGGAGTGGCCGGCATATTATTCAGTATAAAAGTAATTAGAGGTAAAATTTAATGAAGCATTCGGTATTCATTCGCTGTCATTCGCGTAATGCGAGGGGTTCATGAAGATCATCGATCGTTATGTGTTAAAACAATATGGACAAGCGTTCTTCTTTGCGCTCAGCTGTTTTGCCCTGATCGTCCTGATCTCCCAGTTTTTTGATAAGATAGACACTTTTTTAAATTATAAGACCTCGCCTGACCGAATCATTATTTATCTTTTTTATCGCCTGCCTTTCTGGTTGGTGCAGGTTATGCCTGTCGCCACCTTATTGGCTACCTTGTTTTCTCTCAGTAACATGCTCCGGTATAATGAGCTCACCGCGATGAAAGCTTCGGGATTAAGTATCTACCGTATTTTACTACCTATATTTGTGTTTACAGCGATCCTTTGTGGATTGACATTTATTTTTAATGAAACCTTGGCATCACCGTTGGAATACAAAGCCAAATTATATGAAAAACATAAGATCCGCCACGAACAAGGGCTCGATTACTTGATGCGGAACAATGTCATTTACTTTGGCCAGAATAACCGTATTTATAATATCAGGTTCTTTGATGGGCAAAATAATACCATGAAAGATGTCCAGATTGATGAATTTAGCGGCAATCATATTTTAGTGAAACAATTAGTAGCTAAAGCAGGACAATGGCAAAATAACCAGTGGACTTTTGAAAATGGTATTGTACGGGAATTTGGACAGACAGGGCAGAATATTACTAGAGAAGAAAAGTTTAACCGTATAAATCCAGTACTGCCGGAAACCCCTGGTGACTTTCAGCGAGAAGCCAAGAAATCCACGGAAATGGATTACCGGGAACTTAAAGATTACATAATCAGGCTGCGTAAAAATGGGCTGCCAGCTAATAAAGAACAGGTTGAATTGGGACTTAAGTTCTCCTACCCTTTTGCCAATCTAGTCATCCTGCTAATGGGTATACCTTTTGCCTTATGGACCAAACAATCAAGTAAGATCATGAATTTTGGTACTGGCATGGTCATTGCTTTTATTTTCTGGGGAACTATTGAGGTAGGTCATGCTTTAGGTGAGAATAGAGTCTTAACACCAGTACTGGCTGCTTGGCTCTCTAATATCATTTTTGGCAGCATCGGTGTTTGGATGCTGGTGAAGAAAGTCAGAAAATAGAACAGTGTCACTAAATGAGGGTCACAAAAAAGGGTCAAGGAGTCAAAGCAAAAACTCCGACATATTGATACTCTTTTATTGACCCTGTTTTTTGACACTTATTTTATAATTGCTACTTTGCCGATTTTTTCCTTATTATCCGCTTTAAACCAGAATAAATAAATCCCACTGGCCACTTTTTCTCCGGCTTCATTTCTTCCATCCCATGAATACTCATACTCCACCTTATTGTCAGAGATAGCTACCAGGTTGATCTCCATGTTTTTTGCTTCCCGGATCAATCCTCCGTTCAGATCGAATATTTTTAAATCAATATTCTTGGTTTCGACCAAATTAGTAGTGATAATTTTAAGTCTAGCCTGCCCAGTAGTGCTGGGATTGGGATAACTATAGACATTAGTCATATCAGGTAATTTTGTAAATACTGCTTGATAAATGTTAAAAGTCATGTAAGAGCCAACAGCACTGTTGATATTTAAGACACTGAACTGGGATGGCTTGTTATTATAGGCATCATTATCAGTACTCACGAAACTGGTAATCCCTCGCGTACCCGGAAAAGGGTCACTAGCTTCACTCGTTTTGTCTGTGCTATCCGCTTCCTCCAAGTCCACAGCGCGATGCGGGACATATGGTTCCGAATTGACGACATTCAGTTCCATGGCAGAGCCGGTATTACCATATTTATCATATGTTTCATAATCCAGCATGGCATCATCAATGTGCCAGAATAATAAACCTTGTCCCGGTAAATACAAATCAAAATTTTCTTTCTGGCGATACTCCACTAGAAAATATTCCTTAACCGGATTATCGGCAGTCAGAATTGGAATCTTATAAACGCTCTGCGTACCGCCAGGATAAACAGGCACTGCTAATTGCTGCGAAGTTAAGGTGGTTGGCGTTATCCAACCCAAGAATTGTTTTCCCCAGGCATTGATATGTGCTGGCCGG
>JAQTQE010000027.1 GCA_028712365.1 bacterium
TGGAGCGCGGGTATTCGATCGTGTATGCGCCGTCGGGCAAGATAATCAATGCAACTAAGGAAATTAAGGTTAAAGACGATATAAAGATAAAACTTTTCAAAGGTGAGATCACAGGGACAGTGAAGGAAGTAAAAGAATAAGGTATAGGCTCGCTGTCTCGCTGCGCCGTTTCGAAAAGCGTGTCGTTTTCCCCGGCGAGGAAAACGCACTCAATTCTCGCTTGAGTTCCCCAAAGTACGGGGATAAAGAGTCCATGCCAACTCAAGCTCCGAACGTTTTCTACACTGGCATCAGCGGCCGCGCTCGCTATTATTTAATTATACAGTTCCTATTTCGGAGGTTTTATGGTTAAAACTAAAGAGGAAGGCAATGAGAAGATCAGGTTTGAGGATGCGTTGGAGCGGCTGGAGAAGATCGTTTCACAGCTGGAAGAGGGAGAGCTGGCCTTAGATGAAAGCCTGAAGATATTTGAAGAAGGGATTAAGCTGTCACGGTTGTGTTCCGGCAAACTGGAAGAGGCGGAAAAGAAAATTGAAGTCTTGATGAAGAACAAAGAAGGACAGCTGGAAAAGAAACCTTTTAATAAGAAAGAAGAAGACGCTGATGGGCACGAGTTATTCTAATTCTAGTCCTGAGCTGAGTCGAAGGATTAACCTGAAAAAATACCTGCAGCAAAAAGCCTTAACCATTAATGCAGAGCTTAATAAATATTTAAAAGAACAATACCCGCCACTGATGTACCAGGCAATGCGCTATAGTATTTTCGCGGGCGGTAAACGCCTGAGGCCTTTCCTGGTACTGGAGGGCGCGCGGATCTGCGGCGGGGCTGAAAAGAAGGTAATGCCTACGGCTTGCGCGCTAGAGTATATTCATACGTATTCACTGATCCATGATGACCTGCCGGCGATGGATAATGATGATTACCGCAGGGGGATGCTGACCAGCCATAAAAAATTTGGTGAGGATGTGGCTATACTGGCTGGTGACGCGCTGTTAACCGAAGCTTTTGGCTTGCTCGCTGCCAATACGGCAGTTAAAGGAGTTGCTAAGGAGAATGTGCTCAAGGTAATTACCCTGGTTTCCGCCCTGTCAGGTGTACAAGGTATGATCGGCGGGCAATTAGTAGATACGCACCAGAGTACTGATACCAAAGGAACAGTAGAAGCAAAAAAACAAGTCCTGCTGTATATCCATGACCATAAAACCGTAGCCCTGATCAAAGCGAGCCTCTTGTCCGGCGCGATCTTAGCCGGGGCTTCTGCACGGCAGCTGAAGGTACTATCCAGGTACGCGGAAAAGATCGGGTTGGCCTTCCAGATCATGGATGATGTCCTGGATGTCATTGGTGACAAGAAAAAATTAGGCAAAAAGGGCAGTGACCTGCAGAATAAGAAGCTGACCTATGTCTCATTATATGGCTTGGAATGGTCGCAAAAGGAAGCAGCCAGGCTGGTCCTTGAGGCAAAAAAAGCTATAAGTGTTTTTGGACGCAAAAAATATGTACTGGAAGCACTGGCTGATTATATCGTTGAACGGGAGTATTAACAAGAAGTAAGTTGTTGGTTGTAGAAGTAAGTATGGAAGTTGGTCTAAGGTTTGTGGTTTAAAGCCTAACACCCTTAGACCTCAGACTAAACTTACTTCCAAAACTTTCACCTGGTTACAGAGGATAAAAATGGGTATTCTGGAAAAAATAGACAAACCGGCAGATTTGAAAATGATCAAGAAAGAATTACTGCCGCAATTAGCCGAGGAGATCAGGACCAAGATCATTGAGACTGTTTCTCATACCGGCGGCCATTTGGCTTCCAGCCTGGGAGCGGTGGAGCTGACTATTGCATTGCATTATATTTTTAATACACCACAGGATAGAATAGTCTGGGATGTAGGGCACCAGGCTTATGCCCATAAGCTATTGACCGGCCGAAGGGATAAATTCCATACCTTACGGCAGTATGGCGGGATCAGCGGGTTCCCTAAACCGGAAGAGAGCGAATATGATACTTTTGTGGTCGGTCATGCGTCTACTTCCATTAGCGCGGCCCTGGGTATGGCCGTCGCCAGGGACCTGCATAAAGAGAATTACAAAGTGATCGCTGTGGTCGGTGATGGATCGATGACCGGAGGATTGGCTTTTGAAGCATTAAATAACGCCGGGCATATAAATAAGGACATGATCGTCGTCCTGAATGATAATGAAATGTTCATCTCGCGTAAAATTGGCGCCTTTGCCGGATACTTGACGAAGATCATCACTGGCGGGCTTTATAAAAAGCTGACTAAGAAAGCGGAACGGTTCCTGACCAGGACATCAGTGATGGGTGTGCGCATGACGACTATTGCCAAGAGAGTCAAGGTGCTGCTTTTCCCAGGTATGTTATTTGAGGAAATGGGCTTTGCCTATCTCGGGCCTTTTGAAGGACATGACCTGGACCGTTTGACCGAGGTCTTTGAAACAGTTAAAGGCATGAGCGGGCCAGTTTGTATCCATGTGGTGACCAAGAAGGGTAAAGGCTATAAACCGGCGGAAAAAGAACCGACTAGATTTCACGGTATTGGCGAGTTCAATGTTATTACCGGTGAAGCAGAAGGGAAAAATAAGGTCACTTCTTATACCGAAATCTTTGGTAAAACGATCGTGCGGCTGGCCAGGGAAAATGACAAGATCATTGGTGTTACCGCGGCGATGAGTGACGGTACAGGATTGAATTATTTCGCGGCTGAGTTCCCTAACCGTTTTTTTGACGTTGGGATCGCTGAAGGACACGCTGTAGTATTTGCCGGCGGATTGGCAGCCGGCGGTTTTAGACCAGTCGTCTCTATTTATTCAACTTTTATGCAGCGGGCTTATGACCAGGTGATCCATGATATCGCCCTGCAAAAGTTACCGGTAGTATTTATCCTGGACCGGGCCGGGGTTGTCGGTGAAGATGGTCCTACCCACCACGGTTTATTTGATCTTTCCTTTATGCGTGTTGTTCCTGGTCTCGTGGTCATGTCGCCGAAAGATGAGAACGAATTGCAGCACATGATCAATACAGCTCTCGCTTCTAAAGGGCCTGTGGCTATTCGCTATCCCCGCGGTAAGGGTCTGGGAATTAAAATGGATAAGGAACTGAAAAAACTGGAGATCGGCAAGGCTGAGATATTGATGACAGGAGAAGATGTCGGGATACTGGCTATCGGGACCATGGTCCAGCCGGCATTGGAAGCAGCTGAGTTGTTGCTGAAAGATAAGATCGCGGCAACCGTAGTAAATGCCCGTTTTGCCAATCCTCTGGATGAAAAACTGATCGTTTCTTTAGCTAAAAAGGTGAAGTGCCTGGTAACGGTTGAAGAAAATGTAGTGGCTGGCGGGTTTGGCAGCGCGGTCACTGAATTATTGGGCGAACAGGGAGTACGCGTGAAAATCCTCGGCTTCCCCGATCAATTCATAGAGCATGGTAGTATGCAAATACTCCGCGATAAATACGGCTTGACCGACAAAGGTATCCACCTTTCAGTAAAAGAGTTTATTAATAAGAAGTAAGTTGTTGGTTTTAGAAGTAGGTATGGAAGTAGGTCTAAAGTTTGTGGTTTAGAGCCCAACACCCATAGACCTTAGACTAAACTTACTTCCAAAACTTACACCCAATAACTTCATTAAGGATTGAGATAATGGCAAATGCTGGCAAGATGCGGTTGGATCAGTTACTGGTCACCAGGGAATTGGCTGAAAGCCGCGAAAAAGCCCAGGCCCTGATCATGGCTGGCGAGGTGTTGGTAAATGGTAATACAGTGATCAAAGCCGCTACTATGGTTTCAGTAGAATCGGAAATAGACATCAAGCATCCGCTTATGTATGTTTCCCGCGGTGGTCATAAACTGGAAAAAGCGCTTAAAGTTTTTAATATTAACCTGAAAAACAAGACTTGCCTGGATGTCGGGGCTTCCACTGGTGGTTTTACAGATTGCCTGCTCAAACACGGAGCCAAGAAAGTGTATTGCATAGATGTCGGACATGGCCAGTTGGATGTCAAATTGCGTTTTGACCCGCGGGTAATTAATATAGAAGAGACTAATATAAGATATTGTGAAAAGAATATTGTACCGGAAACCCCGGACCTGGCGACCATTGATGTAAGCTTCATTTCCCTGGAAAGGGTCCTGCCAGTGGTGTATAAGTTGATCAAGCAAGAAGGCGAGATCATCGCTTTGATCAAACCGCAATTTGAAGCTGGTCCAAAAAATGTGGGTAAAGGCGGTGTAGTCAGGGATCCGGCCATGCATGAAAAGATCATTGACCGGATCACGGTATTTTCCCAGATCAATGCCATGGAGGTTAAAGGCGTGACTGAGTCGCCTTTGATCGGGCCAGCCGGTAATAAAGAATTTCTGATCTACATGGTAAAATCGTGATTTCAGCTGTATAGCTGTACAGCGGTAGAGCTATAAAGAGGCAAGAATAAGGAGTTTGTTACATGGTTGAACAAACGTATCATCCTCAAGAAATAGAAATAAAGTGGCAGAAATACTGGGCTGAGCACAAGCTTTTCCAGGCTCAGGAAGATAAAAATAAGAAAAAGTTCTATATCCTGGAAATGTTCCCCTATCCCAGCGGCCGCCTGCATATGGGGCATGTGCGCAATTATACATTGGGGGACCTGATCAACCGTTACCGGAAGATGAGAGGCTATAATGTCCTGCACCCGATCGGCTGGGATGCTTTTGGCCTACCAGCGGAAAATGCCGCTATAAAAAACAAGATCCATCCGGAGAAATGGACCAAGGATAATATTGCCTATATGACCGGGCAGTTGAAAAAAATGGGTATTGGCTATGACTGGTCCAGGGAATTCGCCACCTGTAACCCGGACTATTATAAATGGAACCAGTGGTTTTTTATTAAACTAATGGAAAAGGGATTAGTATACCGGAAAAAATCATTAGTGAATTTCTGTCCATCTTGTGAAACAGTGCTGGCCAATGAACAGGTAGAACAAGGGTTATGCTGGCGCTGCGACAGTGAAGTGCTTCAGAAAGAACTGGAACAATGGTATTTTAAAATTACCGACTATACTGAAGAACTCTTGTCCGGGCACCAGTTGATCAAGAATGGCTGGGCGTCAAAAGTACTGGCCATGCAGGAAAACTGGATCGGTAAAAGTCACGGCACAGAGATCGATTTCCCCCTAATCGGGCGGAACCAGGTAATCAAAGTATTTACTACCCGGCCGGATACCTTATGCGGCGTCACCTATATGGTCCTGGCGCCTGAGCATCCTTTAGTCGAAGAACTGACTACCGGAACAAAATTAGCCGCGGAAGTGCGCTTGTTCGTGGATAAAGTTAAAAAGCAGAATAAGATCATGCGCGCTTCTGATGAGGCTAAAAAAGAGGGTATGTTTATCGGGGTCTATTGCCAAAATCCGGTGACCAATGACAAAGTGCCTATCTGGATCGCCAATTATGTCTTGTTGGAATATGGTACCGGCGCGGTAATGGCTGTACCAGCTCATGATACCCGTGATTTCGCGTTTGCCAAAGAATATAAACTGCCGGTCAAAGAAGTGATCAGCAAAGACGGTCAACCTACGGCTGGTGGTTTAAAAGAAGCTTATATTGACGAAGGCCTGATGATCAATTCCGGCCAATTCGACAGTACCCCGAATAAAGAAGGCATGGACAAAGTTACTGCTTTCCTGGCACAAGAGAAAAAGGGCAAGAAAGTAGTGAATTACCGTTTCCGTGACTGGCTGATCTCCCGTCAGCGATTTTGGGGCACGCCGATCCCAGTGGTATATTGTGAAAAATGCGGCTTGATCCCGGTGGCAGAGCATGATCTGCCCGTAGTCTTGCCTAAAAATGTGGAATTTACCGGCAAAGGAGACTCTCCGTTGTCCCAAGTCGCTGAATTTGTCAATACCACTTGCCCTAAATGCCAGGGCCCGGCGAAACGGGAAACAGATACTATGGATACTTTTGTTGATTCCAGTTGGTATTTTGCCCGTTATTGCGACGCGCATGATGAGCAATTGCCGTTTAGCCGGGAGAAAGCTGATCACTGGCTGCCGGTGGACCAATATATCGGCGGGGCTGAGCATGCCTGCATGCATCTTATTTATTCCCGTTTTTTCTTTAAGGTCATGCGCGATATGGGTTTATTAAAAGGGGATGAACCATTTACTAACCTGCTGAACCAGGGGATGGTGACCCTGGGCGGCACGGCTATGAGCAAATCCAAAGGCAATATTGTTGATCCTGACCATATTATTGAAAAGTATGGGGCCGACACTATGCGCTTATTTATCTTATTCGCTTCTCCTCCGGAAAAAGACCTGGAATACAGCGATGCCGGAGTGGAAGGCGCTTGGCGGTTCCTGACCCGGATCTGGCGGCTGGTGGAACGGGTGATTGAAAATACCTCTCCTGGACGGCAAAGTAGCGAAGCAGCGGTCCGCTCCCTGGAGCGCAAAGTCCATGCTACTATTAAAAAAGTCACCAATGACCTGGAAAAGGAATTTGGTTTTAATACGGCTATAGCCGCTTTAATGGAATTGGTAAACACGATCCACGATCTTGAGCCGCAAGTTGCGCCCAGCGCTATTCGCAACGCTGCGGAAAAAGTAGTTATCCTCATTTCCCCGTTCACACCGCATATTGCCGCGGAAATGTGGCAGCGTTTAGGCCATGAAGAGGTTCTTATTACGCTGCCTTGGCCGGATTATGACGAAAGCGCGATCATTGAAGAAGAGACCGAGATAGTGGTACAGATCAATGGAAAGGTGCGTGGTCATATATCTGTGCGCACTGGCGTGCCAGAGGAAGAAGTGAAAAAACTGGCGGCGGAAAACGAGAAGGTCAAATTACAGATTAATGGGAAAAAGATCATCAAAATAGTCTATATACCTAATAAACTGGTGAATATTGTAGTAGCATAAAAGCAGGTGTAAAGATTTAGAGGTGTAAAGGTTTAAAGAGGCAAACGAGAAAGGATTTTGAGATATAAATGACAGTAGGAGGGTAAAGATGAACCGGAAATTAATTTTAAACGCTGGATTGATCGGTATTTTAGCGCTTGGCCTACTTGGTTGCGGCAAGACGCCGATGTCGGTATTACCTACATACATAAAAAAGATCGCAGTTAATAATTTTAGTAACAATACCGTACATTACGGTATTGAAGACAAACTTACCAAGAAGGTGATCGAGGAGTTTCTTCGTGACGGCCGGCTGGAGATCGTTAAAGCTGAGGAAGCAGACGCTTTATTGACCGGAGTGATCGTCCGTTATAGCCTGGAACCGGTCAGCTATGACGCCCAAAGCGTGATCGAGCAGTACAAATTGTATATCGGGATTGATGTGACCCTGCAGGACCAGGTCCAGGGTACTACCATGTGGACAGAAAGTAATATCCACGAGGATTATACGTACTATGTCACGGCCAAAGCCGGGCAGTTGGTAGAGACTGAAAATGATGCGCAGGAAGCTGTTACCGATTTATTATCCCGCGATGTGGTAAAAAGGACAGTGGTAGGTTGGTGGTAATTAAGAACAAATCCGAAATTTCTAATTTCTAAATCCTCCCCTGCTGATTTGTCCTAAGGGACAAATCAAAGACGCGGGGACAGGTAAACAATATTTAATTTCAAAACGTTTAGAATATTTGAATTTGTTTAGAATTTCGATATTAGAATTTAGTATTTGAGAGGTTTATGAAGTATCAGGATTTGTTACAACAAATAAGCAGGAAAAATATCGCGCCGCTCTATTTCTTTTACGGGGAAGAGGAGTTTTTAAAGAAAGAAGCTTTGCAGGCCCTGTACCAGGAACTGGTAACCGCGGACCAAAAAGATTTTAATTACGCTCTTTTATACGGCAAAGAAACTTCTGCCGGGGAGATTTTGGACCAAGCCCAGTCGTTACCCTTTATGTCTGAACGACGCTTGGTAGTGGTACAAGAGATCGAGAAACTAGGTGATAAAGCTAAGCTTCTATCCTACTTTGAACAGCCTAATCCTACTACCTGCCTGGTACTGGTTGCCGGGGAAGTGGACAGCCGCAGCCGAAAAAGTGAGTTTTATACGGCACTCAAGGACGTAGAAGTGATCTTCTGGCCATTATTTAAAAGTGATTTAAAAAAATGGGTTGAACATAGATTTCGCAGCCAACAAAAAACGATCGAAGCAGAAGCGATGGATTATTTGATAGAAGCGGTTGGCCCGGACCTGGCTAATCTGGATTCAGAGATATCTAAATTAGCCATTGCCCTGCCTGAAAAAAAGAGGATCTCGGCAGCGGATGTGCGGAAAAATATATTCAGGATGTATGCCGAAAACGCAGAACGCCTGGAGCACTCGGTTTTATCCCGGAACTTGGATCGCGCTTTGCTGGCATTGCAGGATTTGTCTGCTGAAAGCGGAGGGGAGATGCAGGCTTTATGGATCATCTCTAAATCCTGGCGCAAATTGATCGTGGCCAAGGAAATGCAGTCCCGGCAGGCTAGTCTCGAAGAGATCTTGAAAAAGTTGAATATCAGGAAATATGATGAAAAAGACGAGTTAAAGGCCAGTTTGCCGAAATTCACACTGGCAGAGTTGGTAAATAAACATAAAAAAATAGCGGATACTGATAAAGCTATTAAAAGCAGTAGTCAGAACCCGCTGTGGGCTTTGGAACATTTATTGATCGATCTATGCGGCTAATGTTTTGATCTTTAAGGCCATTCTTGATTTTTTACGATCTGCGTTATTCTTGTGGAAAATATTTTTCTTAGCTGCTTTATCCAAGGCGGCAAAAGCTTTCAGCATAGTGCTTTTAGCGACAGCTGCATCTTTCTTGGCGATGGCCGCGTTTACATCTTTGATCAGCTTCTTGATCTGATCCTTAATCTTGGTGTTGGCGCGGTGATGGACGATATTCTTGCGTGATTCCTTGATCGCCGAAGTATGCCGGCCCATTTTTAATTTAGTCATGCGGTGTTTCCTCCTTTAAACTCTAATAGCGCAAATGATAGCGAATAAGTGCCGAATATAATATTCGAGTAATTCGCTGAAATTCGTGTAATTCGAAAAATAATAGCATTTTTATCAGAGATTGTCAAGGGTTATTAATATCATGTCCACTGGAATTACCAAATCGATCGGCAGTGTGTCTGGCGCTACTCTTTTATCCCGGATCCTGGGTTATTTGCGGGATATGGTAGTGGCCAGCCGTTTTGGCAACGGGTGGGCGGCAGATACTTTCTATTTGGCTTTCCGGATCCCTAACTTGTTGCGTGACCTGCTGGGAGAAGGGTCTTTATCCAGCGGTTTTATACCGGTCTTCAGCGAGTGCCTGGTAAAAAAGGGCAAAGATGAAGCGATTTCACTCTATAGCGCTTGTATCGGGATATTGCTTTTTATCCTCTCGGGAGTGACCTTGCTGGGCATGATCTTTGCTCCGGCCATTGTTAGGATCATTGCCTGGGGTTGGGTGGATAAACCGGAACAAATAGCTTTAGCAGTCACTCTTACCCGCATCATGTTCCCTTTCATTGCTTTTATCAGCCTATCAGCCTTAGCCATGGGCGTATTAAATTCCCTGCAGGTTTTTTTTATACCGGCCGTAGCGCCCATGATGGTGTCTATTTTTGAAATAGCCGCGGTAGTATGGCTGGTGCCGTTGATGAAAGTGCCGGTGGAAGGATTAGCCTGGGGCGTGTTATTGGGAGGATTGTTCCAGTTCCTCTGGCAGATCCCAGCGCTGGTCAAGAAGGGATTCCTTAGTAGAATAATATTCCGGCTAACCCCGGAGATCAAGAAGATCGGTGTTTTGATCATACCGGTGGCCATTGGCAGCGGAGTCAGGCAGCTTAATGTGTTGGTTGACCAGGTTTGTGCCAGTTTCCTGCCGGATGGCAGCATCATGGCCTTGTATTATGCCAACCGTCTCTATCAGTTGCCCCTGGCGCTCTTTGGCATTTCGATAGCGACTGTGGCTTTGCCGGCGATGAGCCTGTCTGCGGCGCAACAGGACCTGGGCCAATTGAAACAAACTTTCTCTTCAAGCATACGCATGACCATATTTACCCTGGTCCCGTCAATGATCGGGCTGATCGTATTAGGCCAGCCGATCATAAAGTTATTATTTGAACACGGTTCTTTTAATAACCAGGGCACAGCAATGACCGCGTTTGCCCTGGCTTTTTATTCTCTGGGATTGGTTTTCTTTGCCGGAGCGAAGATCGGTGCTTCTGCTTTTTATGCTTTACAAGATACTAAGACTCCGGTTAAAATAGCGATCGCGGCCATGGTTTTGAACGCGTTCTTAAATATAATACTGATGCAATTCCTGCAAGTTGGAGGACTGGCCCTGGCTACCAGCATAGCGGCTGCTTTTAATATGGCTGTCCTGGTCTATCTTTTAAGGCAGCGCATCGGGGTCTTAGGCGGCAGACAGATCTGGAATAGTATGCGTAAGGTATTGCTGGCAGCGGCAGTAATGGGTATGGTTTGCTATTATGCGAGGCATTGGATCATTATAGCTTTGATCATGGGAGTTGTTGTATATATAGGTATGGCGTATGTTTTAAAAATTGAAGAATTGAAATATATTAAGAAGATCATTTGGAAAAAGCAAGATCTACATGACTGATTCTTTGTTGGAAAAAATCAAACATCTTCCTGACCAAAGCGGCGTGTACCTGATGAAAAATCGCCGTGGCGAGATCATTTATGTGGGTAAAGCCACCAGTTTAAAAAAAAGAGTGAGCAGTTATTTCCAGGGGCAGGGATTTTCTCCTAAGGTACAAGCTCTGGTCTCTCATATCGCATCTATTGACTACATCCCGACTGGCACGGAAAAAGCGGCTTTATTGCTGGAGTTTGAATTAATTAAGCGTTACCGGCCGCGTTATAATGTGATGTACCGGGATGATAAGAGCTATCCGTTTTTAAAGATCACCATGAAGGAACAGTGGCCCAGGCTGCTGGTGACCAGGATAGTGCGCAAAGACGGAGCTAAGTATTACGGCCCCTATCCGGATGGCAGCAATTTGCGTAAGATCTTGCGCGCGGTACGGAAATACTTTCCTTTACGCTACTGTAAACTGTCCAAACTGCCGGTTAAAGCTTGCTTCTATTATCATTTAAAACGGTGTTCCGCGCCTTGTGCCGGACAGGTTAGCCGGGAACAATACCTGCAAATTATAAGGGAAGTGGACCTTTTCCTGCGGAACCGGCCCAGGCAATTACTGCAATATTTGGAGCGGCAACTAGCTGCTTATAGCCAGACTATGGAATATGAACAAGCCCAACGGATCTACCAGGAAAAACAATTTATCGAAGAAATACTGGCTCGCATCAATTTCCGGCAAGTTGATCCGGCAGCTTTGTTAAAGAACCATTTACCGGAATTACCCCAGCAGCAAATGTTGCCGCTGCTGCAAAAAGAATTGGGATTACCGCGGTTACCCCGCCGTATTGAAGCTTTTGATATTTCCAATATCAGTGGTCAATTGGCAGTTGGTTCAATGGTTACCTTTATTGACGGGAAACCGGCGAAACAGGATTATCGCCGGTTCCGGATCAAAAGTGTGTCAGGGATCGATGATTATGCCATGCTGGGAGAAGTGCTGCGCCGGCGTTATAACCGCCTGGCGGAACAACCGGAAAAAAAGCCTGACCTGATCCTGCTTGACGGCGGCAAAGGGCAACTGTCCCAGGCAGTAAATGAGTTACGGGAACTGTGTGAAAATATTCCTTTGGCCAGCATTGCCAAGCGTGCGGAAGAGATATTTTTGCCGGGACATAAAGAATCGCTGGCCCTGGACCGGCGCTCCCCGGCTTTGCAGTTGGTCAGGCATATCCGCGATGAAGCGCATCGTTTTGCTGTTTCTTATCACCGCCTGTTACGCAGTAAGGGACTAAAAGAGAAAGGATAAGTAATGACTATTAAGGGTAAAGCACGTCTGTTAGTTGCTATTATCTTAGCTTTGTCATTCTATTATTATACTAAGGTACCAGGACTGTACGCGCAAGAGCGGGAGTATAAAGTCATGTTAAATAATGGCAATACTTTTTATGGCGTTCTAGTGGATAAGAACGAGGATAGTTATATTTTCAGGGTTAAAGGCGGAGAGCTCAATTTTTACCAAAGTGAGATCAAAGACATCATACCTACCGGCAAGACCATTTATCCCAGGGCCAAAAAGACCCCAGTAGTCAAGGTCCGGAAAAAAGAAACGCCGCGGAATATTACCAATTTCGATGAATTGATCGTTTATTTCGCTAAGAAAAATAACCTGGAACCAGCTTTGATCAAGGCGGTCATAAAAGCAGAAAGTGATTTTGACCAGTACTGTGTTTCTAATAAAGGGGCCAAGGGGCTGATGCAGTTAATGCCTAATACCGCTGAATGCTTAGGTGTTTTTGATATTTACAGCCCGCACCAGAATATCGAAGGGGGCACTCGCTACCTGGCTGAGCAATTGCGCAATTTTGGGGATATTAAGTTGGCCTTAGCCGCTTATAATGCTGGCCCGGAAGCAGTGAGGAAGTATAACGGTATACCTCCGTTCCGGGAAACAAAGAAATATATTACCGCGGTACTGACATATTGGCAGTATTATGCCAACCGGTCGATCAGTATACAAAAACCGCTTTTTATTTATACTGATGAAAAAGGTAATATTTTCTTGTCTGATATGTCCAAGGGGCCGAAGTATAGGAAGCTGCAATAAAAGTTGCCAGTAAAAGAAAAAAGTTGCGAGTTACGAGTTGAAAAATAAAAAGAAAAAGATAAGAATAACAGAGTTTGAAAAGAAAGTCTACGCAGCGTGTAAAACTATTCCTTACGGGGAAACCAGGACATATGCCTGGCTCGCGAAAAAGATCGGCCATCCTCGTGCCTGTCGCGCGGTCGGGAAGGCCTTGCATAAAAATCCTTTTGCTCCGGCAGTGCCTTGTCACCGGGTCATTTGCAGCGACGGCAGCGCTGGCGGTTTCGCCGGCGGGGTCAGCAATAAAAAGCGCCTTCTGGCTGCTGAGAAGAAGGCTAAAGGGTATGAAGTTTTTTAATCTGCGTAATCTCCTTTTTAATCTGTGTAATCGTATTTGAATTTTTTTGTTGACAAATATTTTGATATTATATACAATATGCACAGAATTGGTGATTATACAATATGATGTATGGAAATTTTGAACCACACTATATTTTGTTGTCTGGAGAATGTTAAACAAACCCTTTTTAGGGTGAATTAAAAAGGATTTTTTTAGCATTCTTGGATAGGTAAGAGAGCCATAATAAGCTCTATAAAATAAACTAAGAGAGAAAATATGGTGGCGGTGATAAAAAAACAAGTGAGCATAAGAATCTTTTCTCAGCTGATCCTTTCTGTTTTGATCCTGTTATTATTTAATTCTTTTTCTTTAGCCGAAAATATTATCATCATAAAAAGCCAAAACCTGCCGCAGTATAATATGGCTTTAGAAGGATTTAAGAAAGAGATGAAAAACAAGGGATACGCTGAAGGCGGCAATCTCAAGGTGACATACTCTGACCTGGCCAGTATCCCAGGGAATCTTAGCAGTTTTGACCTGATCTATGCTATCGGCACCGAAGCTGTGAAATCTGCTTCAGAAAAAGTAACTAATAAGCCCATCGTTTTTTCCATGGTCCTGAATCCTGCCAAGAATAAGATAATGAAAAACAACGTCACTGGCGTGGCCCTCGATGTACCGGTCAAACAATCCTTAGAAACCATTAAAGAGATCATTCCTAACGCGAAAAACGTAGGGATCATTTATGATCCTGCCTACAGCCAATCCATAGCTGATGAAGCCAAGAACACAGCTGGTAATTTCGGTTTGTCCGTTGTCGTCACCTCTGTCTCTTCTTCACCGGATGTGGCTAAAGCGATCAAAGACATGGTTGGCAAGATACAAGTTTTCTGGTTGATCCTCGATCCTACCGTAGCGACTAAAGACACTATCCCGTTCATTATGAACCAGTGCCAGCAAGGCAGCGTGGCAGTGTTCGGCTTTGCTTCTTTCCTGGTCAAGTTAGGAGCGATCGCTTCTCCGGTGCTGGACTATGAAGATATCGGCCGGCAATCAGGTAGCTTGGCTGCCGAGATACTGGGTAAGGGCGGGGCCGGGGAATTACCGCCGCTGACTTATCCGCGCAATTTAAACCTGGCGATAAATACCAAGACTGCCGGTGCGCTCGGTATTAAGATCAGTTCCGACGTTACCAAACGAGCTGTTGAAACATATAATTAATTAACCTTTTTATATAAAATTATTAAAAAAGGGAGATAAAAAAGTGGTACTGAATCTACAAAATAAGCTTATAATGTTCACAGCCGGACTGATCGTGCTGATTGCCTTATTTTTTAGTACGTACCTGATCAATCACGAAAGTACATTATTGCTGAACGCCCTGGAAAAAAGAGGGGAAACCATTGCTAACGGTATCGCCAATAATTGCCAATTCAGTATCCTGGCGGAAGACCGTACCAGCTTGGGTAATTTTGTAGAAAGCGCGATGAAAGAAAAAGATGTGGCCACGGTGAGCATTATCAACAAGGATGGACGTTTCCTGTCCCATAATGTGCAAGCCAAGATCGATAAAACCGTGGAAACGGATATTGAAAAGAAGGGCCTGGAAAGCAAAGAAGTGTGTGTCCAAAAACCAGATAGTAAAACTATAGTTATTACTATTCCGGTGGTCAGCAAAGTGACCCAGTCCTCAACTAGTACCGGAGGTTCTGACCTGGAATCTATGATGGGCTTGGGAGCTGGTGGCGGCCAAAATGAAAAGCAAGGGACAGGAGAGATGAAACGGGAAGTAATCGGGGCTGTCCAGGTCAATATGAATACTACCGGTATCAGCGATGAACTGCGTAAAATTAAACTACGGATAGTCTTATATACCTTAATTATTGGTTTAGTAGGTATTGTGATCATTATCGGTTTCTCCCGGATCACCTTTAATCCGCTAAAACAAGTGATCTATAAGATCCAAAAGATCTCCCAAGGTGAGATCGAGGATGAGTTACAGATCAAATCCAATGATGAGATCGGTGACCTGGGACGGGCTTTCAACCAGATGGTCAGGTATATTGAAGAAATGGCGAAGAATGCCAATTTGGTCGCCCAGGGTGAGTTGAGCACGGATATCACACCGCGGTCTGAGCGGGATGTGCTGGGAAATGCTTTTAAAGAAATGGTCACCTATTTACAGGAAATGGCCGAGTTGGCCCAGAAGATCTCCCAAGGCAATATTAGCGGTAATATCCATCCGCGTAGCGATAAGGATATCTTAGGTGTGGCTTTCAAGGAAATGGTCACCTATTTCCAGGAAATGAGCCAATTGGCCCAGGAAATTTCACAAGGCAACATCAGCGGCAGTATCAGGGTGCGGTCGCAGTCTGACGTATTAGGCACTTCCTTTAAGCAAATTGTGGAATATCTGCAGGAAATGGCTAATATTACCCAGGATATATCCCGCGGTAACTTGACTACCGCTATTAAACCTCGTTCAGCCAAGGACTTATTTGGTAACGCGCTTTCTTCCATGATCACAGGATTGCGTGACCTGATCTCGCAAATACAGGAATCTTCCAACCAGATCCATTCCCGGGCTAACGAAATGGCTTCCCTGTCCCGGACTTCGAGTGAAGCTATCTCGCAGATGGCTTCTAATGTCAGTCAGATATCCGTATCCATTACCAAGATATCTGATACTACACAGACCGTAGCCACTGTAGCGCAAAAAGCGGCTAAGACCGCTGAAACCGGTGATGAAAATATCAGCGGAGTCATTGCCAAAGTGTCTCATTCCAAGGATAGCGCTTATCAATCTGCGGAGTTGATCAAGAACCTGGGCAAGCGTTCCATGCAGATCGGCGAGATCATTAATTATATAACTAAGGTAGCGGATCAGACCAACCTGCTTTCCCTGAATGCCGCGATTGAAGCAGCCAGAGCCGGGGAAGCTGGACGCGGTTTTGCCGTAGTAGCTGATGAAGTCAGGAAATTGGCTGAAGGATCAGCCCAAAGCGCCAGCGAGATCGCGCGATTGATCAGCGAGGTACAAGCAGAAACAGCCAAAGCCGTATCGGCAGTGGAAGTAGTGGCCAAAGATGTTGGCGAATCAGCGAATGTCACTACAGACGCCGGGAAGAGCTTTAAGGATATCAGCCAGGCGGCGAAAAACATCGCCGGCCAGATCGAAGATATAGCTGCCAGTTCAGAAGAGACGGCTGCCAGCGCGGAAGAAGCGAGCGCCTCCAGTGAAGAGCAAGTCGCCACCTTTGAGGAGATATCAACTTCGATCGAAAACCTAAAGGAGATCGCGGAGAGCTTGAAGGATTCAGCCAGTAAATTTAAACTGTCTTAAAATGTGCTGTCTTGCTGACCGGCAGGCAGGCATTCGCTTAATTCGTATTTTATTAATTTTTTACTTTACAAGATTTTTCACTAGTGCTATAATGAAACAGCGTAAAAATATTCTCTTATTATATATAGGAAGAGATGGATCTTATACATGACAGAAGGAGGTGAGCTGCTGAAAATAAACAGTTTTGCCGAAAATAAAATTTAGAAAGGGGTGTAAATGATGGAATTTAAGAACGTTTGGAAAAGCTTAGTTTGTCCTTTATTTTTCTTAGTTATCATGTTCAGTTTAGTAGTGCCAGTAATGGCAGAAGAAGCAGCTGTGACCGAGCTAGCCCTATTTGGTGAAGATATGGTCAGCGGCGTCACAAAACGTAATGAAAAAACTTACGAAGCTGCTGCTAACGTTACTGTCCTTTCCGGGAAGTTCCTGGAAAGATATGCCATCAGGAACATCAATGACCTGTTTGAGGTGATTGAAGGTGGTTGGCATACGTATAAGGGACAGGATGAAGTCTTGGTGTTGAGAGGCGTGTCCGGATATGCCAATGACAAGATTTTGTTCTTGTATGATGGTATGCTTTTCCCGACATTTTTGGGCTTGGGCGAGAACAACTGGCCGAACTCTTTTGATGATGTCGAGAGGATCGAAATTATCAAAGGGCCCAACACCTCGGTGTGGGGCGGACAGGGTACGCAAGGCACCATCAACATCGTTCATAGGGGCGCTCAGCAGTTCCAGGGCTTACAGACCAGCTTAGTCGTTGGTAAGGGAGCCATGGCTCGCTACAATATCAACTATGCGCAGAAGCCAAGTGATGATCTAAACTATCAGTTCTTGGTGAACTCTACCTATTATTATGGTTTAAAAAAGAATGTGGAAGAATGGGGTGGGATGAGTGAAAGAATATTGGATGGCCATACAGCGGCTAATCCCCTGCCAGATTACCAGGTATTTGCGAATGTCAATTACAAAGATTTTACCATTGGCTACCGCAGACTGGAATCCAGGACTGACCGTCATAATACCAGCGCGGCAGAGAATATTATTCGCGTTGAGAACTATGCGGACGATGTTAATATTATGATCAAGAAGCCGGAATATTGGAAAAATACTGATTGGAACACCACTGTCCGGTTCAATAATTTCTACCAAATGTATGACGTATTTAATCCTGATGCCCATGGCGGCGGATACGAAATGAAGACCGAGAAGAGATATGAAGTCGATTCCAACATCTTGATGAATCCGACTGAAGCTCTCAGCGTAGTGCTCGGTGCGCAGGCCGGAGTATGGTCTCCGCAAGGTTCTGGAAACTCAGTTAATTGGGATCCATATCTCAGGGCTTATAGTCCGAATATTCCCAATAGCGGCAGTATTTTCGACCCGCCTGAATTCCTGCCTACCTTCACTGAAATGGGCAATGACATTGCCGCGGTTGAAGGATATATCGATGCTAAGTATCAACTGCTGAACAACCTCAGCCTGACCGGCGGCGGACGCTATGTGGGTGAATTCAATCCTGGCGACCAATTCCGTGATGCGCGTGAAAAACTGCACAAGTTCTTCCCGAAAGCAGCCGTTGTGTATAATCCTTTAGAAAACCTCTTTGTAAAAGGCATCTACCAACAGGGCTTTACCCGGTTGAATACTTTCGAAAGATATTCTGAGCAGAATAATATCGACTTGAGAGCGACCCAGAAGGCAACCACTGCTGAATCAACTGAATTCGTAGTTGACTACAGGCCGATCAAGAACATGAAAGTCCTGGCCAGCTATTACGAAGAAGTAATGTATGATTTTGTCAATTTTGTGTATACTGGCGTGGCTTGGCCGGCGCTGGATGCTTCTCTTGGACAGCTCCGTGGTTTCTTCAACGTTGGTGACATCAAGACTAAAGGTATTGAAGCTAACATTTCCTATGACGCAGACAAATTTGGCGGATTTATTTCCGGCAGCCAATTGCTGATGAACAGGAATGCTAACTTTATATCAAATCTCTACAGCGGTTCCGGCGGAGTTACCGGAGAGGTTGATGCTGATTTCAACAAAGCTGCAGTCCCGAGATGGAATATGTCTGTAGGCGGTTATTATGATATTACTGAGAACTACAGCGTTTCCGGTGTTTATAAGATCCATGAGAAGATAATGGTGCGTGGTCGCGTACCGGATGATCCATGGGTCAATGGTTGGGATTATGGCTATATGTGGCAGGGTGGCGGAGAACTTGACCTCGTTGCTACAGCCAAGAACGTTGGCATCAAGAACCTGAATCTGAGCATTATGGGTAAGAATATGCAGAATAGTGTATACTATACTGGTAGTGCTATGGATCCAGAACATGTTGAACAGATCAATCCTCAGTATTACGAAGTAAAAGTTAGCTATCTGTGGTAATTGGTTGACAAGATAGATGTTTTAGTGTATTATTGAGAAAGACAAGCGGGGTCTTTCCCCAAATTTCTGGGGAAAGACCCCGTAATTTGATAAAGTTCTTTGAAATTTAGTCATTACTAAAGTTAAATACTTTATTCGGGAAGCTTAGACTATTAAGAGAAAAGAAGAGCTATTTAATTTTGGCAATGATTAAAATCAAGGCAGGAGGAAAATATGCATAAGGTATATGTCAGTTTGGTAATATTGTTAATGCTCAGTCTTGGTGCAGTCAATAGCTTTGCCGCGGATTCGCTTTTGCTGGATAGCTTTGAAGGAGAGATAATTCCGGCAGGGATCACCTCAGGCTCGATGAGCGGGAATGTTGATTATGGCGCGGGTGGCGGGTCTTCAGTTGAGGTATACGCGGATGATACGGACAAAGTAGACGGCAAGCAATCTTTGAAGGTAGTATTTTTTGCTATGCCTGGCGGCTGGATCTGGATCGCCAGGGGATATAATATTGATGTTAAAGGCGCCGGGGCATGGAATGTACGGCCGCAGGACATTAAATGGGATAAATATAACGCACTGAGTTTCTGGATAAAAGGCACTAAGTCCGGGAAACAGCTGGCCTTGGACATTATTGACGCGAAAAAAGAATATTTCCGGTACCTGGTCCTGGATGACAGTGATACCTGGAAACAAGTGATCATTCCTTTCAAGTCATTTGAAGTCAGAACCGATTGGCAGCCGAATAATGCCACAAAAAATAAGACCCTTGATTTTCCGATCATGACCTATCAATTTGAGCCGCGCCCGAAGAATGAGGGAGAGTGGAGCTTTGATAAGGTAGAACTAGTGAATGTAAAAACAGAAAAGAAATAATTCTTAAGGAGAAGCGTAATTACGCTTCTCCTTTTTAGTTTAAATCGATCCATGACGGGTAAAGGAGAGGTTATGAAGAGATCAATTGGTTTATTAATATTGGCCAGCCTGCTATTGTCGGTTTCAGCGCTTTTTGCTGAACCGGTCAAGTTGGTTTATTGGCATTATTTTACTGATCGTGATGCAGTGTTGAAAAAGATCGCCGCTGATTTCGAAAAGCAGACCGGGATACAAGTGGATGTGCAAAATTACGGGCCGCCCGAAGCTTATGACCGCAGATTGAGCGCGGCGGCGCGCGGCAAAGCTTTGCCAGACCTTATCACTATTACCCTGAATATTACTAATTACGCTGCTTATGTTCGCGGCGGCCATTTCCTGGACCTGACCCCTTATATGGATAAGGAATGGAAAAGCTCCATTCCGGAAAACTATCTGAGGGGATTTACCTTTATGCCTGAAGATATGTCGGTATATGGGGTAAAAAAAGCAGGTTTATATGGCCTGCCTGTAGATGCCAATTGTATGGCTATTTTTTATAATACGAAATTATGGGAAAAAGCCGGATTGAAAACCGCTCCGAAAACCTGGGATGAATTTATCGCGGCTGGTAAAAAACTGAGAGCCGCTGGTATTGATCCTTTTGTCGCTAATTTTTATGGCCAACAGTGGGAGAATCATACTTTCTGGATGAATTATGCTTTTGCTTATTTGGGCACTAAAGGATTTACCGATCTGGCTTTCAGACGGGTAAAGTTCAGTGATCCCAGGGTAGTTAAGAGCTTTAAGATCTTCGCTGATATGCGCGATGCTAAAATGTACATGAATGGCATTACCGGCGGGATCAATGGCGAAGATATCTTCCCGCAGAATAAAGTGGGAATGTTCTGGTTCGGGTCCTGGGAGATCGGTGTCTGGAAACAAACTGCTCCGAAGTTCCAGGATTTTGACGTTTTTTATCCTCCCAAGCCGACCGATGCTGCCAATCAATGTTTATTGCCTGGCGGTCCTGGCGCGGCCATTGCGGTTAATGCTAATGGCAAGAATAAGGAAGCAGCAGTGAAGTTCGTAAAATACCTGACCAGTAAGGTCCCGCAGTTAATGTATGCTGAAAGCAGTCAGAATATTCCGGTAAACCTGATCGCCCGCAAAGAGATGAAGACCGGCGGCAAGCTGGCTAAGTTCGTGCCCTGGATGGGCAGTCTTTATTATGGCCGGTTCCATAATCCGCCACAGTGGGGTGAAGCCCTCAGTAAGGTCAATGTCGAGATCCAGTCTATTATCCTGGGTGAAAAAACTCCGGAACAGGTTTGCCAATTCCTGGATGAAGAATATGAGCGTATCTGGAAGAGATACGAACAATAAATTTAGTTGGCAGAATAATTTCTTAAGGGAAATAAAAGCATGTTAAAACGTCCGTGGAAACGCCGAGAGATCATGTATTTGTTTTTTGTGCTGCCGGCATTGATATTTTTCGGTGTTTTCGTTATTTATCCTTTTATCAAGAATTTCCTGATCACTTTCTATTCCTGGGATGGCCTTAATGAAATGGAATTTGTAGGCCTGACTAATTACAAAAAGGCCTTGTTCCAGTCCCCGGATTTCTGGAAACCCATAAAAAATGCCGCTTTCCTGGCTTTAATGGGTATTAGTATCCAGAATGGATTAGCTTTGTTACTGGCTTGGATCGTGGATAAAGAGTTGAAAGGGGCCAAATTATATAGGGTGATCTTCTTTATCCCGCCAATGTTGTCCTTTGTCGTGATCGGTTTTCTTTGGAAATGGATCTTGGAGCCTAATCAAGGCATCTTGAATATTTTCCTGAAAAATATTGGCCTGGGAAGCTGGGCCTTGGCCTGGCTGGGAATGCGGGAAACCGCTTTGCCGACGGTGGCTATGGTCAATATCTGGGCCAGCTTCGGTTGGGGTTTTGTCATGTTCCTGGCCGCGTTGCAAGGCATTGAACGGGATATTTATGAAGCCGCGCGCATCGATGGGGCTAACCATTTCCAGGAATTCTGGAAAATTACTTTTCCATTATTATTACCTATTATTACCAGCGTATCAATTTTGACGATCCTGGGCGCCATGCAACAATTTGACTTGATCTATGTCATGACCGGCGGCGGCCCGGCCGGGGCCACTGAAGTGCCGGTGAACCAGATGTATATGCAAGCTTTCCAGAATGGCATGTGGGGTTATGCGACGACATTAGGTGTCTTGCTGGGGGGTATATTATTTGTAATTTCACTGCTGCAATTACAGATAAAGAAATGGTTGGTGGATTGGTAGTATGAAGAAAAATACGGGGAAATTTAAAAGAATATTTTCTAACTTAGTGTTCCAGTTGGTCTTGCTGGCTTTCGCTGCCTGGGTGATCTTCCCGGTGTTGTGGGGTATTTCAACTTCCTTGCGCACTTTTGAAGGTATTTACCAGATCAGTGAGCAAGCAGACAACCAGGAGACAATAGCAGACCCTGCCGCGCCGGTAAGCATGGGCGCTAAAATTGTGAACCGGATCAAATCTACCTTGCATCTAGTCCGTAGTTTAGTCCCGCCTTCACCGATCCAATGGAGCAATTACAAAGAAGCCTGGAAACAAGGTAATTTCAATAAATATTTCCTGAATAGTTTCTTTTATATGGTAACAGTTGTTTTCTTTATGCTGCTTTTTTCTTCAATGGCGTCTTATGCTTTTGCCAGGCTTCGTTTCCCTGGTAAAGAGTTTATTTTCTATTTATTTTTAGCCAGCCTGGTCATGCCTCTGCCGACAATTTTCATCACCGTGTATCTCTTACTGCAGAATTTCCCGATCTATTTATTCGTGATCCTGATCATTATCGCTTCGATGCTGATCGTGACTGCCGGTTCTTTCCGCCGGGTCATGTTCCTGGTATTAGGCGTCTTGTTGGCGGCCGGGGCAGCTTATGCTTTTGTCGTTTCCAGGAATACAACCGATCCCCGTAAACTGGTCGAACTGATCCTGACCAAGATCAATTTGCTGGATACCCGTACCGGCTATATTTTACCGCAGATCGCCAGTGGCCTGCCATATACTATTTTTTTAATGCGCTCATTTTTTGAAGCCATACCGGTGGACCTGGAAGATGCGGCTCGCATCGACGGCTGCAGCAGGTTGGGAATTTATTTCCGTATTATTTTGCCGCTTTCCCGGCCGATCCTGGCAGTGACAGGCATATTCGGGGCCTTAAGCGTCTGGAAAGAGTTCCTTTTTGCCGTCGTGGTATTTTCTGATAGTACCAAGATGCCGATCCAAGCTGGTTTGCTGGCTTTCCAGGGAACCTATAAAACCCAGTGGAATTACCTGATGGCCGGGGTTATAATCACGGTGGTCCCGGTGATCATTGTTTATTTATTGTTACAGAAACATGTCATTTCCGGTTTGACTGCCGGCGCGGTGAAAGGCTGATCCGCCTTTGGCGGAGATAAGTTGATAGAAAATGCAAAAAGATGTTGCAGAATATAGAAATCGTGCTATATGTTAGATAGAAACCCACAACTGAATAAAAAGTCACGGAAAGGATAACTCAAGAAGGGTATCGTTTTCTTGAGTATTTTTGTCGACAAAATATTGTTTACTAAAATCCTGAAAAGTGCTAATATAATAAAGTTAGTATCTCTGCCTTGGAGATAAAGTGAAGACCTTAAAGTTATACCTTGTTTTTCTGCTATCTGTCGCCTGCCTGCTAGCGCCTGTTCTTGCTTTTGCAGCCGGGGAACCTGCGGCATTCCTGCGTAATGGCGCCGGGGCCAGGGCACTGGGCATGGGTGGGGCATACACTGCGCTGGCTGATGATGCCAGTTCCATCTATTGGAATCCGGCCAAATTAGCCTGGCAAGAAAATTTTGAAGTAACGGCTATGTATGCCAATATGGGCCTGGATTCCATGTATGATTATGCTGGCCTGGTCTTGCCTTTATCTTTCGCTTCATTTGGGTTCGGTTATCTGCAACAAGCCACCGACAAGATCGAAACTACTGACAGCTTTGGCCAGGCGACCGGCGAGGTTAAAGCTGCCAATAATGCTTTGTTTGCCGGGTATGGGCAAACCTTCGGTGATATCTTCTCTCTTGGTTTCAGCGCGAAAATAATTAATCAAAAATTTGATACTTATACAGCCAAAGCCTTGGGGCTTGACCTGGGTTTACTGTGGCAGGCGGATGTGGTTCGGTTCGGCGTGAATCTGCAAAACCTGAACAGTCCTAAACTAACAGGTAATTCTTACTGGGATTCTACCCAGGAAGTAAGCGAAGCTATCCCCTTGACGATCAGGACCGGATTGGTCTTGCATACCAAGCATATAGCGAAGATCGGGGAAGCGAAAAAAGTGAGGGAAAAAGCTAAAGCCCGTAAAACTGCGCCGCAAATGGAGCAGGCCACCGGCATGAGCACCATCGAAGGCTTTGATATGGGGCAGGGATGGATCCCAACTCCTCCGCCGGACCAGCAGGAGGTTGCTACCGGTGTTTCCAATGAAAAGGAAAAAGCCGCGTCTTTTTCTGTCCCGATAGAAGTTAATTGGGCGCTGGATGTCGGGTATACGCCAGACAGTACCCAGAGCCTGGAAATAGCGCCGGGAGTGGAATGCTGGATCAATAAACAGTATGCTATCAGGGCTGGCTGGAATTTTAATGATTTAACCCAGGCACACAGTTTTTATCATAATCTGAGTTTTGGCGCTTCGGTCATGTGGGGTTTCCTGGAAATTGATTACGCGTATGTTATTCATGAAGATCTGGAGAACACGCACCGCATCTCTACAAGTTTTATATTTTAAGAATTACGATTACCCGCCACTAAAGCTTTGGCGGGCGCAGCGCAGATTAAAGAGGAGAGAAATTTGGTACACAGGAAAAAGATTCTTACACTCTTACTTTTAGCCTTTAGCCTTCAGCTTCTAGCAGCTGTTTGTTTTGCCGCTAATGTCAAGATCGTTGGCCGGCAAATGTTGGTAGACGGTAAGCCTTTTACAGTCAAGGGAGTTAATTATGGTTATACTCCGGTGGGATCAGGGTATTCTACCTATGATTGGACTATCCACCCGGAATTCTATAAAGCTGATTTTGCTTTGATCCGGGCAATGGGCGCTAATACTATACGGTTGCACTCTATGCCTACTGACAGCAAATTATTAGATGCGGCTTATGAATACGGTTTATATGTGATCATTACCTGTACCGTAGCCTGGAATAAGGATTTCAATGTGCAGGCCAACCGTGACCAGGTATTGTCAGACCTGACTGTAACGGTAAACAAATGGAAAGACCATCCCGCGCTCCTAATATGGCTGATAGGGAACGAAATAAATTTTCATACCACGTCGCTTACTGGCTGGTATAACTTGCTGAATGAATGCGCTCTCAAAGTCCGCGAACTGGAAGGAATAAATCATCACCCGGTGACTTCGGCAGAAGCTAATATCAATGACCTGGGTAGTGTCGTTAATAGATCTGATGATGCTCACATGCCTGACTTGGATATCTGGGCCGCCCAGGTTTATATGGGAAATACAACAGGATTTGACGCTATGTTTGGCACTTATGCCAGCAGGAGCAGTAAACCCCTGATCTTGACCGAATTCGGCTGTGATGCCTATAATACCATTTCTAACGCAGAGGATGAAATATCCCAGGCAGAGACCTTAAAAGGGCAGCTCAATATAATCCAAACTCATTTGTCGGCGGTAAAAGCCACGGAAGAATGTATCGGGAGTTGTATTTTCCAGTGGGCTGACGACTGGTCCAAGAACCAATGGGGGGCTGTTAACAGTACTCATGATATCACCGGAACGTGGAATAATGAAGCTTATTATGATTATGAAAACTCCACCAAGAATAACATGAACGAGGAGTGGTGGGGATTATGCTCGATAAGCGCCGGGACAGATGCTAAAACCCTGCGCCAGGCTTATTATGAAGTGCAGGCTAAATGGGCGCCAAATACCCAGAGCACTGCTTCCAGCAGTAATGTTTTTTCCACTGATATTACCAATTATCCTAATCCTTTCAATCCGGCAACCGGCAGTACGGCTATAGCCTTTACCGTGGCTCCGGGAACGGCAGTTAAAGTCAAGATCTACGATATTGCCGGACGGCTGGTAAGAGTGCTGAAAGAAGAGACCATTGAAACATATGCCCAATACCAGGTAGCGTGGGATGTCAAGGATGACGAGAATAAGACGGTGGCTAACGGCGTTTATATCTGTTTTGTAGAAGCTACCGGGACAA
>JAQTQE010000028.1 GCA_028712365.1 bacterium
GCTTGATTATAATGTTTTTAGCGGAGAATTTAACGTTAAAGATGATCTATTAATCCTGGGAAAAACGGAATTAAGCGGTAATAAACGATACCGGGTGCAAGCGCAGGGTAGGATACCACTCAATGAGCAGGGTGAATACGATCTTAAGATAAGTCTGCCGGATAGTTCCTGCGAGTTGCTCGGATTGTGGCCAGAATATTTTAAAAAAGCCAAAGGTCCCTTAGCGGCGGAATTGACTGTTACGGGAAAGAAATGCCGACCGGTATTTAACGGGATGTTTTCCATTGAGCACGGGGAACTTTATCCGGCCAGGATACTCAAAAGAATTAGCGATGCTGAGATCAAGTTGCGCCTAACCGACAATAAAATTTATATTGGCAGTTGTTCCGCGACGATCGGAAATGGGACTTTGGATGTGGCCGGTTATGTCGATTTAGGCGCGTCCACAGACGGTGATTTCGACTTAACCATCAATGCCACCGGTAAACAGGGCATCCCAGTGGTTGTCCCTGGCTTTATAGAACGGGGTGAAATAGCCGGTGAAGTGCATGTTTTGGGGCAACTCCAGGATTACCAGCTTAACGGTAATGTAATATTGACCAATACCCACTTAACTTATCCGCCAAAAAAAGCAGTCAATGGCTTGTCTTCTACAGATTGGCTGGATTACGCGCATTGGGATCTGGCGATAACAGGCGGGGAAAATACCTGGTATGAAAATGAATTAGTGGAAGTAAATGTTAAGGGAAAATTGACTTTTACCGGGCCGACTGATGCCCTGAACATCTCGGGACGGGTAGAAGCGGTGCGTGGTACATTACAATATTTGGGTAATGATTTCAGGATCAGGGAAGCAGCTTTAGATTTTTATAACAATACCGCGTATTTGGCTGGCACCGCTGAAGCCCAGGCAGCTCAGGATATGGTGATCTTAACGGTCAGTAAAAACAAGCTGGATGATATTCGTCCGCACTTTACCAGCCGCAATGATCCGCAAATGACCGAACAAAAGGTTATTAATATGCTGGTCTATGGACCGGAGGTCAACAAGCTGGCCGGAGAAGAACAAAACAAGGTTTTAGTAAAAGAAATGCTCAGGATAGTAGATACGACCCTGAATACCAGGATAATCAAGCCAGTGGTAAAGAACTTGGGCCTGGACCGGGTGATCGATGTTGTACGCATCAGGACCGAAGTCACCCAGCATGCCGCGGAAGGCGCTGCCGGCCCGGTGTGGAAAGGATCCAGTATCAGTATCGGGAAATACCTTGGGTCCCGCTTTTTCCTGGGATACAATACTGTCCTGGAAGAAGAACTTAATTCAAATAAACTGGCCTTAAAACACCAAGTAGAGATGGATTACCACTTGAAGGGAAGCAAACATCTGAAAATGAGGATCGATGAGAAAGAGAGGTTCATGGGTATAGAGAACCAAATCAGATTCTGATAGTGCAGTGAGCCTAATATTTGTTTACATTTGAAGGAATGGATTTGAGTCGAATACAAGGAGTGACGACACCGGCGTATCTGTAGATACGTCAAGGAGAAGCGACGCAGTAGTCGGCCAAAGACATCCTTCCCTCCGGGCGGGGCTCTTTTTCCCTGCTTCATCGTTGCTCTTCGCTTATCCCGATCTGATCGGGACTGCGCTCTTCGCGCCTTGAATCAGGGAAAAATATCTTCCGCAAATGAAAATAAATATTAGGTTCACTACACTAGACATTTTGCTTGGAAAAACAGCTATATTGTGATATCATAACAAAATACGCAAAGGGGGATTAGTTGAAGAATAAATTTCACCGAGAGATAGCAAAAGCATTTATTTTTTTATGGTTATTGGTTCTCGCAGGACCTGTCCAGTTGACAGCGGAAGAACCGCCGGTTCCGGGGACTGAAACAGGAGTTGTGACAGAAACTCCCGCCGCTAATGGATCACCGGAAGGAAAAAAGATCATTGAAATTGGAGTGCAAGGCCTAAAGAATATCCCCCTGAAAGATATCTGGGAAGTAACTAAGACCCGTAAGGGTCAGAATTATAAACAAGAAAACGTGGATAATGATCTAAGGTCCATGTTTGATTTGAACCTGTTCTCTTCCATTAACGTAGACGTCAATGATAAAGAAAAGGGTGTCCAGGTTCTTTTCATAGTAGTGGAGAAAAAGATCATCAAACAGATAGATTTTAAGGGAAATAAGGCTTTTAAAGCTTCGGCTTTGGAAGATGAAGTCATGCTCAAGAAGAAGGAAGCGATCGATGAAGGCAAGTTGGAAGAATCGGTAAATAAGATCATCACCAAGTATAAGGATAAAGGTTTCGCGGAAATAAAAGTAGAAACCTTTACTACGGATGTGGATGAAGGCAAACAAGTCCTGACTTTTTTCATCACCGAAGGTAATAAACTCAAGATACAAAACGTGGAAGTGGTTGGTAACCAGTTCCTGAAGGCTAAAAAGATCCAAAGCATAACAAAGATCAGAAAAGGTAAAATATACAAAGAAGAAACAATGACCAAAGGAATAGAAGACCTGGATAAATATTACCGGAAGCGGGGTTTTTATAATTTTCAGGTAGAAGAACCTCTGATCACTTATAATGAAGACCATTCCCAGATGACGGTTAAAATTGTTTTGAGCGAAGGATTACGCTATAAGATCGGTAAGATCACTTTTGCCGGGAATACGGTCCTAACGGAAAAAGATTTCCGGAAAGACCTGCCAGTTAAAGAAATCCAATTGTTCAACCAGGAAGATTTTGACCAGGCGACGGCTAATATCCAAGCTATGTATGCGGACAAAGGATATGTTTTTGCCCGGATCAATCCAAAAGTAACGACGCATGATGATACTCAAGTCATGGATATTGATTACCAAATAGCAGAAGGCCCCCTGGCGTATGTCGGCAAGGTGGAAATCGCCGGTAATGAGATCACGAAAGATTATGTGATCCAGCGGGAGATCCTGCTGCAGCAAGGCGATCCATTGAGCATGACCAGGGTGCGCCGCAGTCAGGAGCGTTTGTATAATTTAGGATTTTTTGAAGATGTCGGCCTGGATACCCGGCCGAACCAGGAAAAGCCGGAAGACCAGTTGGACTTGATCTTTAATGTTAAAGAAAAATCACAGGTTAACGTGCTTAGCGTGGGTCTGGGCTATAGCACCGTAGATAAGGTTGTGGGCAATATGCAGGTGCAGATCAATAACCTGTTGGGACGCGGTCAACGGGTTAACCTGATGTATGAGATCGGGTCATCGCGACAAAATTATGAGGTCAGCTTTTTCGAGCCATGGTTCCTGCGGTCCCAATATTCATTCGGTGCCAATGTCTTTGATACCCGCCGGGAAAGGAATTATTATTGGGTGCAAACGGAAGATGAGAACGGCCAGGCTATACCGGAGGACGAACAGCCAACGGTAATTGATTACTACGCGGAAACCAGATCCGGCGGCGGTATCAGTTTTGGACGCCGCTTCAAAGAGATATATAATTCCAGCATCGGTTATTCATATGAGGGAATATCCATCAAGAACCTGACCGAGAGGGAAAAGCTCAGCGATACTATGCGCCAAGAAGTAGATCGCGGCACGGTAGAAACCAGTATGATCTCGCTAGGTCTTTCTCGTGATACCCGGGACAATGTTTTTGACGCGACGACCGGATCCAGGAATAGTATCAGTTATAGCGTTGCCGGCGGATTATTGTCGGGAGATAACGATTTCCAAAAAGTTAGTTTGGAAACAGCCTGGTTTTTCCCCAGTATCTGGAAATTTGTTTGGGGTTTGCACGGTATGTTGGGGGTAGTCAACAAATATGGGGATAGCACCACGGTGCCAGTCTATGAACGGTTCTACCTGGGTGGAGCGGAGACGGTCCGGGGATATGAATATTCAGGGGAGATCGGGGAGATCAGCGGCGGGAAATTTGTCTCCTTGTTTAACCTGGAATATAGCTTCCCTATTATCAGGGAAAAGAGACAGACTATTCTCCGGGGCGCGTTCTTCTATGATGCCGGTAATACCTGGAGTACGACCAAACTGGGACATTATGATTATACCTTGAAACAGGGAGTTGGATTCAGCCTGCGTTTCACTTTGCCGATGTTCCCGATCAGGTTTGACTGGGGGTATGGCCTGAATCACAAGGCGGATGAACCTAAGTCGCAATTTTATTTCAGTATCGGGCCAGTGTTTTAAAAGCAGCTGTACAGGTGTATAGTTGTAAAGATGTAGAGTGAGACCGAAACTGAAACTTTATAGCTAGTATTTTATGGAGGTTGCTATGAGAAGATTGACAGCAGGGATACTTATTGCCACTACCATTAGTTACGCTAGTTTAGGCCTGGCGGCGGGATTAAAGATCGGATATGTTGATATTGCCTCTATTTTTGACCAATATTCGGAAACCAAGAAAGCTAAATTGGTTTTAGAAAAAGAGATTAAGTCCAAGCAGGATACAATACAGAAAATGAGCGATGAAGTGAAGAACATGCGCGAAGATCTGGAGGCGCAACAAAGCACGATCGCCATAGAAGATAAGAAAAGTATGGCTCAAGAGATAGACCGTAAAGCGCAGGAACTGCAGAAATTCACCGATGATTCAGAGAGTGAGTTGTCTAAGAAAGAATCTGATCTTACCCAGAATATCCTGGCTAAGATATATGCTGCGGTACAGCAGGTGGGAAAAGAAAAGGGTTTTTCCCTGATCCTCGACAAAAATAATGTTATTTTCGGCATAGATTCCTGGAATATTACCGAAGATGTTTTGAAAACAGTTGAAGGTGGCGTGGTGCCCTTAAGCAGCCAGACTTCAGGTTATTTAACTAATCCTAATCAAGAGCCGATACCGGCCAAACGTGAAGAACCTTCACCATACCGTTTGAATATCAAAGAGGACTAATAAAGACGAATAATGAGGAAAAATATGGAAAAAACATTAGCTGAATTAGCTGCCCTGGTTGGCGGTAAGATCTTGGGGGATCCCCAATTATTGATCAAAGGGGTGGCTGGTATAAGGGAAGCAAAACAGGATGAAATAACTTTTTTGTCTAATCCCAAGTATGCTAAGGATCTGGCCAAGACTAGTGCTGGAGCGATCATTGTTTCACCAGAGGTGCAAATCCAGAACCTGGCGGCTATTGTCTGTGACAACCCTTATCTGGCTTTTGCTAAGATCCTGGATGTTTTTTATCCGCTGGAACAAGTAATTCCTGCCGGAATCCATGCTTCAGCGGTTATTAGTTCCCAAGTAAAATTAGGCACGAACGTCGCGATCGGCCCCTTTGTAGTGGTAGAGGAAGGCGCGACCATTGGCGATGGGACCATTGTATATCCAGGTACCTATATTGGCAAAGGATCCAAGATCGGCAACTATTGCCGGTTCTATGCCAATATTTCTATCAGGGAAAAAATTACCATTGGTAATCAGGTCATTATACATTCCGGCGCTGTCATCGGTAGCGATGGTTTTGGTTTTGTTCCGGATAATGGAGAAAATGTCAAAATTCCCCAAGTCGGGGCAGTGATAATAGAAGATAATGTCGAGATCGGGGCTAATGTCTGTATCGCCCGGGGTACTCTGGGGGATACTGTGATCGGCGCTGGGACTAAAATTGACAATTTAGTGCAAATCGCCCACAATGTGAAAATCGGACGAAATTGTGTTATCGTAGCGCAAGTCGGGATCTCCGGCAGCACCACGATAGAGGATAATGTTACTATTGCGGGGCAAGCTGGCATAATCGGCCATATCACTATCGGCAAAGGCAGTATTGTTGCTGCCCAGGCCGGCGTGACCAAGGATGTGCCGCCGAAAGAAATAGTGAGCGGCTATCCTGCCCAGCCGCACCAATTATCAAAAAGAATAAGCGCAGAGATGAATAGGCTACCGCAATTGAACCAAAAGGTGAAAGAATTGGAAAAAAGGATCGAGGAACTGGAAAGAAAGTAATTCTTTGGGTTTATTTAGAATTTAGCATTTGTATTACACAGGAGGCATAATGGAAAAACAAAAGACCCTTAAATCACCGGTTTCATTTTCCGGGGTAGGATTACATACCGGCAGCACCACAATGATCACTTTTAAGCCGGCGCCGGCAAATACCGGTATTAAGTTTATCCGTATCGATCAGCCTAATTCAGGCGAGATCGCGGCTGATGTCAATAACCTGATCGATGTTAAACGTGGCACCAATATCGGTATCGGCGACGTGAAAGTACATACCGTGGAACATATACTATCCGCGCTGGCCGGTTTAGGGATAGATAACGCTTTTATAGAAATTAATGCTAATGAACCTCCGGTAGGGGATGGCAGCGCCCTCCCTTTTATCGAGACCCTGCAAAAAACCAGTATCGTGGAGCAAGACGCGCCCCGCAAATACTTTGAGCTTAAAGAACCGGTATACTATGTCCATGGGGATACGAGTATTATTGCCATGCCGGCTGATGATTTTAAAGTGACCCTGACCATGGTATACAATCATCCGCTGGTAAAATCACAACATGCCAGCTTCACTATCACCCCTGAAACTTTCGTTAAAGAACTGGCACCGGCCAGGACCTTTTGTTTTGATTTTGAGATAGAAACCCTGAAAAAGCAGGGCTTGGCCAAAGGCGGCAGCCTGACCAACGCGGTTGTGATCGGAGAGAAAGACATACATAATGAATTGCGTTTCCCGGATGAATTTGTCCGTCATAAGATCCTGGACTTGATCGGTGATTTTTACCTGCTCGGCCAGCCCTTGAAAGCCCATATCATCGCTGTCAAATGCGGGCATCCTTCAAACGTGGCTTTTGTGCAAAAACTGAGGGAGCTTAAAAATAGAGGTACGGCTCAACCGGCAGCTAAAGAAGGGCAGAAGACAACCAAAAGCGACCGTTTTGCCGGCCTGGATCTCGATAAACCATTGATGGATATTAATGAAGTACAGAAAGTATTGCCGCACCGGCCGCCTTTCCTGCTGGTCGATAAAATATTAAAGATCGAAGAAGACAAAAAAGCTATTGGCCTAAAGAATGTCACGATCAATGAAGATTTTTTCCGCGGCCATTTCCCGGGCCATCCGGTCATGCCGGGAGTGTTGCTGGTCGAAGCTATGGCCCAGGTGGCTGGCGTATTGTTGCTCAAGAAAAGTGAGAATGCCGGGAAACTGGCTTATTTTATGACCATCGACAAAGTGAAATTCCGCCAGACAGTCGTGCCGGGAGATACCATATTTTTTGAAGCGGAATTGTTAAAAGTTAAAAGCCGTACCGGACTGGTAACCGGAAAAGCTTATGTCAATAATTCGTTAGTAGCTGAAGCAGAGTTTATGTTCATGCTGGTGGATAGATAACAATAAGGCACAAAGGCACTAAGTTTCAAGTCAAAACAGGCACAAAGCGAAATCATGACTCTAGTTTTTTAATTTTGTGCCTTTATAATAACATTTAAATATTTTTTGGGGGGAAAGATGAAGATTCATAAGACAGCGCTGGTGCATCCTGACGCCGTGATCGGTGAAAACGTGGAGGTAGGTCCTTTTTCGATCATCGGTAAAGATGTGAAAATTGGCAAGGGTACAATAATAGAAGCCAACGTGGTCATTGATGGTGACACAGAGATCGGCGAAGAATGCCATATTTTTACCGGAGCTGCCATAGGTACTCCGCCGCAGGACTTGAAATACCGGGGCGAAAAAACTAAAGTAAGGATCGGTAACCGTAATGTGATCCGTGAATATGTGACCATCAACCGGGGTACCGTGCAAGTAGGAGAGACCAGGATCGGGGATAATAACCTGCTGATGGCTTACGCTCATGTGGCGCATGACTGTGTGATCGGCAGTTATGTAGTGCTGGCCAATAATGCTACTTTAGCGGGACATGTAGTCGTAGAAGACCGGGCGATAATCGGAGGCATGACCCCGGTACACCAATTCTGCCGCGTCGGCACGTTCGCCATATTGGGTGGCGGTTCACGCACGAATAAAGATGTTCCGCCTTATTGCAAGGCGGCCGGGAGCCCGATGAGGATGTATGGCCTCAATACTATCGGCCTGGAAAGAAATAATTTCTCGCTGGAAGTCCGTAACCAGCTGAAAAAAGCATATAAGATCGTTTTCCGCTCTAAAATGAATACTTCCCAGGCACTGGTCGCGTTAAAAAAAGAAACAAACTGGTGTGATGAGGTTAAATATTTTATCCAGTTCATCGCCGAATCTGAAAGAGGCATCACGAAAGAGTAAAAAACAGCGGTGACAGTTGTTGGTTGTAGAAGTAGGTATGGAGGTAAGTCTAAAGGCTATGGTTTGGAGCCCAACACCCATAGACCTAAGACCAAACTTACTTCCTAACCCAAAAACCTTAGACTTGAGGATTTATGACAGACAAGATAGGCCTGATAGCGGGGAATGGCGACTATCCCCTACATTTTGCTCAAGCTGCTAAAGCGCAAGGAAAAACAATTATTACTGTCGCTTTGGATGGAGAAACTAATCCTGAGTTAAAAACCATGGTAGACAGCTTTACCTGGGTAGGGCTTGGGCAATTGAATAAATTAATCGATATCTTTAAAAAAGAGCAAGTAATCCAGGTAGTGATGGCCGGACAGGTAAAACATTTTCGTCTTTTTGACCTTTTAAAACTTGATCTCCGGGCAGCCGCGCTGCTAAAACGCCTGCCGAACAAAAAAGCAGATACGATCCTGGGCGGAGTGGCCGAGGAGTTGGGTAAAGAAGGCATTACTTTGGTTGATTCCAGGATATTTTTAGAGAAATTCATTCCGCCGGCAGGAGTCTTAACCAAGATAAAACCGGATAAAGAACAGGAAAAAGATATCGAATTTGGCTTGAAGATCGCCAAGGGCATAGCTGCCCTGGACGTCGGACAGACAATTGTAGTGAGAGACCGGGCAGTGTTGGCAGTCGAAGCGATGGAAGGGACTGATCAGACTATCCTGCGGGGCGGTAAGATCGGCAAGGGCGACGTGGTGGTAGTGAAAGTATCCAAGCCCCACCAGGATTTTCGCTTCGATGTCCCGATCATCGGTGAAAACACTATTACCGTATTACACGAAGCCGGTGCCAGGGTTTTAGCTTTTTGTGCCGGGGAAACACTTATTCTGAATATTGACGCGGTGATCAAACTGGCAGATACATATAAGCTTTGTCTGATAGCGATAGAAAATAAGTAAAAATCCTAATATTGAATTTATAACTTTGATTTTGTTTAGGATTTAGAAATTAGGATTTAGAGTTTGTTTGCTATTTAGATATTAGAATTTAGAATTTCATCTTGGAGTATTTTATGCTTCCTTTAAGGATGGGGGTCATAGGAATAGGGCATCTTGGGGTGCATCATGCCAGGATCGTCAGTAGTTTGCCAGAAGTGGAGCTGGTAGGTATCTGTGACATCAATGAACCCCAAGTCAGGAAAATTGCCCGCCAATATAAGACTGCGGCATATACTGATTACCGGCAGCTCCTGGCCAAGGTAGACGCGGTAAGTATTGCCGTTCCCACCCCGCTGCATTACCAGATCGCCAAAGATTTTATCAATGCCCAGGTTCACTGCTTGATCGAAAAGCCGATTACACCGGACTTGGCTGAGGCCGAAGAATTGCTGGCCCTGGTAAAAGAAAAAAATTTAATTCTCCAAGTCGGTCATATTGAACGGTTTAATCCTGCTGTTCTCGAGTCGCAAAAATATATCAATGAACCGAAATTCATTGAAGCCAATCGCCTGGGGCCATATGACCCGCGTGTGGCGCATATCAGCGTAGTTCTCGACCTGATGATCCATGATATCGATATTGTGTTGTACCTGGTACAAGACAGGATCGTGTCCATAGATGCGGTCGGGGCCAAAGTACTCAGCAGTTTTGAAGATATCGCTAATGCCAGGATCCGCTTTGCCCATGGTTGCGTAGCTAATATTTCCGCCAGTAGGGTGTCCTTAAAGAAATTCCGCAAGATCCGTATTTTCCAGAAAGATTCATACCTTTCTCTTGATTATGCCAAGCCTGGATTAAAGATATACCAAAAAAAGAAAGAAGATGTCACCAGCCTGAAAGATATAAAAATCGTTTATCCACGGTTGGTCAAACTGGAACCTTTGGCTGAAGAATTGAAACATTTTGTCAATTGTGTCCGTGAAGGCAGGAAGCCCCAGGTAACCGGTGAACATGGACGCGATGCCCTGGAAATAGCTCTCGAAATAATGAGAAAAATAAAATAGGCAAATTCTAAATTCTAATATCTAAACTCTAAACAAATTCAAAATACTAATCTCAAATGTTCTAAACTGGGATTTTGTTTGGAATTTTGGATTTGTTTACCTGTCCCCGCATCTTTGATCCCGATTTATCGGGATCAGCAGGGGGGAATTTCGAATTTAGAAATTAGAATTTAACAGTAAAGGTATTTCATGAAAATATTCATTGTAGCCGGGGAAGCCAGCGGGGATATCCATGGCGCTAACTTGGTAAAAGAATTAAAAAAATTGCAGCCAACCGCGTCCATCGCCGGTTTTGGCGGCCAGAGAATGCAAGCTGCCGGGATGCAGTTGCTTTATAACCTGGCTGACCATGCGGTAATCGGCTTTTTTGAGGTCATCAAGAACCTCGTTTTGATCAAACGGTTATTGAAAACCACAGAGCAGTATCTCCGTGAAGAAAAACCGGATGTGGTCGTGCTGATAGATTATCCCGGTTTTAATTTTAAGGTCGGGAAACTGGCTCATTCTCTAAAAATCCCCGTAGTTTATTATATTGCGCCGCAGATCTGGGCCTGGTGGCCGGGGCGGATCAAGGAGATCAAAGAATTTGCCGCTAGAGTGCTGGTGGTCTTTCCTTTTGAAGAAAAAATATACGCCCGGGCCGGCGTGCCGGTGACCTGGGTCGGGCATCCGCTGCTGGAACATATTCCCGCTGCGACAAAAACAGATATTTATGAGCAGTTCAATCTTGGCCGCGACAAGAAGTTGATCGGATTATTGCCCGGCAGCAGGCGCCAGGAAGTAGAACATTTATTGCCGGTGATGCTGGCCGCAGCCGGCAAAGTGCTGGCCACCCAGCCTGATGTTGAACTAGTCTTATTGCGTTCTTCGTCCATAGATATAACCTTGCTGGAAAATATTATCCAGGCTTCCGGCTTGGCGGTTAAAGTAATAGATGACGAAACATACCAGGTCAGGCGGCAATTGACGTTGGCTTATGTCGCCAGCGGAACAGCTACCCTGGAAATGGCTTATTTGGGGATCCCGATGCTGATCATGTACAAGGTGAATGCCTTAAGCTACCAGCTGGCCAAGCGCCTGGTTAAGATCCCGTATATCGGGTTAGCCAATATAGTCAGTGGCCAAAAAGTAGTCCCGGAGTTTATCCAGAATGCCGTGGAACCTGCCAGTATCGCGGCGCAGACCAAGAAATATTTAAACAATCCGGCTGAATTAAAGGCGATTAAAGATAAATTGTTGCAGACTAAGGATAAACTGGGGACATCCGGCGCCTCGTCGCGAGCGGCGCAGGAAATACTGGCCCAGATAAGGTAAACATGATTAATAATGAAGCTGTTTTTTCGAAACTCTGGAAGTATGTCAAACCTTACTATAGTCGGTTGCTTTGGGCTGTGATCTGCATGGTCGGCGTAGCTTTGTTCACTACAGCTTCGATGTGGATCATGAAATATGTAGTCGACCGTATTTTTATTGAAAAAAATGTACATATGCTGTTAATGATCGCTCTGGGTTTGCCATTGATCTTTTTGTTGAAAGGGATCTGTTCATATGGACAAGGCTATCTCATGTCGTACATCGGGCAAAAAATTGTCATGGACCTGCGTAATGATTTGTTTGAGCATTACCAAAAACTTTCCCTGGATTATTTCGAGAATAAAAGGACCGGCTCTATTATTTCCCGTATTACCAATGATGTCGGTATAATCCAGAATGCCGTGTCCAGCGGCTTGGTCAGTTTAGTCAAAGATGGATTGACCATTATCGGCTTGATCGGTTTAATGTTTTATTTGCACTGGCGTTTTGCCGCCTATACTTTGGTATTTAGCCCTTTTATAATCTATATTTTAGCGATCTTCGGCAAGAAGTTACGGCATGTCTCCACTGAATCCCAGCAGAAAACCGCAGATATCTACTCTATTCTCATCGAGACAATTTCCGGCATCAAGATAGTCAAGGCTTTTTGCGCCCAGGACCGGGAAAGGGCACGGTTTACGAAGGAAAATCGTAATTTCTTTAACATTACCATGCGGTCAATGCGGGTGATCGCCCTGTCGCCGCCGCTGATGGAATTTATCGGAGTACTTGGGTCAACGATCTTTGTCTGGTACGGCGGAATGGAAGTGATCCGCGGCAATTGGACAGCAGGAGCTTTTTTCTCTTTTGTGGGAGCAGCCCTGTCAACCTATACTCCGATCAAGAGTTTTTCCAATACTAATGCTGTCTTACAACAGACCATTGCTGCCAGTGAACGTATATTTGAAGTCCTGGATACAGTTCCGACTGTGATGGAAACACCTGATGCTGTTCCTCTGCCGTTACTGCAAAAGGAAATTGTGTTTGAAAAAATAGGGTTCGCTTATGATACAGAGCCTGTCTTAAACGATATTGACCTAAAAGTAAAAACCGGGGAAATTATCGCTATTGTCGGGCCTAGCGGCAGCGGCAAGACCACACTGGTTAATTTATTACCTCGTTTCTATGACCCAACTGCGGGTATAATGAAAATGGATGGACATGACTTAAAAGGAGTGACGTTATCTTCTCTCAGGAGCCAGATCGGGATTGTCACCCAGGAAACTATTCTTTTTAGTGATACGATCAGGAATAATATCGCGTATGGCAGTCCGCAAGCTGCGGAAAAGGAGATAGTTCAGGCGGCCAAAGCGGCGAACGCCCATAATTTTATCTTGTCCCTGGAGCAGGGATATGAAACCATGATCCGGGACCGCGGGATCAATTTGAGTGGGGGAGAGCGCCAGCGCATTGCTATGGCCCGGGCGATTTTAAAGGATCCACGTATTTTGATCCTGGATGAAGCCACCAGTGCCTTGGATAGCGAGAGTGAGCAGATCGTGCAAGAGGCTCTGGACCAATTAATGAAGAAGCGTACCACTTTTATCATCGCGCATCGGCTTTCCACTGTTCGCAAAGCTGATAAGATAGTCGTGCTGGAAAAAGGCAGGATTATAGACATCGGGAAACACCAGGAACTGCTTAATCGCTGCGGCCTATACAAAAAGCTGCATGAGATACAGTTTAGGGAGTAGTGCGCTGTCATTTAAGACAGCGCACAGAGCAATCGAAATTAGAGAATTCCTGCCTGCCGGCAGGCAGGGAAATTTGATTGCGGTCTAATATCAACTTTCGATTTTCAGTATTAAGAAATTGATATTTAAGGAGCATCTTTTGTTCCATAAACTGCTTGCTTTTATTGGCTATATAGCTATTTGGATCATTGGTATTACCAGCCGCATCACCGTGATCAATAACGGGATCATCGAAAAATTTAGAAAAGAAGGACAAAACTATATCTATGCCTTCTGGCACGGCCGGCAGTTATTCCTCGTCTATTCCCACCGTTTCCGTAAAATTAATATTCTGATCAGCCAGAGCCGGGATGGACAGCTTATTACCGATATTACCAGGTTATTCGGTTTTAAGGCGGTCCGGGGCTCTTCTACACGCGGTGGTATGCGAGCCCTGGTTGAATTGGTGCACGCGGCAGCTGCCGGCGATGTATTAGCTTTTACTCCAGACGGGCCCAAAGGACCATACCGGGAAATCCAGCCCGGGGTTTTATACATAGCCCAGAAAACAGGCCTGCCTATAGTGCCGCTGACGTTCAGCGCCCGCCGCAAGAAAATACTGAATAACTGGGATAAATTTATTGTCCCGTATCCTTTTAACTCTATTATTGTAGCTAACGGTAATCCTATATATGTCCGGAAAACAGACGATCTGGCAGAGAAGAAAAAAGAACTGCAAGCAGCGCTGAATCTCCTGACTGATGAAACGGATAAATTAGTATGATCTGGTTATATAATACCGTGCTCCTCATAGCAGTTATTATCAGTTCTCCTTACTGGTTGCTAAGGCTCTTGCTCTCTAGCACTTGGCGGGCGGGATGCCGGCAGCGTTTGGGGTTTGATCTGCCGGTACAGGCGAACCCAGTGATTTGGCTTCATGCTGCCAGTGTCGGGGAAGTAAAAATTGCCGAGGCCCTGGTGAAAAAACTGCAGGAGCATAAGAAGGCCTGGCCAATAGTTGTTTCAGTCATCACCCCGACTGGTTTCGAACAAGCTAAAACCAACCTGGCCGGACTAGCTGAAATCATCTTTGCCCCCTTGGATCTGCCATTCATCGTGCCCAGATATATTAACAAGCTTAACCCGGTTTTGCTGGGGATCATTGAAACTGAATTGTGGCCTAACCTCATTACCGCTGCCAGGAAAAAGGGTGTTAAGATAATCCTGCTTAATGGCCGTCTGTCTGACCGGAGTTATCCGACCTACCAGAAATTTAAGCTGTTGTTCGGGGAAATATTGCGTTGCCTGGATCATGCTTGCGTCCAGACAGGCGAGGATAAGGAAAGATTTGTGACATTGGGCATACCGGAACAACTGGTCAGCATTACTGATAATATAAAATATGATTTTGTAATCCCTTCGACTGCCCCGGCGGCCAGTATTCGCGCTGAATATTTATTTGGGCCGGGGGATCTGGTCTGGGTCGCCGGCAGCACCCGTAACGATGAAGAGAGCCTGCTTTTGAAAGCATTCCAGGATATACGGAAGAAAGTACCCAATTTAAAACTAGTGCTGGCCCCGCGGCACCTGGGACGCATTCAAGAGATCAAAGAATTATTGCGCGATAATAACATATTGTTCTCTTTATATTCGCAAAAGGCTGCCAATCCAGTGTATGATTGCCTGTTGATCGACACGATGGGAGAACTGTTGCGGGCCTACAGTATAGCTGATGTCGTTTTTATCGGCGGGAGCCTGGCTAATTTTGGCGGCCAGAATATATTAGAACCAGCGGCCCTGGCCAAACCAGTGATATGTGGCCCGGATATGCGTAATTTTAAGGAAATAACCGCTTATTTATTACAACACAATGCCGTTATCCAGGTAAAAACCCCGACTGAGTTAACGGAAAAAACTGAATTTTTGTTAACTCATCCGGAAGCTGCCCGGCTCCTGGGTGACAGGGCCAGGGAAAGCTTGATCGCTAAAAAAGGAGCCCTGGATAAGAACATGGCGGCTATGGAAAGGCTTTTGGTATTATGAATCCGGTATATAAAAATATCTTAGTAGTGCGGTTTAGTTCCTTGGGAGATGTGGTCTTGACCACACCGGTATTTGCCGCTCTACGCCAGGCCTTGCCGCAAGCAAAAATAACGATCCTGACTAAGAACCAATACCAGGATATTTTTGCTAATAACCCGAATATTGATGAAATACTCACTCTGGAACGGCAGGAAAATCTGGCCAACTTGATCAGCCGCGTTAGAAGAAATAAATATGACCTGATCCTAGATTTGCATAGTAATTTACGCAGTCATATCCTGGGTTTTGCTGCCGGCACGAAAGTTATCCATTATGACAAACAATCATTTAATCGTTACGCGCTGCTCCATTTTAAGCAGGGTAACCAGGCATTGCAAAAAAGCGTGGTCCAGCGCTATTTAGATACCCTGGGATTTTTAGGATCATTGCCCGGTCACCCTGATACTAAAGTTTATCTTACGGAAAAAGAGAGCAGATTAGCCCAGGCTTCGCTGGAACAGTATGGTCTCGGACCGAATGACCTGGTCATCGGATTGAATCCAGGCGCTAAATGGGAAACTAAAAAATGGCCGTTGCCGAATTGGCTGGAATTTATCAATCTCTGCCAAAGTAAAAAACTTAAGCTGCTGTTGTTCGGGGATTCTACCGACCAGCTGTTTATCAGTAAGTTATTGAAAGAAGCGGGAGATATTAGGGATACGGTCATAAACCTGGCCGGGAAAACTGACCTGCGCCAGCTGTGCGCCCTGATCAAACAGTGCCGGGTGGTGGTAACCGGTGATTCCGGGGCGCTGCATATTGCCCAGGCTCTGGATATACCGGTCTTAATACTACTGGGGCCCACAGTGCCGGAATTCGGGTTCATCCGCCCGCGACCCAAGGATATTGTTTTATTCAAGGAATTACCCTGCCGCCCCTGCAGTTTGCATGGTACCAATGATTGCAAAAGAGGGGACTGGCTCTGCCTGTCCGGACTTTCAGCGCAAGAAGTATTTGAATCGCTGCTGGAACAGTTAAAGGCAGATAGCAGTTAGCAGATGACGGAAAAGCATAGGTGCGATTGATGGATAAATTAAAAAGAATATTAATCATGCAAACTGCATTTCTAGGGGATGTCGTGCTAACTATCCCGTTGATCATGGCGACTAAGAAAGCTTTTCCTGATGCTTATCTGAGCGTGATGGTTATTCCCAGCGTAAAAGAGGTACTGGAGAATAATCCGGATATTGACGAGATCATCATTTATGATAAAAAAGGTAAGGACCGATCTTGGCTGGCTTTCCTGGACCTGGTGACCAAGATAAAAGGTCGTCATTTTAACATGGCTATTTTACCGCATCGTTCTTTCAAAAGCGCTTTACTGTGTTTCCTGGCGCGGATACCAAGAAGAATCGGATTTAATACCGCTGCCGGCAGGTTTTTATATACTGATAAGGTCCAATACAGACAAAGCACCCAGATCCATGAGATCGACCGTAATCTTGATCTGCTCAAACCATTGGGAGTGAAAGACAGGAAAGCCGCGATCTTTATAGATCCTGGGAAAGTAGCAAAGAATTATGCTTTAGAACTCTATAATGAATATGAGATCAAAGCAACTGATCTGGTTATCGGTATAAATCCTGGCAGTGTTTGGGCAACAAAACGCTACGCGACAGAAAAATATGCCGCGCTGGCAGACCGGCTGGTCCATGAGCTAAAAGCTACTATCATTATCATCGGCAGCCCGACAGATGCCCCGGTAGCGGGTAAAATGGCCCACGAGATGCGTGAAACAGTTATTAATCTGGCTGGTCAGAATACCATCCCGCAAATGATCGCCTTGATGAAACGTTTTAATTTGCTGGTCACCAATGACTGTGGCGCTATGCATATAGCTACCGCCCTAGGGGTGCCGGTGGTGGCGATCTTTGGGCCGACCACCCAGAGCTTGGGTTTTTATCCTTATAGCACTAAAGACATAGTAGTGGAGAAGGATCTTCCGTGTCGTCCGTGCGGGAAGCATGGGAGTAAGTATTGCCCGAAGAAGAATTTTGCTTGCATGAAGCTGATCTCGGTTTCTGATGTTTATGACGCGGTGAAAAGACGACTGGAAGAATAGAAGGGGCGATAGGCTCGCTGTCACGCTGAGTCATTCTCCACCACTAAAGCGTTGGCGGACGCGGCGAAAAACGAGTCGATTTCCCCGGCGCGGAAATCGCTCTCTATCTCGCTTGAGTTCCCCAAAGTACGGGGGTGAAGCGTCCATGCCAACTCAAGCTTCCGAAGGTTTTCTCCATGACATTCAGCGGCCGCGCTCGCCTATTATCCAATGTATAGATCAGGGAACTGGTCATTATTTTGAGCGAGCTTGTCGGTTTCAGCCAAAGCACGCTTGCAGACAACGAGGGCATCTCAGTGTAGTACTTCTATCATTTCTTTAAATCTGCGGTAGATATTTTTCCCTGGTTCAAGGCGCGAAGAGCGCAGTGTGCTTGAGCCAAGCACATCAGCGATGAGCAACGCAGTAAGCAGGGAAAAAGAGCACCGCCCTCCGGGAAGGTTGTCTTTGGCTGACTATGGTGTCGCTTCTCCTGGACGTATCTTCAGATACGCCGGTGTCGTCGCTCCGGGTATTCAGCTCAAAGCCAAGCCTTCAGATGTCAAGAAATGATAGAAGCACTACACTACGGTTGCTGGATGCCGAGCATGTTTGAGCCCAGGGGGCGAGTCCTTCGACGTTGCTCAGGATAGTGAGCCTGTCGAACTATTGCGGAGGCACCGAGTTGTCAAAAGACCTTTGGCGCAGGTCCGCGTGAGCGGACATGGAAACCGACACTGGAGCGAACAAATAGTGACAGTTCACTGATACACGGCATCAACCCGAGACAGGACCCCAAAGTAAACTAATAGTTATTTGTTTTTAAAACAGAATGGAGATTAAATGAATATTCTGCAGTTGATCGATGAACCCTGGGACAGCGGTATTACCAATTATGCTCTGACCGTGTCGAAAGCCCTGGCTGACCGGGGACATAAGATTGTCGTCGGCGGCTGGCCGAATAAACCGCCCATCAACCAGGCTAAAAAGATGGGGCTGCAAATACTGCCGCTTAATTTCACTGATGTAAATGTTTTTAACCTGAAGATGGCCATGACCAGGGAAAAAATTGAACTGGTCAACGCGCATGGCGGCCAGAGCCATTTCTGGGCCTATTTCTCCCTGCGTACCACTTTCAGCCATATTCCCATCGTGCGTACGCGCGGTGATATCCGTAATCCCTCGGCCAACGTGGCGAATAAGCACTTATATGAAAAAAGCAATCTGATAATCTGTGCCGCGGAATTTATTCGCAATGCCTGCATAAAAAGCCTGGGCTTACCGGATTATAAATTTATTACTGTCTATCAGGGCTTGGATACCGCTGTGTTCAAGCCGCAGTATGCGGATGAAGGCATGAAGAAAGAGTTGAAAGTTGATCCTGGTGCGGCGATCGTTGGTATTGTCGGACGGCTAGATCCGGTTAAAGGTCACAGCACTTTTGTACAAGCGGCTAAAATGGTCAAGGATATTTACCCCAAAGCCAGGTTCTTGATCGTAGGCAAAGAAGAAAATGTTAAATGGAAAAGATTGTCTGAAACAGTATATAGCCTGGGTTTGCAGAATGAAGTGTCTTATTTGGGGCGCACCGAAGACGTGGTCAAGTTCATGAATGCCTGTGATATCGGGGTAGTGGCCTCAGTGGGAAGTGAAGCCATATCCAGAGTAGTTATGGAATGGATGGCTTGCGGCAAGCCGCTGGTAGCTACAAAAGTCGGGTGTATCCCGGAGATCATCAAGGATATGGATAATGGTTACCTGGTAGATCCGGGTGATCATGAAGCCATGGCCCAAAGGGTCTATGACCTGTTAGTTGATAAAAGCATGTGCAAACGCATGGGTGATAAAGCCCATCGCCATATTGAAGAGAAATTCAATCTAAAACAGTTCGCCATCAACACTGAGAACGCTTACCAAAAAGTAATGGAAATGAAGTAGAAGACAGTAATTAGGTGTAAGTTTTGGAAGTAAGTTTGGTCTGAAGTGACCTACTTCCATACTTACTTCTACAACCTTCACCTTGCTACCCCTAAAATAGGGGTTTTTTTTATTGCAATAAAATAGCAATAAAGCTATAATAACTTAATCTCAAACAGGGGAGTTTCAGGACTAAAAAATGCCAGACAAAGAGTTTTACCGTAATACCAACGTACGTAAAAGGATCGCCGAATATTGCGGGGGTGAAGCTCATGACCCCGATGGTTTTTCCGCCCAGTACCTGGTAGGATACGGCACAGCGCTGCAGGAAGAGGATATCCACGCGCGCAACTTTATTTCCACTTCCAAGGATAAATTCGATTGGATCCTGGGGAAAGGATTGGATATCTTTCGTTCCGTCAGTGATATGAATTATACGGTCGGGGTCCTGGATGTTGAATATTTTAATATGGATTTTCCCGGCAAAGTATATTTACAGCCGGAAGAAGTTTTTACCAAGATAGAAGTAGTGTATAAGGCCATTCTGAAAGTTTTCCAGCGATTGGATATTTATCCACTGGTCATTATGACCGGCCAGGGGTATCATTTTGCTTTCCAGATAAAAAGAGAATCTAAAACCAATAAAGCCTTGGAAAAAATAGGTAAATTAAGCGATAATCTGGCGTCAACCCGTGACTTGTCCTTAGACAACCTGGAAGCTTTACGTTTTAATTTGGCGCATGACGGGATGGGCCGTATCCTGGAGTATATATCGCATTTAGTGATCAAGGAAGTGCGTCTGCATACGCAGATACCGGTGGTCTGTACCGATACCGCGGTAGGCAAGGGAGGGGAAGGGCGCGAGGCTATCAATCTTGACCTGTCGATGTATGGCGATCCGATGAATATCCGCGATGTGCGCTGCGCTTTTAGCTTATACCAGAAACATAAGGTTCAGAAACAGAAATTTACCGAATTAGTGGCTGATGCGACCCCGATCCAGATCACTTTGCCGCGGATCGACCTCAGCCTTAAAGAATTGCTGGAATTGCGCCAGGATTTCTGTAAGGCCGCGGCTTATGCCGCGCAGGTCCAGACCACTATACCGGATGTGACGCAGCCCGTGAGCAAATTGATCAACAGCTATAAGCATTCGCAGCTTTATAAATTTCACCGGTACTATGACCAGGAATATTCTCATCCGCCGGAAGAATGGCCGCGCAGTTACGATTATTTTAATATTGATATCCTGCCGGCTTGCGCCGCGCATGCTTTGCGTTACCCGAATAATAATTTGCTGAAACCAACTAATATCCAACTGGTCGTCCGGCTCTTGACTAAAATGAACTGGCATCCTAAGCATATTGCCGGACTGGTCCGCTCGAAATATGAACGGGATTTCCACTGGGGTAATTTCTGGTCAAAGTACGACGCTTGTACGCGGGCGCAGTTTTACGTGCGCCTGTTTGCCGGCTTGATCGCCGACCATCTTGATAACGAGCAGGACCTTAATTGTATTTCACACCAGGAAAAAAATTACTGTGTCAAACCCTGGTGCGGTTTTAATTTGTCCAACTATAAAATCTAAAGCAGCTATAAAGTTGCAGAAGATATGCTTCGAAATACAGCAAGCTGTAAAGGTGTAAAGTAAGAGAAACCCAAACTCATTGTCTTTTTTACTTTACAGCTGTACAGCTCTACAGCTGTGTTTGAGGGGGTTAAATTGCAGTTAGGTCTTTCGACGGGATTTTTTCATGACCATGATGTAATTCCGTATTTGCCTGTGATCAAGGACGCGGGTTTCGAAGTGATCGAGATCTGCCTGGATACCATTGAATGGGGCACGCCCAGCTCTATCGCCGTCAATAATACGAATTTCCTTTTGAAAGAAGGATTGGAGATCTGGCAGCAAAAGATCCATTCTTACAACTTGCGTAATAAACTGAAAGAGTATGGCATTTTTGTGCATTCCCTGCATCTGCCGGTCTGGCCGGGAATGGATATCTCCAGCCTGGATGAAGGAACGCGGGTCCACGCAGTTTGGGAATATAAAAAGGGCATCGATGTCCTGAATTATTTATCCGGTGAGATCGCTATTGTCCATCCCAGTATGCAGGCTTTTGACCTGAATAACCAGGATGAAAAATACCGCCGGTTGAACAAGTGCAAGGAAAGCCTGTATGAATTAATTTGTTATTGCAAAACCAAGCATGTCCGGCTGGCCGTGGAAAATCTCCTGCCGCACCTCTTGGGCGGCCAAGCCCATGACCTGAACCAGATCATCGATGACCTCTATACGGAAAACCTGGGTATTTGCTTTGATACATCACACGCGAACCTGACACAGGATCCTTTAGGAATGCTTAAAAGTTTTAGTAAAAAGGTCATTAGCCTGCATTTATCTGACAATCACGGGCGATTTGATGATCATCTGCCGCCTGGCGACGGGCAGGTTCCCTGGGCCGGTATTATGGCCGGGTTAAAAGAGATCGGTTACCGGGATATTTTTATGCTGGAAGTGTTTACGGATAAACACCCGGGAGAAGTCGGCCAGGTACTGTCTGACCTGCATGACCAGGCCACCCAGGTTTTAGAATGCAGCGCCAATAATGGCATCGAAAATATTGTCTACAGACTGTAACATACAAATTCTAAATTCTAATATCGAAACCCTAAACAAATTCTAAGCACTAAATACAAATTTATTAAACGTTTTGATATTTTATTTTTGATATTGTTTACCTGTCCCCGCGTCTTTGATTTGTCCTTTAGGACAAATCAGCAGGGGAGGATTTAGATATTCGAATTTAGGATTTTAGTAGAGGGTTTCATGAAATACAATAGAGTAAGAGGAACTAAAGACATTTATCCGCCGGAGATCGAACTCTGGCAGTACCTGGAAAAAACCGCGGTCGAGTTGTTGCAAGACTATGGTTTTAGTGAAATTCGCACGCCTATTTTTGAAGAGTCCGGCTTATTTAACCGCAGTATCGGGGAAGATACGGACATTGTCGAAAAAGAGATGTACACCTTTACCGATAAAAAAGGCCGCAGCCTGACGTTGCGCCCGGAAGGTACGGCCGGGGTGGTCAGGGCGGCGATAGAGAATAATCTCTTGTCCCAGGGTAATCTGACCAAGCTGTACTATCAGGGGCCGATGTTCCGCTATGAGCGGCCGCAGGCCGGGAGGTATCGCCAGTTTTACCAGATCGGGGCTGAAAGTATCGGCTCCAGCAGCTACTGGCGTGATGTAGAGATTATTTTATGGTGCGTGGAGTTTTTCTCGCGCATTGGCCTGGCTGGCATTAAAGTCTATATCAACAGCGTGGGCTGTGCCGCATGTCGTCCAGCCTACCGGGAAGTGCTGCAAAAATTCCTGCGGGAAAGCTCAACCCAACTGTGCGTTGATTGCCAACGGCGGATAGTACGGAATCCTTTGCGGGTGTTGGACTGCAAGGTAGAAACCTGTCGCCAAGTGGTCAACCGAATGCCGGCGCTGCAGAATTACCTGTGCCAGTCATGCCGGGATAATTTTCAGGATATCCAGCAGGCGTTGCAGAAGGAAAATATCGCTTTTACCGTTGATAAGTTCCTGGTCCGGGGACTTGATTATTATACCCAGGCAGTGTTTGAAATTAAATCAGAGAGCCTGGGAGCGCAAGACGCGGTAGCCGCTGGCGGGCGCTATGATAAGCTGGTTAAAGAACTGGGCGGCCCGGATATGCCGGCGGTCGGTTTTGCCCTCGGGGTAGAAAGAGTGACTGAAGTGCTCAAGAAACAGAGAGCAGGCGCTCTGATGGAAACCTGGGTGGATATTTATTTCGCCCTGCTGGGAAAACAGGCCCAACTAGAAGCTTTTAATTTTATTCGTGACTTACGGCAAAGCGGACTGAAAGTTGAAGCCTGCTTGGAAGATAAAAGCCTGAAGAGCCAAATGCGCCAAGCTGACCAGTGTGAAGCTAAAATTACGGTCATTATCGGCGAAGAAGAAATAAAAAAAGGTATCGCCATAGTACGGGATATGCAAACCAAAGAGCAGAAGGAGATTAAGTTAAACGATCTCGTCTCGCTGTTAAAAGAAATTAAGATAAAGTAGTTTAAATCCGCGTAATCAGTTTTGTAATCAGCGAAATCATATTCAAGAAAGGGTAAAATCAGTGAAAAGGACGCATACGTGTGGAGTACTGAAGAAAAATGACGCAGGACAGACCGTGACCCTGGTAGGCTGGGTCCATGGCCGCCGGGATCATGGCGGATTGATCTTTATAGATGTGCGTGACCGTACCGGATTAACCCAGGTGGTTTTTAATCCCCAGGGAGCCAGCGCAGAAATATTTAAGGAAGCCGAGAAACTGCGCAGCGAATTTGTAGTGACTGTGACCGGCCAGGTAACTTTACGTCCGGCAGGCACTGAAAATCCCAAATTGTCTACCGGTGAAATAGAAATAGCAGCCATAAAATTAGAAGTGCTCAATCCCAGCAAAACCCTGCCTTTTGAGGTTGCCGAGGAAACTGAGGTTAATGAAGAGACCAGGCTGAAATACCGGTATCTGGACCTGCGCCGGCCCAGAATGAAAAATAATCTGATCTTCCGTTATAAAACCGTGAAAGTGATACGGGATTACCTGGATAACCAGGGATTTGTCGAAGTGGAAACCCCGATACTGACGAAATCAACGCCGGAAGGCGCCCGGGATTACCTGGTGCCGTCACGGGTGCATCCGAACATGTTTTTCGCCCTGCCGCAGTCTCCGCAGTTGTTCAAACAGATGTTGATGGTAGCTGGTATGGAGAAATATTTCCAGATCGCCAAGTGTTTCCGGGATGAGGATCTGCGCGCTGACCGGCAGCCGGAGCATACCCAGATCGATATGGAAATGTCTTTTGTCACCCAGGAAGATATCTTCGCCCATGTGGAAGGATTGATGTCCGCGATTTTCCAGAAAATGATGAATATAGAATTAAAAACTCCTTTTCCTCGCCTGACCTATGCTGAAGCTAAAAGTAAATATGGCAGTGATAAACCAGACCTGCGGTTTGGCTTGGAGATCAGGGATATCACTGACATAGCTAAGGATACTGAATTTAAGGTATTTGCCGAAGTAGCAAAAAACAAAGGTGTGATCCGGGCGATCTGCGCTCCCGGGATTGCCGGCTATTCCCGCAAAGAAATAGAAGACTTGACCAAACTGGCCAATGAATTCGGAGCCAAAGGATTGGCCTGGTTTAAGGTAACCGGGCAGGGGATGGATTCCCCGATCGCTAAATTCTTCAAGCCGGAAGTCCTGGCCGCATTAAAAGAAACCATGCAAGCTAAAGAAAATGATATGATCCTGATCGTAGCTGATATGCCCAAGGTCGTGATCGAGAGCCTGGGCCGGCTGCGTTTGTACCTGGGAGAAAAACTGAACTTGGTCAATAAGAAGGAATTCAATTTCCTCTGGGTGGTTGATTTCCCCATGTTCCAGTATAATGATGAAGAAAAACGCTGGGAGAGCGAGCATCATCCTTTCACTGCTCCTAATTACGATGATGTGGATTATTTCGAGACTGATCCGGGCCAGATGCGTTCCCAGTCCTATGACCTGGTCCTGAACGGGACGGAAATTGCCTCTGGCAGCATCCGTATCCACCGCAAAGAGATACAGGAAAGGGTCTTTAAGACTTTAGGCATCGGCGCGGAAGAAGCCAAAGAAAAGTTCGGGTTCCTGCTGGAAGCCTTTGAATTTGGCGCTCCGCCGCATGGCGGTATTGCTCCTGGTTTGGATCGCCTGGTAGCTCTGATGCTGGGTGAGACTTCTATCCGGGAAGTGATTGCTTTCCCCAAGACACAGAAGGCGATCTGTCCTTTGACCGACGCTCCCGGAGCAGTAGGGGAGAAGCAGCTAAGAGAATTGCACATAAAACTTAGGTAGAAGCAGTTGATACGTTGATAAGTGGCAGTGTTTACTTATCAACTTAGAAACTTATCAACTTTTTTTGGAGTTAAGATGGTCACCAAAACAGTTTACTTACAAGACAATGAAGAGATGCTCAATGTTTTCGGGCCGCAGGATGAAAACCTGCGCCTGATCGAGAATGAGTTTGATGTTAGCCTGGTAACG
>JAQTQE010000029.1 GCA_028712365.1 bacterium
GAAGCTTTAGCTACCCTCGTAGTGAACCGGCTCAGAGGCACCTTGAAATGCACCGCAGTTAAAGCCCCTGGTTTTGGCGACAGGCGCAAAGAGATGCTCGAAGATATCGCTATACTCACTGGCGGACAGGTGATCAGCGAAGACATTGGTATCAAAATGGATAAGGCTGATTTGACCATGTGCGGTAAAGCCAAGAGAGTGACCGTAGACAAGGAAAATACCACTATTGTCGGCGGCGAAGGCGATAAGAAAGCCATTGAAAAGAGAATTTCCCAGATCCGCAAGCAGATCGAAGAAACCACCTCTGATTATGATAAGGAAAAACTACAGGAAAGATTAGCCAAATTAGTCGGCGGAGTAGCCGTGATCAACGTAGGCGCGGCCACCGAGACTGAAATGAAAAATAAGAAATTCAAAATTGAAGACGCTTTGCATGCGACCAGGGCCGGTGTGGAAGAAGGAATCGTCCCGGGTGGCGGCATTGTCCTGTTGAATGCTGTCAGCGTACTGGCAAATGTCAAAGCAGATGATTCTGATGAGCAGACTGGTATCAATATTATACGCCGGGCTTTAGAGCAGCCGATCAGGGAAATTGCTGAAAATGCCGGTTTTGAAGGTTCAATAGTAGTGGACCGGGTCCATAAGGAGAAATCTGGCACCGGCCTTAATGCTGAGACTGGCGAATATGTGGATATGATCAAAGCTGGTATTATTGATCCGGCGAAAGTCACCAGAAGCGCGCTGCAGAACGCGGCCAGTATTTCCGCATTGTTGCTGACCACCGAAACACTGATCACTGACAAGCCGGAAGAGAAGAAAGATATGCCGCAGATGCCGCAAATGCCGCAGTATTAAATAAAGACAGCTGAAAGCTGAATGCTGGGTGCCAAAAGAAAAAACAGAACCCCTGCAGGGAAACTTGCAGGGGTTTTTTTAATTGACAAAAAACTTAAAGAGACTTAAAATTAAAGAATGAAAAAAGCTAATTTTGTCCATTTGCACAACCACACCGAGTACAGCCTCCTGGATGGGGCCATCAGTATAGAGAAACTAGTCAAAACTGCCGGCAGCATGAACCTGCCGGCAGTAGCTATTACTGACCATGGTAACCTTTTCGGGGCAGTGCTGTTCTATAAAGAAGCGATGAAGAACGGTATCAAGCCGATCATCGGCAGTGAAATGTATATTGCGCCTAAATCCCGCTTTGACCGCAGCAGCACCAATGGTATCGGGGAAGCAGCCTTTCATCTTACCCTATTAGCAAAAGATATGCAGGGCTATAAAAACCTTCTGCAATTGAGCACTATTTCCTTTTTGGAAGGATTCTATTACCGTCCGCGCATCGATAAGGAGGTCTTAGCTAAGTACAGCAAAGGGTTGATCGCCTTGAGCGGCTGCCTGAAGGGGGAGATCTCCAACAGTTTATTGCAAGATAACCAGGAACAGGCCAGGATGGCCCTCTTTGAATATAAACAGATCTTTGGCGAGGGAAATTTTTATCTGGAGATAATGGATCACGGCTTGGAAGAAGAGCGCAAAGTAGGAAAGGAACTCGTCGCCCTGGCTAAGCGTGAAAATGTCGGTCTGGTCGCCAGTAATGATATCCATTACCTGCGTAAGGAAGATTCGTTTGCCCATGAAGTATTGATGTGCATCGGTACCGGCAAAAGGATCACTGATGAAGACCGGATGCATCTTTCTACCAAGGAGTTCTATTTTAAGTCACCGCAGGAAATGGAACAGCTTTTTGCCGAAGTACCGCAGGCCTGCGCGAATACCATGCAGATAGCGGACCAATGTCACCTGGAGCTTAATTTTTCCCAGGTGTCATTACCAGCCTTCGCCGTACCAAATGGTTATGACTTGGACACTTACCTGGAGAAACTATGCAAAGATGGTTTAAAAAAGCGTTATGACCAAGTAACGCCGGAAATATTAAAAAGAATAGATTACGAGCTCAGCGTTATTAAAAAGATGGGCTATTCAGCGTATTTTCTGATCGTCTGGGATTTCATCCATTATGCCAAAACGCACGATATCCCGGTAGGCCCGGGACGGGGCAGCGGCGCCGGCAGTTTAGTCGCTTATAGCCTGGCGATCACTGATATTGACCCGTTACGTTATGGCTTGCTGTTTGAAAGGTTCCTGAATCCTGACCGTATCAGTATGCCGGACCTGGATATCGATTTTAGCGATGATGGCCGGGAAGAAGTCATTAATTATGTCCGCAATAAATACGGCGAAAAAAACGTGGCTCAGATCATTACGTTCGGGACATTAGGCGCGAAACTGGTGGTGCGCGATGTAGCCAGGGTGATGAACATTCCCCTGGATGAAGCAGACCGCCTGGCTAAGTTAATTCCTAATGATCCAGGCATGACCTTATCTGATGCTGCGAATCAAAACGCTGACCTTAAAAAGAACATGAATGCCAGCCCGGAACTTAAACAGTTGTTCCAGGTGGCCCATACATTAGAAGGCTTGACCCGGCATTCGTCCAAGCATGCGGCCGGGATCGTGATCACTAAAGAAGAACTGACCAATTATGTTCCTCTCTGTAAGAATTCGAAAGGCCAGATAACTACCCAATATGACGGCAAAACCCTGGCCGATGTAATGAGCTTACTGAAAGTAGATTTCCTGGGTTTGAGAACACTTACGGTCATTGATTCAGCGTGTAAAACACTGGCGGCTGACCGCCAGATCAAGATTGATATCAGTAAAATACCCCTGGATGACAAACCAACCTATGAATTACTCAGCCGTGGGCAGACTTTAGGTATCTTCCAATTGGATTCAAGCGGTATGCGGGACCTGGTGCGGAAGATACAGCCAACCTGTATAGATGATATTATCGCGCTGATCGCGCTATACCGGCCCGGGCCCATGGGCAGCGGGATGCTGGATGATTTTGTCGGACGCAAACACGGTAAGGTCCCGGTAAAGTACGATCTGCCCATATTAGAGCCGATCCTGAAAGAAACATATGGCGTCATTGTTTATCAGGAACAAGTGATGCAAATAGCCATGGCAGTGGCTGGATTCACCGCGGGGCAAGCGGATATTTTACGAAGGGCGATGGGTAAAAAGAAAGCTGAGGAATTGGAAAAGCAGCGCAAAATATTCCTGGAAGGCGCCGCCAAGAATAAGGTGAGAGCGGAAAAAGCGACAAAATTATATGACCTGATGGATAAATTCGGCGGCTACGGGTTTAATAAGTCCCATGCCGCGGCTTACGCGTACCTTGCTTACCAGACAGCTTATTTAAAAACACATTATCCACTGGAGTTTATGAGCGCTTTACTGACCAGTGAAATAGGTAACCAGGATGACATAGTGTTGTATATAGAAGAAGCCAAGGATATGGGCATTACGATCGGTCCGCCGCATGTTAATTTCAGTTTCGCGAATTTTAAAGTGGAAGGGAACAGTATCCGGTTTGGCCTGGCCGCGGTAAAAAATATAGGCGCGGGAGCTATTGATACCATGGTCCTGGCCCGGCAAAAACAGGGTTTGTTCGCCAGTTTTTATGATTTTTGTAAAAAAGTTGATCTGCATGCCGTTAATAAACGGGTGGTGGAGAGCTTGATCAAATGCGGCGCCCTGGACCAATTAGGATCCACCAGGATGGAAATGTTCGATACCCTGGAAAAGGTAATACAAAAAGCCGCGGTGCTCCAACAGGATATCATCAGTGGCCAGACATCGTTCCTGGATGACCTGCCGGTGGAAGAACCCCGGGCGGAGACAGGGAAATCCCATCATAAAGAATGGCATGAGAATAAATTACTGGAGGGTGAACGGGAAGTCCTCGGTTTTTATATGACCGGGCATCCCCTGGCCCGTTTTGCCGACGAACTGCAAACCTATACTACTGCCAATTTGCAAGAAGTGATCAATATTCCTGAAAAACAGCCGATCAGGGTAGGAGGGATCATTAAAAAAGTCAAAATGCTTTTTACCAAAAAGAATGAGAAAATGGCTGTTTTTGTGCTGGAAGACCTGAAAGGGGAGATACCGGTAGTGGTTTTTCCCGATAATTATAATAATACAGCTATTAATAGCCTGGTCAAAACCGACCAAACAGTGATCGTTTGCGGCCAGTTGGATAAAAGACGCGCTGAAACCCAGGTGATCCTGGACCGGATAATACCCCTGGAACAAGCTAGGGAACGGTTGACCCAATCCATCCAAATACATATCAAGACTGTCGGTTTGGAGCAAGATTACCTGGACAAATTGAAAGCTACTATGGCTAAGTATCCAGGGATGTGCCCGGTGTACTTGCATTTGCAGACGCCCCATGCCGGCGAGGTAGTGGTTTCACCAGACAGTAGCATGAGGGTAGGCGCCACTCTGGCTTTCCAACAGGAAATAGAAGGACTGCTTGGTAAAGGCAGTGTGCATTTTAAGTCTTGATCATTTAGAAAGTGTATGATTTGGATCAATAGGAAGTAAAATAGATATTGACAATAAATAACAAATGTAATATATTAACCAATAATAAAGTATAAATAGCAGCGTAATGACATAATAACATAAAGACGTGATAAATTGCCTATAGAAATAGGTTGAAGTGTAAAAAAGAAATAAGCATGAAGCGATAGCCATAATAAAAAGCCAGGTTAAATTTATTTGATTTATTCTAGAGAGTAGTTTAGAATGAAGCAAAGAGCTTTAAAGGCAAATAATAGATTTGTGAATAGTAAACGATTGGCGACCTATGAAGGTTGTTAGTCGTTTATTTTTTTTGTAGTGGAAAATAAAAAAACAAAGGGGGTAATTAAAATGCGGGTAATAAGATGTATAGTGATCACTATATTGTACACTTTACTGGCTTTGAATTTATTCGCGGCCGTGCCGGCTAATCCGAGCGTTGTAAGTATCAACGGTAGGCAGATGAGGGTTCAGCACCGCCGGGAAGACAATACGCTAAAAACAGAGACTAATTATGTGATCAAAGGTGTATGTTGGAGCACCGCCAGTTTATGGCCTTCAGAGACCTATCCGGCCGGAGCTCCTTTTGAACATGATGGGCGGAGACGGATGTGGGAAATGGCAGCGCATGATTTCCCGCGCATTAAGGAAGCCGGGTTTAATACCATTCGTATTTATGCTGATCTTGGTTTAGCTAAAGACAGTAGTCTTTATTTTAACGAAGATACAGACGGTATGCTATGGCAGACTGACGGTACCGGTAACATTATATATGGAGAAGACGGATTCCCCATTGCTTTGGATGAAAACAGCAACGGGTTCGATGATTGGGAAGATGGCATGGCTATGATCAATGATCTTTCTGATAATGCCGTGACCCAAGGATTGGCCGTGCTTGATGAAGCATATAAGAACGGGCTGAAAGTGATCTTTGTGGTAGATGGTACGAATGCTAATACCGCCTTAGCGCAAAAAATAGTAACTACTTACAAATATCATCCCGCTCTTTTAATGTGGTTGATCGGCAATGAATTTAATTACAATTATAATAGCAAGAATAACTATATGTGGCGTTATCCCACATTCCAGGCAGCCTGTCAGGCAGCCAATAGCCTGGCTTCCTGGATCAAGACGAATGATACCAATCACCCGGTGGCAGTCTGCCTGGGTGAACCGCATTATCCTACTTATGAGGATTACAAAGAAGGGGTCAGCTATTTAAGCAATATAGACGTAATTGGCGTGAATTCATATCGCGGTAAAAGTTTTAGTTCTTTCTATGATGTATATAATGATACGGTGACCTGGAATAAGCCTGTATTCTTCAGTGAATACGGTGTTGACGCCTGGCATTACAATGAAGATGCCACCCAGGAATTTGAAGATCTGGCTAGCCAGAGGGAAGGGATTTACTGGGAATGGGATGATATCCACGCGCATTTGTCAGCAGGCAATGCCAATAATCTTCTATTGGGTGGTTGTGCCTTTGAATGGGTAGATGAATGGTGGAAATTGAAAGCAGGAGCTCCCCTGGTACATGATGCCACTCCTGGATATCCGGTCAATGAAGGGCAACCAGCCAATACCTATCTTTTCCCTGATGGTTGTATGCAGGAAGAATGGTGGGGCCTGAACGCGCAAGATACAAAGAATGTAACTCCCATAGTATTTTACGCGGATTGTGGTCTTATTGGCGAGGCTAATCGTAATCAAAAACAAGCTTGGGATATATTTACTTGGGGATTACCAGCAGATGGAACTGGCTACGGCAAGATCAATAGCCAGTCAGACTATATTACCAGCACGGAAGCTAAGAGATTGACCTATAGCCCGTACGCTGAATATACCTATACCGGCGGTACCGGTACCGGTAATACTATACCTGAAGGCAATCGCTGTATGTACACAGAAGGGTGGAGCACGAGTTACGGAGTGGGTTGGGGTTTATTCAGAACCAATGATACAGTTGACGTGTCCCAATATGCCAATGGTAATCTTAAGTTCTGGATTAAGGTGCAAAAGGCCGGTAATCCTCCAACTGCTATCGGGGATGCCTTAAAAAGTGAGTTCTGCTTGAAATTCGAAGATGAAAACGGTCCAGGTCAGGCAGTCTATATTTTCCTGGATGAAAGCTCAATAATCAGTGGATTTAATGCTAATTCCACGGCTTGGCAAGAACTTACATTGCCTATTAGATCATTATGTGATGGGCACCAATACCCTTGGTTGGATACTAGTAATGTAAAACATGCGGCTGATAGTAATCATAAGGCTAATATGAACCTGGCCAGGATGAAGATGGTATTTTCGATCACTCTCCCTAAGGTTGTAAGTGGAAATGGTAATACGCAGCTCTGGATCGACAATGTCCGTTGGGATACTGGTGCAAGCGCAAGCTATAACCGCGTGGCCCGGCCGATCGTGAAAGATTACCGGATGGCTCTCAATTCACTGGGATATGTAAAGACAGCGTTTGAAGCTGGCGCTACTTCTTATACCGGAGCCACAGCAGAATATGCCCGGATCACAAAAGATGATTCGGTAGCTTTCTCAGCTTCAACTCTCACCGCGACTGGGATATTAGCTGCCGCTATTAATCCTAAAACCGGCGAAGTGCTGGAAACAAAAATGCTGGAAACCGATGGATCTGTGGATAATTGGATAAATACATATGACAATACAGATGGTGATTATATCTTATCTTTTGCCAAGCATAAGAGTTCCACGTTCCTAGCCAGTTCCAGTAAGCTTGGCAGTATCGGTTCAACTGCTTATAACACGATGTCAAGTAGTGACCCCTGGGTTTTTGTGGTCCATATAGTAGATGGTAATTGGCTCGCCAAGAAAGAGAGTATCGGTACCAGCGGGTTAGCTTCTACAGCGTTAGTCCATCCTCTGGATTATGACAGCGACGGTCTATATAACTATGCTGATACAGATAGTGATGGTGACGGCCTGACTGATGTTTTAGAGCTCAGGTATGGGACCGATGTCTTGAACACTGACACTGATAGTGATGGATATGGTGATAATACCGAAGTAACTAATGGTACCAACGCGAAGAATCCGGATAGCAAAGTATTAGCTACAGATAGTGCCGCGGTACTGCAGGTCCGGCCCGTGGTTTTAAATTACTCTAATACTGAACTGTATAAGAATCCAAAAGACAGGTACCTGTATATAGAAAATGACGGTGGCAATGTTATCAATTATAAGGTTGATATCAACTATACCAATGGCAGCGGTTGGTTGGCTGTAAAATACCGCGACCATAGTAATAGTGAGAACTGGACCAATGTCACTACCGGATCTTATTTATATGATGATAAGGATGACCATATATTGCAAGTCTGCGTGGATACAACGACTCTGACCGGTACGCAGACCTACGCGGCTGCTATTGTGATAACCGACCAAAACGGAGCTGGAACAAAAACAATAAATGTTTCCGTGCCTATTGCGCCGGAGTTGACTGTCAGCCCGACTAATATAGTGCTTAACAAGCCGGAAACTACCAAGAAGTTCTTTATCGAGAACAGCGGCTGTGGTACTTTATCCTGGACGATTTCCCAGGTAAATCCCGTTAACTGGCTCTCTCTTTCTTCTAATAGTGGGTCTACGACGACAGGTTTATCAGTGATTACTGCTACTATTGACTGGAATCAGGTTACTAGCAATGCCTATGCTATGGTAAAAATTGACGGCGGTAACGCGGGCGTGAAATATGTTGCTATTAATGTTAATGATGTCACCAAATACGGATTAGATACAAGCTTAAGCAAGGTTGACGCTTCCATCCAGGGATTACAGTCATCTGATTTCCGGGAATGCATGGCTCTGGATACAGGAGACGTGAACGGTGATGGATATGATGATATTCTCGTTGGCGCGTTGCAGTATCTAAATGCAACATACAGCGGCAAGGCTTATTTATTCTTAGGCAAAAAAGACAACTGGCATATGGACTCGACAATTGCCGACGCGATCCAATTTGTCGGTACCGAAGATGATAATTCTTACTATGCCGGTACCGCGGTAGCTATAGCTGACGTCAACGGGGATGGTTACAAAGATATTATCATTGGGGATAAGTGCGCTTATTATGAAGGTGATGCCACTGCTGGATTTGAAAATCCAGCGGGCGCTATATATATCTTCTTTAATAAGCCAGCAGATGGTTGGAGAAGTAATTATGCTTTAAGAGAAGCTGACGTAGTTATCCGGGCCAATGGCTATTACTGGCATGATTTTGGCGATGTTATGGAATCCGGGGACTTTAATAACGACGGTTATGATGACCTGGTTGTCGGTTCTGATAATGGCGATTCTCCCGGAGCATATATTATTTGGGGAAGAGCGCAGAATGAATGGAATACCTATCTGGTTAAGAATTATATATTGGCTGATAGTATACCCAGAATAGACTCTGGTACTGGCGGCGGGGACACGTACCTTTCTGATGTTACCCGTTTGTATAATAGTCTCAGGACCAGCGCAACAGGCTACAACTGGTGGGAATGGTGTGATATCATTACAGTTGGGGATTTTAATAACGATGGTTATGATGATATAGTCCTGGGTAATCTGGAATATCCTATCGGTTCCGGTACCTGGTATAGGTACCTGGTATATGGAAAATCAGGAAAAGAATCATCCTGGGGTTCAGCCGTGGATGTATATAATGACCTCAATGTAGCTATTCCTATTGTCGCTAGTAACGTAGCTTCCAATAAGATCAATGTCGGATGGATGTCTGCCGGGGATGTCAATGGTGATGGTTGTTATGACCTGCTATTGTCTACAGGCGGCACTGCCAACTATCTGCTATTTGGCGGTGCTTCCAAGTGGACTGCGCAGAAGACCATACCGGCAGATGCCAGTGTTACCCTGAATCTGCCATATAAGAATGGTTCTCCTGAAAAAGCTGTCTGGGCGCATATTGCCAAAGATATGAACGGAGATGACATAGATGAAGTAGTGATTACCGGCGCAGTATTTGATTCAGGCAGTGATCCGGCTGAGACTTATGTTTATCTTGGCAAGAGCAGTGGTTGGAGCACAGTTAATCTAGCTACTGAGGCTAGCGCAAGCTTCCTGGCAGAGTCAGGATCTGATGATAGCTGCTCTACTTATGGCTGGGGATTCCTACCGGTAACCTCAGGAGACTTTAACGGCGATGGATTTGGTGACCTTTTCACTGTCCTGGAAAACAATAGTGAAGCTACCTCTGTTGCTGGCCAAGCTTACGTGATATTTGGTAAGAGATACATGCTAAGCAGTAAAGAATTGCTCGTAAAAGATCCTAATGAGAATAGCGCCAGTTTCTATATTAAGAACATATCTATTGATGGACAGTCGATCAATTGGACAGCCAGTGAGAATGTTTCCTGGATATCCAGTATTTCCCCGGCTAGCGGGACTGGATTGGCCTATAACAACTACACGCAGATTACTGTGAATATATCCCGGACAGGCTTAAATGATGGTGTTTATACCGGATATGTGACTGTAACTGCAGGTGGGTATAGTGAGCAGGTTAAAGTGGTATTAATGATCGGCCAAAATCCTCAGCCTACAATTGCCAGTATTACACCGGAGCATTTAGAGATCAGCGCTACCGGGACCACCGGCACATTCCAGATCAGTAATATTGGCGCGGGTTCTCTGTCCTGGTCATTAGCGGAAAATGAGTCTTGGATCACAGGCCTATCGGCTTCCAGCGGGACCTTAACCGGAACAGGCAGTGTTACTATTACGGTGACGGTGGATCACACTGGCTGTAATTCAGTCCAGACCGGCAAGATCACGCTCACTTATAACAATGGGATAACGAAAGATATATTCGTAACTATGAAATACCAGTGTCAGGTTAAAGTGGAAAGCTCGGGTAATTCTTATACTAGTATTAGCACCGCGTATAGTAATGCTTCTACTAGTGATACTCTAAAGTGCCAGGATGGCAGCTTTTTCGAAGATGTTGATTTTAGCGGTGGTAAAATTACATTTTTAGAGGGTGGCTATAACTCAGCATTTACCAGTATTACGGGGAAAACTTACCTCTATGGCACCATGAAAATTTCCGATAATAGTGTGTTCCTCAGCAATGGTGAGATCGTTCTTAAGTAATTACGGTCGAAAATTAGATTAAGGAGAGGAGTATGTAAATGAAGAAAATATTGGTAATAATAGCTTTATTATGTTTAATGGTTAGAGGTGTTTATGCTGCAGGGCGTTTTTACCTGCATCAATCATCCAGCGCTCCCAGCGCGACTGCAAATGAAGGCGCTCTTTATGTAAGGGAAAGCGATGAAGTAGCTTTTGATACTTTCACTAAATTGCTATTGCATTGCGACGGGACAGACGGATCCACGACCTTTACTGATTCCGCCACGTCTAAAACCGTGACGGCTAATGGCAATGCGCAACTAGATACTGCGGTGTATAAATTCGGCACTGCTGCCGGTCTTTTTGACGGTAATGGGGATTATTTATCCTTAGCGGATTCTGATGACTGGTGTCTTGGCAGCGGTAATTTTACCATAGATTTTTGGGTCAGATTTAATTCTACGGGCAGCAGTTCCATTCTTGAACAGTATGTGGATAATTCGCATTACTGGAGTCTCTATGTTTATGACAATGCTCTTCGTTTTGCGCAGGATACAGGCTCTGGTGCGGATTCGTGGAACGCGGTGGGATGGTCTGTTACTACCAATACATGGTATCATATTGCTGTGGTAAGATACTTGAATGATTTTATGTTCTTTCTTAACGGTACTCGCATAGGTGATTATGTTGATGTCACTGGCAAATCAATAGCGAATATATCTTCTACCTTAAGGATCGGGTATCAACAAAGAAATAATTTCTATTTAAACGGTACGATCGATGAACTACGTATTTCCAAGGGCAAAGCGCGTTGGACCTATAATTTTAACGTGCCCAACTCCCCTTATGCTCCATCAAACAGGGTCAACCTGTATTTTAAAGATTCCGCGGGTACCGAGTATAAATTGAACTAAAAGCCATAAAGGCTACAATAAAAAACAAGGAGGGATAAGTAAATGAAAAAAGTTTTGGTAGTAATAGCCTTATTATGTTTGATGGTTGCAGATGTTTACGCTGGAGGGGTTTTGCGTCTGGGAAAAGTGTCCAGTTCTCCTATAAATTACGCTAATGAAGGTGTTATTTATGTTAAGGAAGATGGGGGAGCTTCCTTTGATTCCTATACTAAATTGCTATTGCATTGCGACGGGACAGATCAATCCACGACCTTTACTGATTCCGCCACATCTAAAACCGTGACGGCCAATGGCAATGCGCAGATAGATACCGCGTCGTATAAGTTTAGCACTGCTGCCGGTCTTTTTGACGGTAATGGGGATTATTTATCCTTAGCGGATTCTGATGACTGGAGCTTTGGCACTGGAGATTTTACCATAGATTTCTGGATAAAGTTTAATTCCGCATCAGGCAATCAAGGCTTGTTCCAGCAATATGCGGATTCTTCCAATCGTACAGTGTTATCATTTGAAAGTAACCTGCTGCGATTCAGCATATGTGACGGTGGGTCATATACTTGCCATTATTATGGTAGCTGGTCTCCAACTGCTGGTACTTGGTATCATTTAGCGTTAGTGAGAAGCAGCTCCAACGTATATATTTTTATTAATGGATCAGCTCTTAATCTAACTACTAGTATTGCTATAAACACGGTTCCTAATATCGCCGGTTGCTTTGAGTTTGGCAGAGGATATTTCAACTCCACCCAAAATTATTTTAATGGCGCTTTAGATGAGGTCCGTATTTCCAAGGGTATCGCTCGCTGGACATCCAATTTCACCGCGCCCAGTGAAGCTTATGCTCCAACCGCGGCAACTACCAGCCTTTATTACATGGATCCCGAAGGTAACGAGTTTAAACTGAATTAGCGCAATTAACTCGGTGGAAACAGTAATGAAGTATTAAAATAAGACCAAAGATAGGGCTGTTGAAAATAACAGCCCTATCTTTTAGCGTCTTGTTTTCATTATTGAAAATATTTCTATGTATTTTAAGTCCTTGACAACGCGCTAGTAATATGATATAAGTTAACTCATGAAAGAAGAAGCTAATAACTTCTCACCGTATGGTCAGTGCAGCAATGCTGCGCTATGAGCCAAAAGGTTATCATATGATAATCTTCTATTTTATCGCTGATAATAGGTCCCTTTACGGTGGGGCAATCAGCGATTATTTTTTAGGGAATGGCAAAGCCATTCAGAGAGGAGAGTCGTTATCGCTAGAGAAGAGTTAAGGATCAATGAACGGATCAGAGCCAATGAAGTAAGGTTGATCGATGAAGCGGGACAACCTCTGGGCATAGTAGCCCTGTCCCAAGCCATGAGTATGGCCGTAGAGAAGGGATTGGACCTGGTGGAAATATCCGGCCAATCGACCCCTCCGGTATGCAAGATAATGGATTACAGTAAATACCGGTATGAACAGGAAAAGAAAGAAAAAAAGGCCAGGAAAAGCCATAAGGTGATCCATGTTAAGGAAATAAAGATCAGGCCGAAAATTGGCACCCATGACCTGGAAGTAAAACTGCGTCATTCCGAAGAATTCCTGGCTGAAGGGGATAAAGTAAAGATCTCTATGATGTTCAGGGGCCGGGAAATGGCGCATATGGACTTAGGTGTGAGTATTATGAAAAAAATTGAAGAACGGTTCACTGTCACCGCAACTATTGAACAGTCGCCTAAAATGGAAGGGAACACGATGTTCATGTTGCTGGGACCAGCTAAAAAATAAGTAAACCCCGTTAGAAAGAACAAGTTTTTATACTGTCCTTTCTCCACACTGGATAATTCTAAAGGTATACCCTGCCGAAATAACGGGGATTTTCTAACAGGGTAAAATCACATAAGGAGTATTACATGCCAAAAATAAGAAGCCACAGCGGGGCTAAAAAGCGTTTTCGCGTAACCGCTACCGGCAAGGTCAGGTACAAAAAATCCCATGCCCGTCACATCTTGACGAAGAAAAAAACCAAAAAGTTAAGAACCCTGCGTAAAAGCGGGACGCTTAATTTGACTGATTCGAAAATGGTTAAGAAATTATTGCCGTACGCTTAAGGGCGCTATTTTAATAGCGCACAGAACAATCGAAAATCCCTGCCTGACGGCAGGCAGGAAGAGTCGAGATTCGATTGTGGCCAAATTTCAAATTTCGATTTTCTGGTGATTAGTACTATTAATATGGAGGATTATTATGTCAAGAGTGAAAAGCGGTAAGACCACACGCGCGTGGAAAAAGAAAATATTTAGAAGGGCTAAAGGGTACCGGATGGGAAAATCCAAACTCTACCGTCATGCTACAGAGCAGGTAGATAAAAGCTTGGATTATGCTTACCGGGACAGGCGGGCAAAAAAAAGGGATTTCCGTTCCCTCTGGATCATCAGGATCAACGCGGCTGCCCGTATCAATGGATTATCGTATAACCGCTTGATGAACGGATTGAAGAAGGCCCAGGTAGGTATTGACCGGAAGATCCTGGCTGACCTGGCAGTAAATGATGCCAAAGCTTTTACGGCTCTGGTGGAAGTGGCCAAGCAGCAGTTAGCAGCTTAAGTCTGTCTGGCTCCTGCCTGCCGGCAGGCAGGCAAGCAAGAAGGGCAGGGTGAAATAGCACATGTTTACCCCACATAAAGTTTTAGCTATCGGATTTGCCTCTTTGATCCTGGTCGGAGCAATATTACTGACCATACCATTTGCCAATGCCAGGGGAGAGGCTACTCCTTTTATTGATGCTTTATTCACGTCCACCAGCGCTATTTGCGTTACCGGGCTGGTCACTGTGGATACGGCCACTCATTTCTCTTTTTGGGGCAAAGCCATTATCCTGCTTTTGATCCAGATAGGCGGATTGGGGTATATTACCCTGGCCACTATGATGTTTTTCCTGTTTAATAAACAACTCAGCATCAAAGATAAATTGAATATCCAGGAAGGCGTCAACCAATATAGCCTGGCTGATCTGGGTAGTTTTGTAAAATACATAGTCAAGATCACTTTATTGATAGAGGGTTTAGCCACTCTTATTTTGACTGTCCACTGGAGCCGGGAGTTTCCGGTCAAAGATGCCTTTGGCCATGCCTTATTCCATTGTATCAGCGCCTTCTGCAATGCCGGGTTCAGCACATTTTCCAGTAACCTTTCCCGTTATTCCACTGATGTAGTCGTGAATCTGACGATCACTTCCCTGATCATTATCGGCGGTTTGGGATTTATCGTTATTAATGAATTGCATAACTACCGCCAAAGGAAAAAAGTATCTATACATACCAGAATGGCCTTGAAGATCACGGCTTTACTGGTGTTGGTCGGGACCCTGGTGATCCTGGTATTGGAGTATAAGAATCCGGCAATTATGGCTTCTTTACCATTGGAACAAAAGGTCCTGGTCAGTTATTTCCAGGCAGTAACTCCCCGCACAGCGGGTTTTAACACAGTCAACTTGGGTTTAATGCAACCAGCAACCTTGTTTTTCGTCATTATGCTTATGTTTATTGGCGCCTCCCCCGGCGGTACCGGCGGCGGTATTAAAACTACAACCTTCGGCATCATGATCGCCAGTATCAAGGCGACTTTACGAGGAAAATACAACATTAATATTTATAATCGCAAACTACCCGGGGAAATAGTACGCAAGTCTTTTGCGCTGGCGTGTATCGCCCTGACGTTAATAGTCCTGGTCACTATGGGTTTATCGATCCTGGAAAAACAGGAATTCCTGCGCCTTTTATTTGAAGTGGTCAGCGCCTTTGGCACGGTCGGATTATCCGCGGCGCCGGCTGGCAGCGTCAGTTTGTCAGGGTATTTTTCCGACTTGGGAAAACTCCTGGTAACGATCACCATGTATTTCGGCCGGGTCGGCCCGTTAACCCTGGGGATCGCCATAATGGAAGCTAAGGGACATGAATTGTATACATATGCCGAAGAAAAAGTCTTGATCGGATAGGAGATCTGTATGAGACAATTTGCCGTGATCGGATTGGGTAATTTTGGCCGGAGTGTGGCTCTGACCCTGGCGGAAAAAGGCGGGCAGGTGCTGGCCATTGATAAAGATGAAGAACGCATTCAGGATATCAGCGAAAAGGTGACCTACGCGGTCAAGGCTGATGCCAGCGATGAGAAGGTCCTGAAATCGCTGGATATCAAGAATGTCGATGTCGCGATCGTCAGCGTCGGTGAAAGCATGGAGACCAGCATCATGGTCAGCCTGCTCTTGCGGGAAATGGGCGTAAAGATGATCGTGACCAAGGCGATCAACAGCCTCCACGGTAAAGTCCTGCGCAAGATCGGCGTGGACCGGGTGATCTTTCCGGAACGGGATATCGGCGCCAAAGTGGCCGAGAGCCTGATCTCGCCGAATATTTACGAATATATCGAACTGTCGCCGGATTACAGTATTGTGGAAATAGTTTCCCCGAAATCTTTCGCCGGGAAAAACCTGAAAGCATTGGATGTCCGGAAAAAATACAAGATCACGATCATTGCCATAAAGCGTAAAACCCCGGAAGTCACTGATTCCGGTGAGACCCAATTCAAGGAAGATATAAATGTCACGCCTTTCCCCGAAGATGAGATCGAGAGCGGCGATGTTCTTGTCGTGGTAGGAGCGGATAAGGATATTAATAAATTCAGAGGAGTGGAATAAACCATATGATGGATAAGAAAAAAGCCCCCCGGGCCTGTTTAACTAAAGAGGACGAGGAGTGCGTAATTGACCTGGGGAAGTTTTATTTCCTGAGTGGTAAGTACGATGCCGCGATCAGCGAATTTGTAAAGGCGCAAAAATTTGATCCCAAGAATGCTGATATATATTATAATCTGGGCATTACTTACGAAGCTAAAAATGAACCAGGCAAGGCCAAGGAAATGTACCTGAAATGCCTGGAATTGAACGATAATTACACCTTGGCCAAAGAGCATTTGGATAAATTGGTTGGACAGTAGGAATAGTAATGAAAAGCAGTCTGGCTTATATAAGATCATTGCACCAAAAAAAAGGGAGAGCCGAAAACAAAGCTTTTATCATGGAAGGGGTACGGGCGGTTGAAGAATTGCTCCGGTCCCCGGCCCAGCATTTTAAAGTAATTTATACTGAGGAACTTGAGACCAATCGCCGCGGTCAGCTATTGCTGCAAAACCTGGCGCACAGCAAGATAGAGATGACTAAAGTCACCCCGCAGGAGTTAGCGCAGGTTTCAGATTGCGAAACACCGGCCGGGATCCTGGCAATTGTAAACATAACCGAACACCGGCTGGCAGACTTATTAGACGCTCCCAAGCCATTTCTGGTGATATTGGATGGGATACAAGACCCGGGGAACCTGGGGGCGATCATCAGAACCGCCGAGGCTGCCGGTGTAACCGGTATCATCTTGAGCAAGGAAACCGTAGACCAGCATAATCCCAAGGTAGTAAGAGCGACTATGGGTTCATTATTGCGGCTGCCGGTGGTCAAAGTAGATAATTTAATAAACCTGATCAAGAAACTGCGCTCCAAAAATATCAGGACCATAGCTTGCGATGTGCGTGGTTCCAAGAACTATTATGAAGCTTCATGGACATTGCCCCTGGCGCTGATCTTTGGTAATGAAGGCGCGGGTATGACCAAAGAGATAACCGGAGAGATTGAGGAAATGATCAAGATCCCGCAGCGCAAGAGCGTGGATTCATTAAATGTGGCTGTAGCCGCGGGGATCATCATGTACCAAGTAGTGGAGAAAGGCAAACAAAAACAGTTTTGAGTTATAAGTTTTAAGTTTTGAATTAAGGTGAAATACCTAAACTCAAAACTCAAAATTCAAAATTTATAATTGTATTTAATTTAGAGGTAAAACGATGAGTTTGGAAGAACTGAAAGGTAAATTGGAAGCATTGGAAAAACAGGCCTTGGCTGAACTGGAACAAGCGGCCCAGGAAGGAATCGAGAACTTAAGGGTAAAATACCTGGGGAAAAAAGGGGAACTTACTTCTATCCTGCGCGGTTTGAGTAATATCGACGCCGCGGTACGCCCTTTGATCGGTAAATTATCGAATGAAATTAAAACCCGCCTGGAAGAAAAAATTAATCACAAGCAGAACGAGCTCAAGGAAAAATCAGAACAGGCCGCGTTGAGCAATATCACCGTAGACTTGACCTTGCCTGGCACCAGTATGGCTATGGGCAGTATGCACCCTATTACCCAGGTAATGGAAGAGATTTGCGCTATTTTTACCCGTTTGAATTTTGCCGTAGTACAAGGACCGGAGATCGAAACTGACTATTATAATTTTGAAGCCTTGAATTTCCCGCCGGAACATCCGGCCAGGGATATGCAAGATACCTTCTTCATTGAGGATAAGGTGTTATTGCGCACCCATACTTCGCCGGTCCAGGTACGGGTATTTGAAAAGCAAAAACCACCGGTCAAGATAGTTGTCCCCGGCAAAGTTTATCGTCATGACGCAGATGTTACTCATTCACCTATGTTCCACCAGGTGGAAGGATTTATGGTGGATGAGAATATTACTTTCGCCGATCTCAAGGGAGTGCTGACTCTTTTTATTAAAGAAATGTTTGGTGAACAATTATCAGCCCGTTTCCGGCCGGACTTTTTCCCGTTTACAGAACCAAGCGCGGAAGTAGCCATGAGCTGTTTTGCCTGTAAGGGCGCTGGTTGCCGGATCTGCAAGAATAGCGGTTGGATCGAGATCATGGGCGCCGGTATGATCGATCCGGCAGTGTTCAAACATGTGAAGTATGACCCGGAAAAATACAGCGGTTTTGCTTTTGGCATGGGCGTAGAACGGATCGCCATGCTGAAATACGGGATAGATAATATCGGGTTGTTCTATGAAAATGACCTTAGGTTCTTGAAGCAGTTTTAAAAAGCAGTTTTTCCGCCAGAAGCGGATCCGCCAAGCTTAAAGGCGGAGAATTATTAATTAATATATAAAGATTTTCACCTAAACTCAAAACTCAAAACTCAAAATTGTATTCTGGGAGTTTAATTTGAAGGTATCGTATAAGTGGTTAAAGGAATTTATTGATACGAATCTCTCGCCAAAGGAGATTGCGGATAAATTGACGATGGCTGGTATAGAGATAGCTACTTGTACCAGCCTGGATAAAGGTATCAGGAATGTGGTTACGGCGGAAGTCAAAGAAGTGAATCCGCATCCGAATGCCGATAAATTGGTTTTTTGCCGGGTTTTTAACGGTAAAGAGACATTAGATATTGTCTGCGGAGCCAAGAACTTCAAAGCCGGGGATAAGGTTGCTTTAGCCCAGGTTGGCGCTATATTGCCGGGAGGAAAAGAGATCACTGCTGCCGAGATACGTGGCCAGAGATCATTTGGCATGATGTGCTCTGAGCGGGAACTGGAACTTTCAGACAGCCATGGCGGGATTATGATCCTGCCTCCGGAAACGCCGCTGGGAGTAGATATTAATACTATCCTGGAGCTTGACGATTATATCCTGGAAGCTGAACCAACTCCTAACCGCGGTGATGCCTTGAGTATCCTGGGCTTGGCCAGGGAATTAGCCGCAGTGCTCAACCAAAAAGTGAAATTACCTCAAGCCAAGGTAAAAGAACCATTAGATAAGGTGGAAAGATTTGTTACGGTGGAGATTAAAGATCCTGATCTTTGCCCGCGTTATACTGCCCGTTATATGATGAATGTGACAGTCAAGCCAAGTCCCCTGTGGATGCAGAACCGCTTGCGCAATTGCGGCTTGCGGCCGATCAATAATGTCGTTGATATCACCAACTATGTGCTCTTGGAACTGGGACACCCCTTGCATGCTTTTGATGCTACCCTGCTGGAAGATGAGAAGATCATTGTCCGCCGGGCCAAAGAAGGGGAAGAGATCGTCACCTTAGACGGGGTACAAAGAAAACTGAACGCTAAAATGCTGGTGATCGCTGATGCCAAGAAACCAGTCGCTTTGGCCGGGATCATGGGTGGAGAATTATCCAGCGTAAAAGAAAAGACGACCGCGGTAGTACTGGAAAGCGCCTATTTCAATCCGGTCAGCATCAGGAAAACTGCTAAGAGCATTGGTTTAAATACCGATGCCAGTTACCGGTTTGAACGCGGCGTGGATATCGAGAATATGGTTCTGGCTCTTAACCGCATTGCCCAGCTGATACAGGACCTGGCTGGCGGCCAGGCAGCCAAGGGTATTGTCGATATATATCCCCAGAAGATCAAACAGCCCAAGATCACTGTGCGCCAGGAACGGGTGAACAAAGTATTGGGAGTGCCGATCTCTTTTGCCCACACCAAAAGAATATTAAAAAGCCTGGGATTTATGTTCACAGAAAATACAGGGACCGAGAGTTTACATGTGGTTGTGCCATCCTGGCGTAATGATATAACCCGGGAAATTGACGTGATCGAAGAGATCGCTGAGATCAACGGTTATGAGGAAATCCCGGCGACTTTACCCCAAGGCCATACTATTAAAACAGGCAGTAATAAGGAGTGGGAGCACAAACACAATACTGTCGCTTATATGCAACAAACTGGCTTTACTGAAATTATCAGTTATAGTTTTATCGGGGAAAAAGATTATGCCAATATCGGCCAACCAGTAGAGGGAGACCAGTTTATTAAAATCGCTAATCCCTTAACTGAAGACGCGGCGATCATGCGTACCACCCTGGTGTGCGGCCTGTTGAACAATATCGTATGGAACATTAATCATGGGAACAACCAGATCAAGATCTTTGAGCAAGGTCGCGTTTTTCTGGGCAAAGGAAAAGATACGTATGCCAACGAAATAAATATGCTGGGGCTGGCAGTATGCGGAATAAAGAAAGCGGACATTTTCTACATCAAAGGAGTGATCTCGGGATTACTGTGGTCACGCGGTATAGAAAATGTTGAATTCAAGAGCGGCAATGATCCATTGTTTCATCCTGTTTTATGCCTGGAAGTAAGCGGTAATGGTGAAAAATTAGGTATATTCGGATGTTTAGCTCCAAAGATCAGGAATAGGTATGGACTGGAACAGGAAGTATACCTGGGTGAACTTGATCTGGCTAAGTTGCTGGCCCTGTCAGCTGAACGGCGACACTACCAGCCTATTCCCAAACTCCCTGGTATTAAACGTGACCTGGCCTTGTTATTGCCCCAGTCTGTTCCTCACGAGATGGTTTTGAAAACCCTGCGGGAAATGGCCAGTACCCTGGTCAAAGAGATCAGCCTGTTTGACGTTTATGAAGGGGAAAAAGTGGAAGCTGGGCACAAGAGCTATGCTTACACCCTATTATACCAGGCTGATGACCGGACTTTACAGGATGAGGAAGTAAATCGTTTGCATACGGAGTTAGTAAGCAAAGTGGCATCGCAGTTAAACGCCAGAGTTCGCTAGAAGAGGAGGGGATTACGCGGATTTAAGAAATCTGTGTAATCGTACTTAGTATGAAAAGTTTTGCGACCCTGGAAAAAGAGGTCAATAAGGCGCTCGAACTGATCAATGACCTGCGTCGAGAAAATGACAACCTGCGGGCCAGGTTAAAAGCCATGCAGGAGAGCGGGACTATGTTGGAAGACCTGAAAAAGGAAAATTTTGCTTTACAAAAGAAGCAAGAAGTTCTAAAATTGAAGATAGAAAAGGTATTGTATAAACTTAACGCGCTGAAGTTTGAGAAAGACGATGAGGAATAGCCATGACGGAACCAAAAAGTGAAGTAACCGTAACGGTCCAAAACGTGGAACTATCCATCCGTACCGATAAAAGCCCGGAATATGTGCAAGAATTGGCTGAATTCGTTGACCAGCGCATTAAGAAGATTTCCCAGAACACTCCTTTTGTCAGTTCCCTGAAAGTGTCTTTCTACGCGGCTATCGACTTGGCGAATGAAGTATTTGAACTGCGCCAGAAAAATAAAGAAATTGAAGACACAGTTAAAAACAAGACTGAGCAGCTAGTTGGTATGTTGGAAGAAGGTATTAAATGAAACTTTTAAGCATTACAGTTGCAGATAAAATAAAATTGAAAATATTTCCCTACCTTGTTGGTGATGTCCTGGGCGTTTTTTAACCCGATACCTAGTATAAGGGGTTCTACGTTTTGTCGCACCTTGGTGCGGCAAACAGGAAACCCACTTAGAATTGCTGGGCTAAAACGCAGGGGCACACGGCAGAGGTGGGGTTTTTTATTTCGCGGCCGGCGCGCGAAATAAAAAAATAATTTAGGACTACTTTGATGATTGATGATTTATTTGAAAAAGATAAGAAAAAGGATCTTTCCCGGATGCCATTGGCAGCGAGAATGGCTCCCCGCGGCCTGGAAGAATTTGTCGGGCAGGAAAAGATCCTGGGCAAGGGAAAGTTACTCAGGCGGGTGATCGAGCTGGATAAAACAGGTTCTATTATCCTGTTTGGCCCTCCGGGCTGCGGTAAAAGCGCCCTGGCTAAAGTGATCGCGAACCAGACCGGCGGTTTTTTCCAGGAGATTAATGCGGTAATAAGCGGAGTGGAAGAACTGCGCAAGATCTCCAAGCAAGCGGAACAACGTTGGGTTATTTCCGGGAAAAAGACTATTTTACTGGTTGATGAAATTCACCATTTTAACCGCAGCCAGCAGGATGCTCTCTTGCCGGATGTGGAAAAAGGGAACCTGGTATTGATCGGGATTACTACTGAAAACCCGTATTTTTACGTTAATGCCGCCCTGGTTTCACGTTCGCAGGTCTTTGAATTCAAAAGCTTGCAGGAAAAAGACCTGGAGTTTGTCCTGAAAAAAGCCTTAGCTGATGAGGAACGCGGTTTTGGGCGCCTGGCAGTCAAGATCGAAGAAGCTGCCGCGAACCACCTGGTCAAAGTAGCTAATGGCGACGCGCGAAAAATGCTTAACGCGCTGGAATTGGCTGTGCTCTCCACCAAGCCGGACAAAAAAGGTATGATTAATATTGACCTGGCGGTAGCCGAGGAGTCGATCCAGAAGAAAGCTATTGTGTATGACAAGAAAGATGACCAGCATTATGACACGATATCCGCTTTTATCAAGAGTATGCGGGGCAGCGATCCTGATGCCACGCTCTACTGGCTAGCTAAAATGGTTTATGGCGGCGAAGATCCTCGGTTCATTGCCAGGCGGATAGCTATTTGCGCCGCGGAAGATGTGGGTAACGCCGATCCGCTGGCCTTGGTTATAGCGAATTCCGCTTTTCAGATCGTGGAACTGGTCGGTATGCCTGAAGGCAGGATACCGTTGGCGCAAGCCGCGGTGTATGTTGCGTGCGCGCCAAAAAGTAATGCCAGTTACCTGGGGATCGAACAAGCCCTGGGGGATATTGAAAAGGGTGAGTTATTAGAGGTCCCGAACCATCTTAAGGATGCGAATATGGACCGGGAACAATTGGGTCATGGCCAAGGGTATAAGTATCCTCATGATTTTCCCGGAGGGTATGTAGCGCAGGAATACCTGCCTAAAAAGAAAAAGTATTACCAGCCAAAAGATATCGGGTTTGAGAAAAAGATAAAAGAGCGACTGAAGAAAGACTAGCAGATGGAAAAATTAAGACATAGCCTGCGTAAGAAAAAACTGGCTGCCAGGAAAATATTGAGCAGCGCAGAGGTCAGGAGCAAAAGCAATAAAATAAAAAAGTTGTTGTTTAAATTGCCGGAATTTCAAAAAGCTACAACCGTAATGTTCTATGTATCTTTCGGCAAGGAAGTAGCGACTCACGCGATGATCCGGGAAGCTTTAAATCAAAAAAAGAAGGTGGTGGTGCCGAAAATAAAAAGTAAGCGTACCTTGGCAGTATATGAAATCAATGATCTTAACAAAGACTTAGAAAGAGGTAGTTTTGGAATATTAGAACCTCTACACTCTAAAAGGAGGATCACACCGAAGAAGGAAATAGACCTGATCATTGTGCCGGGAGTATGTTTTGACCGGGAAAAAGGAACACGATTGGGTTTTGGCGCCGGGTACTATGACCGGTTCCTGTCAGGGATCAAGGATACTACAGCATTGATCGGCATAGCTTTTGAGCGGCAGTTGGCCAAAGGGGTGCCTTGTATGGTACATGACGTGAACATGCATAAAATCGTTACTGAAAGAAGGATTTTGGAATTTAGCTAAAAATCGGAAAAACCTAGGGAGGAAAGTATGCAAATTGCTTGGAACTTTGTAGCGATCGCCCTCCTAGTAGGATTAGTCGTCGGGTTTTTGATCAGAGTGATATATGCCAAGTCTAAAGTCAATACGGCAGAAAATGAAGCAAAAAAGATAGTTGCCGATGCGAAAAGACTGGCGGAGGCCGAGAAAAAAGAAGGCCTGTTGCAGATCAAAGATGAAATGTATCGTGCCCGGACAGAGTTTGAACGTGAAACTCACGAACGGCGGCAGGAATTGCAACGCCTGGAGCGACGTTTAATCCAAAAAGAGGAAAATTTAGACCATAAACTTGAATTGATCGACAAAAGAGAGAGAGAAAGCGTAAACCGGGAACGGCAAGTACAGGTAAAAGAAAAATCATTGCAGGATGAAGAAGCGAAATTGGCGCATCTGGCCCAGGAACAAAAGCAGGTGTTGGAGCGGATCTCTGGTTTAAGCGCTGATGCTGCCAAAAAACTACTGATCGACAGCATGCAGGAAGAAGCTAAACGGGACGCGGCGATCTTAATGCGCAATATTGAGGAAGAAGCCAAGGAAACCGCTTCCAAAAAGTCCCGGGAAGTTTTAGCCCAGGCGATCCAGCGGTATGCGCCGGAGTTTACCATTGAAACCACTATCGCCACCGTAGCTTTGCCTAATGATGAAATGAAAGGCCGGGTGATCGGGCGCGAGGGCCGGAATATCCGCGCTTTTGAAGCGGCAACCGGTGTAGACTTGATCATTGATGATACGCCGGAAGCTATTACCCTTTCTTCTTTTGACGGGGTAAGAAGGGAAATTAGCCGGATAGCCTTACAGAAACTGATCTCCGATGGCCGCATCCATCCCGCGCGCATAGAAGAAGAAGTCAATAAAGCCAAACAAGAAATGGACCAGACCATTAAAGAAACCGGGGAAGAAGCTTGCTTTGAGTTGGGTATCGCGAATGCTCACCCGGAAATGATCAAACTGCTTGGTCGGCTGAAGTTCCGCACCAGTTATGGGCAGAATGTACTGCAGCATTCCAAGGAAGTAGCCTATATCGCCGGTATTATGGCGGCTGAGCTGGGTGTGGATGTGACCCAGGCTAAACGTGCCGGATTGTTCCATGATATCGGGAAGTCTGTTGACCATGAAGTAGAAGGAACGCATGCTACGATCGGAGTCGACCTGGCCCGTAAATACGGGGAGTCGGCTAAAGTCCTGGATGCTATTTTATCACACCATGGTGACAGCCAGGCTGCCAGCGTAGAAGCAGTATTAGTTGCTGCCGCTGACGCCGTGAGCGCTTCGCGTCCTGGAGCCAGGCGGGAAACCCTGGAGAACTATATTAAACGGCTGGAAAAGCTGGAAACACTGGCCGAGTCATTCAAAGGCGTGGAAAAATGCTATGCTATCCAGGCTGGACGGGAAGTCCGGGTCATGGTAGACGCAGAGAATATTGATGATATACAGGCCGCGCAGTTAGCCAGGGATATAGTGAAGAAGATCGAAAAAGAACTGGAATATCCAGGCCAGATCAAAGTCACTTTGATCAGGGAAATGCGCGTCGTAGAAACAGCAAAATAACTAAAACGACTCCAGACGCTAGATACCAGACTCCAGTTAAAGCAGATGCTTTTCTGGTGTCTGGAGACTAGAGTCGCAGAAAGGCTTGCATGAAGGTTTTGTTCATTGCTGATATAAT
>JAQTQE010000030.1 GCA_028712365.1 bacterium
TGTACTGCGACCCAAAATCTAGAATAATTATCATTACTATCTGCCTTTTGTAAAAATATTCGAGGTTTCTGAAGCTGAGCTCTTTACGTAGCGAGAATTAATATTTTTGAGCGAGACCATGAATGAGTGACGAAGCTTATCTACACCGTGATAAGTTAGGAGCGAATGAAGCCGTCGTAGCCGAAAAGATTAATTCGCAGTAGTAAAAGAGCTTACTTCAGAGACCGTGGGGCTTACTTCCCCATGCCTATTTTTTGCGCTTTTTGGAATTGCTTACCTTCATGCTTAAAGTCAGGAGCAATAATGATCTCTACTAATTGCATTTCCTTTATATTTTTAGCTCCCAGGGAAGCCATGCTGGTCTTTAACGCGCCAACCAGGTTCTGACTGCCGTCGTCTATTTTTGCCGGTCCCAGCAGTATCTCTTCTAAAGTGCCTGATGTATTGATCTGTATCCTGGTGCCGCGCGGCAAATAACGGTCCGGGGTCGCCATGCCCCAATGAAATCCTTTACCCGGAGCTTCGATCGCCCTGGCTAAAGAAGAACCGATCATGACTGCGTCAGTGCCAGCGGCAAAGGCTTTGCAGATATCTCCGCTATAGCTCATGCCACCGTCAGTAATGATCGGCACATACCGGCCGGTTTTTTTGTAATAGAAATCACGGGCGGCGGCGCAATCCACAGTGGCAGTTATTTGCGGTACGCCAATGCCCAATACTCCCCTGGACGTACAGGCAGATCCAGGCCCAATGCCGACTAGCAGCCCGTCAATCCCGGTTTCCATTAATTCCAGGGATACATCGTAAGTTACACAATTACCGATCAAAACAGGTATTTTCAGGTCTTTGCAAATTTTGGCAAAATTGACTTCCTGGTATTCACTCGATACATGATGGACCGTAGTAACCGTAGCCTGGATCACAAAAATATCTGCTCCGGCTTCCTGGGCTATCTGCCCGAAACGTTCCGCCCTTTTCGGGATGGAAGATACGGCACAAATTACTCCGGCTTTCTTTATCTCTTTAATTCTTTTTCCGATCAATTCTTCCTTGATCGGTTCTTTGTAAATGCTTTGGATGATCTTAGTGGCATCAGCCGGGGCGGCCGCCACGATCTGTTGAATGATCTCATCCGGTTTGTCATAACGGGTTTGGATCCCTTCCAGGTTTAAAACTGCCAGGCCTCCGAGCTTACCCATTTCGATAGCAAATTTCACATCCACTACGCCGTCCATGGCGCTGGCGATAATAGGAAGATCAAATTTTAGATCCCTTATTTTCCAGGCTACATCGATCTCATTGGGATTAATAGTGAGAAGTCCCGGGACCAGAGCCACGTCATCGAAGCCATAAGCTTTCCGTGCTTCCCTGTCTCTGCCGATAAAAAAAGCCATAATAACTTAACCTCCGTTAGTTTTAGAAATTCTAATATCGAATATCGAAATCCTAAACAAATTCAAATTTACCAAATTCGAATGTTCTAAACAAAATAACCGTTTAAGTCAAATATTTGGATTTTGAACATTGTTTAGAATTTAGGATTTAGTGCTTCGAATTTGTTTCTCATTTGTGGCCGGTTGACCCAAAACCGCCTTCATTACGGCTGGTTTCATCAAGTTCGTCTACTACCTGCCACTCAATTACTTCAAATTTTTTTAAAACTGCCTGGGCTATCCTGTCCCCTTTTTTGATCGTGATCGCCTCATCGCCGGAAGCGTTAAAGACAATGATCCCGACTTCTCCCCGGTACCCGGCGTCAATAGTGCCAGGAGTATTCAGGACGGTCAGTCCCTTCTTTAACGCCATACCGCTCCGCGGACGGACCTGTAATTCGTACCCGGCCGGGACCGCGACCTTCAAGCCAGTCGGTATTAATCCCCTGGCTAGGGGCTTCAGGACAACCTCTTCGCCCATATTATACAGATCCATCCCGGCGTCACCAGGATGGCTGTATTGGGGTAATAGGACATCAGCATGCAATTTCTTTATTTTTACGATCATAATATCCTATACTCCTGCCGGAGCCATCTCCTTTTTAGATTCTACCGTAGATTCAGCAGGCTGCTTGACCGGCTGCGCCGGATTGGCGCCCGCTTGGGTCCCAAAATTAGAATAAGATTCTTTCTGGCTATGCCTGTCGCGTAGTTCACCGATCTTGGATAGGTTCCAATTATCAGTCCGGCTATAGTATCCGATGATCCGGGTAATGCCGTAAACATCTTTGGAGCCGCAACTGGGACAATCATTAACCAGCCCCCGGTTCATTTCCTGGCAATTATTACAGATGGTAAATTCCGGGGAAATAGTGATCTGCGCGGCAGAAGTATTATTCCAGGATTTTGTCACCAGGCTTAAAATAGCGCTGGGATCCGGTTTATGCTCTCCGATGAACGCGTGATTGATCGCGCCGGCTTCGATAATACTGTGGAATTTACTTTGCTTGATGATCCGGTCGATCATGGAAATAGGAGCATTGGCGGCTAAGTGAATGCTATTGGTATAATAATACTGGTCCTGCTCGATATTGCCTTTGATCACGCTGCGTGATTCCGGATACTCGCGCATGTCGATCTTGGCGAAGCGCCTGGTCGCTGATTCAGCGGGAGATTCTTCCAAGACGAACTTCAGGCCGTGTTTCTTTTCATAGTCCTTTACTTTCAGGAACATATGGGAAATGATCTTTAAACCAAGTTTGTACACATCCTCATCTTCATGCAGTTGCTTACCGGTGAGGAACTGGACACACTCGTTCAAGCCATTCATGCCGATAATATAGCTGGCTTTATCCAGGTTGATGTACGGCTTCCCGTCAGCCGCTGGCTTACCTACCTGCCAGAGCGGTAATCCTTTTCGGTTCATCAATTTAGAAATAAAAGACCGCTTCTGCAAATGAGCCTGCACAGCCAGGTCCAGGACTTTATCCATTTCTTCCAGGGCCTTGTCAATATTTCCCTTGCCGGCTTTAAAAGCCAACTGGGGCAGGTTAATGGTCACATTCTGGAAGCCGCAGAAACGCAGACTTTCCGGATGATTGATCATATAGGCGTCTTCTGCCTTGCTCAGGTCCAGTGTGGTTTTTAAGCGGCAGCACTGCGACAAGGTGACCTCATCGCGGTCAAATACAAAATAAGGCGAACCATTTTCGCTGGCGATCAGGCAGGCATGTTTGAGCAATTCAAACTGCGCCGGATCGTCAAAAGACGACTGGTTGATGTGCAGGTCCATCTTCGGGAATTCAAACATATGGCCATGCGCGTCACCGGCCCGCCAGACATCCATCATGGCTTTAGCAAAAGCTTGCACTTCTTTTTCGTATTCAGAGTATTTTTTGCCGGTATACTTGCCACCCGGACCGATAGCTTCGATATTCTTGAGGTACGACGGCACGCTCAAATGGATATTAAAATCAATAAATAAGGTTTGGCCGCCGCGGCTGAACGCATTCTGGGCGCAGGAGAAAAGCAAATACTGCGCTTCCTGTTTCATTTCCAGTTCGCTCATGCCGACCAGGTACGGGGCATAGAGGACATTGGTGAAAGCTACGCCCAGCGCTCCCGCGTAATAGGCTTGCATGCTGGCCAGGAAAGTGTTCAGGTGGCCGGTCAGTGTCCGGGCATGTTTTGCCGGTACGGAACGGATGTTCAGGTTTTCCAGGTCCAGACCGTATTTCTTGATGTATTCCAGCGAATGGCTGGAACAATAGACCCTGGTCGGATATCCCAGGTCATGGAGATGCATCGCCCCTTTCAGGTGGGCATTGGATACTTCTTCGGAAAATATTTTTTCCAGGGCGTACTGTTTCAAGGTATTTTCCGCGATAGCCAGGTTGATGGCTTCAGGGCTATTCGCGGCGATATTGGAGTTCTCGCTGGATTTGGAGAAAATTAGTTCTTCCAGGTCATAGATCGGGATACCTAAAGCCCGTTGTCTTTTTAACTTGCCGTTGCGGTAACCAAGATTGAACAGTTCATTATCAACCATCTCGCGGATAAATGAAGTAGTTACCTGGCGGGAACCGCTGGCCAGGATCTTCTGTTCCACCGCGTCAGCTATCTTTTTAGCCAGTTTCTTATCGATGTTAGCTTCCTTGACCAAGGCCGCGCAGATGGCTTCTTTGTTCCAGGGCAATATTTCTTCATGGGCCGGGGTGGTGACCATGAGCGCCAGATCGGTAGCATTGGTTTTGGCCGCTACTTCTTTCCTGACTTTAAGCACCTTTCTCATGCGGGCACGTTTGTGCCGGTATAAGATAAATGCTTTAGCCGTGGCAGCATGGCCTTCTTCGATCAATACTTTCTCTACCGCATCGCCTATCATCTTGGTGGTAAGTACCTTTTTGTTGCGGTATTTCTTTTTCAGGTACGTGATCACTTCGTCAGCCAAAACTTCGGAAATGCGCCTGTTCTTGCCGCCCACTTCCTTGGCTGATTTGAAAATACCATTAACGATATTCTCTTTGCTAAAGGGTTCAGTATTGCGCTCACGCTTACGTACCTTTACGGAAAAAACAACCCCTTTTCTCTTTGCCATGTAGCGTATTGCCCCCTTTCCAGTATTATTTGTAATTATCTGATCCGGGAGTTGGCAACATACTTCTTGCAGGCCAACTCGGTTTCTCGTAAATAGTTTAGTGTATAGGGAACTAAAGTGTTCAAACTGTGATCCAGCGTCACTTCCGGGCTGAATTGCTGGATATAAAAACGCTTGCTGCCTTGCAGATACGTGGCGATCTCAACCAGGTCGTTCTTTTCCAGCATGTTGGGCACAAAAGTAGTGCGAAATTCGTAATCTATGCCGGAAGTCCGCAAAAGTTCGATGCTTTCCTTAATACGGTCCAGGTTGACCTTAGTGCCGCTAAGCTGCGTGTATTTATCATTGAGAGGAGCTTTGATATCCATGGCCACATAATCTACCAGTTTTTGCCTGATCAGGCTGCCCAGCATCTTGGGCAAGTAACCATTAGTATCCAGCTTGATCGGCAGTTCCAGCTCCTTGACTTTTTTAATGAAATCAAACAACTCATGATAGAGGCAAGGTTCTCCGCCGCTGATGACTACCCCGTCCAACCAGTCTTTTTTCTCTTTTAAGATGCGTAACACTTTGTCCTGGGATATCTCCGCGATATCAGCGTGGCTTTTCACCAGCACCCCGTTATGGCAGAACGGGCAGGAAAAATTGCAGCCGCCGACAACAATAACGGCGCTGATCTTGCCTTCCCATTCGATCAGGGAATTTTCCACGAATTTCTTGATTTTCAACTCACTCATTGTTTTAACCCAAATCCTAAATTCTAATATCTAAATACTACAATGTTTTAAAAATTAAGCAGGTTTGCTGACTTCGAAGAATTGCTTGAATTCCTGGCTGGTTGGTACGGTTTTTTTCCAGCGGGCCAGTTCCTGCCCGTTCTTTTCCAGAATAGTCGTCGGGAACTCCAAAGCGTCGGAATAAGCTCCCTGGCTTAAACCATCAACCGTATCCAAATCAATATAAATGATCTCGGCTTGGTCTGAAAGGCCCCAGTGATCTAAAAAGAAATTAAATTTATCCTTCACTGCTTTACAGGCGTCACAGGTAGCTTTACCGAAGATCTTAATCTTTATTTCGCTCTTTTTTATTGTTTTTGCTTTAGGCTCCATGCGCTTGCTACTCCTGTGTAATATTATTTAATTATTCCTTTTCTTCTGTTATTGCCGTTCCCTCGTTTATTTCCTGGGTATCTTTTTCTTTTTTCAATTTCTTCAATTCCTGCATAAAAGTATTAATATCTTTGAAGTTGCGATGGACGCTGGCAAACCGGATATACGCTACTTCATCCAGCTCTTTCAACTGCTTCAGCACTTTCTGCCCGATCGATGAGGAATGTACTTCCATAATGTAGTAATTATGCATTTCATATTCGATCTCGCTGATGATTTTTTCTATTTTATCGATACTGATAGGCCGTTTGTCGCAGGCTCTCAATAATCCGGCGCGGAGTTTTTCACGACTGAACGGCTCACGGCGGTTATCGCTTTTAATGACCATTAAAGGAACTTCTTCCAGCCGTTCATAGGTAGTGAAACGTTTCTGGCAAGCCAGACACTCTCGTCTTCTTCTTATTATGGAAGCTTCTTCCAGCGGGCGGGAGTCGATTACTTTATCATCAAGCGAACCGCAAAATGGGCACTTCAAGAGGAAATCCTTCTTTCCTGTTCACTATCAGCTGCGCTTTATATACTATATAAAGGAGTATAAAAAGTCTAACACACTATATCTTGTATTGTCAAGGAAAAAAAATATGCGTAAAATCTTTGGTTTTAGCGGGTTTTCGATGGCCAGTATTTCCGCACCAATTTATCGGTTATTTCATACGAGAACCCCTGCCGCAAGAGGTAATTCCTGGCCCGTTGTGACCCTTTTTCAGCGGAAATTTTCAAGTAACTGCCCAGCTTTTTTTGCAGGGCCCTTTCAGCCAACCCGGGGTCATCCAATTTTTCTTCACCCATGACCTTCTCAATTTTCTCCCGGGCCAGGTCTTTGGATATGCCTTTTAACTGCAATTCCCTTATGAGCACTTGCCTCCCGCGCGGCTTGGAACGTATTCTTTCACGGACATACAGTTCAGCATAATTATTATCATCAAGATAGTGCCAGGAGTTCAGCTTGTCCAATGCTTCCTGTATAGCCGCTGGCAAATATTCCTTTTTTTTCAGTTTATCCCGCAACTGCCGGCTGGTGTAGCTTTTCCGGCTGAGCAGGTAAAGACAGTATCGTACAGCTTTAGCAGTCATTTGTTCCATTGGAAGAGAGCTTTGTCTTTAAGGATTAGGTCTTTAAATTCAACTAATGACGTCCCCAGCCAGAGCCAGATAGCCTGGCAGGTGAGCAGGCTTTCCCGGGCAAAATCAGCTACCTGTATAGTATCAGGCACCATTAATTTTAAAATAAGAACAGCCACTATGATATTAAAAAGGACCACTAAAGTCAAGGAAAAAACACGCCCTGTTTTTTTCACGTCAGACTGCCCCAAACTGAAAGCATAAATAAGCAAGGCGATATGAAATGAAAAGGTAAATCCCAGGGCGAAGATAATATAAACAAATAATTTTTGAGCAAGATCAAAGGAACGCAAAATGGTGTAAATAATGACCACAATGAAGGTATAGATAGGGAAAAAATAAGGCGCGAGATTGATCAGGAAATTAGTTTTGGTCAGGACCACCTTCCCGCTGGTGGCTTTGACCGTGAAATCTTTCACCCGTCCGCCGAACATCAGGCTCCAGAGGGCATGGGTCAACTCGTGGCCAAAGACATAGGTGCGAATGGGCTTAAAAAAAATGAACTGAAAAAGCAAATAACTTAAAAAACCGCCAAAAAAATAATATTGGATGCTTCCCTGGTAATTAGTAAAAGCACCCAACTGCGTTAAAAATGCCCTGAATGAGGCCAGGACTAAAGGCCAGAGGAGCACTCCAGCGGTTAATTTTATGAGATTTTTAGTTTTCATTCCCTGCAGTTTACCCAGTAGTAAGTTGTTGGTTGTTACTTCCTAACCCAATACCTAAAGACCTAGTACTTTAAGAGTTCTTTAATTTCCAGCGCCGCGGCATTCATTTGCTTGTGCAATAATTTATTATCACATTGTCCCTGGTTCTGCCCGATATCCATATAAACTTCAAACAACCGGTTGACCATCACTTCCTCTATCTTGCCCCACTGGCTTAAGACTGGATAGTACCTGACCTGCTTCAGGATATCGTTAAAAGCCACAAAACGCGGATTAGTCAGGAAATAATGGGTATTAAAAGCTTTCTTGACAGCCGGTATGGCGCCGCAGGATTTGGCATAGTATATTTGGGCCTCTACCCCGGTCAAAAAGCGCATGAATTCCCAGGCTTCTTTGGGATACAAAGAATTTTTCATGATTCCCAAGGCACTGCCACCGCCAAACGAAAAACTTCCTTTTGGACCGGTCGGGAAATTTGTAGCCAAGCAATGTTTGGCAATATCGATATTGTAAAATGATTCGGTGTAAGCCATACTGAAGACATCGATAACATTAGTAACACAGATGGCATAAGATCCCTGGAAATATTCAAGAGTAAGCTGAGCACAGTCCAATCCCAGGCAATGCAGAGGTATTAAGCCCTGGCTGAACAAGTTGAAGAAAAACTCCATACCCTTTAAAGTAGCTTCACTATTAACCACTACTTCTTTTGTTTCTTCGTTATAGATATCCCCTCCGGCGGCCCAGACAAAGGGCATGATGTTATGCAGTAATTCACCACACTTGGCTCCTCCCCCCATACCCAGAGCCGGTACTTTTTTTCCTTTTATATCAAAATTATTGATTCTGGCACAGGTACTGATAAAACTATCCCAAGTGGATAAATCCTTGACTGATAGATCTTTCTTTTGCAGGATATCTTCCCGGTAATAGAGACCACGGACGTCAATAAACCAGGGTAAGGCATGGATCTCACCCGTACCCGGCTGGACACAGGTTCTGAACATGTTATCATCAAAAGCTTCAACGCCACCTACTTCATTTAAAGTGTTGTTGAGCCCTAAAAGATAACCTTGCTGGCCGAGATATCCAACCCAGGTAGAACCTATCTGCACCACATCCGGGGCCCGGTTGCTGCCTTTAGTGCTTAATAATTCATCCCAGACCGTATTCCAGTGTTTCAATTCAAGATTGATCTTGATCTGCGGGTGATCTTTCTCGAACAAGTCTACAAAAAGAGTGATCACATCGTTCATGTAGCTGTTGTTACTGGAGATGAACCAAACATTCAAGATGATGCGCTCGTTCATGATACCTCCGGTTAATTTTTGCTTAACAAAAATTGGAGCAATCGAAAATCGATATTAGGGAATCTCTGCCTGTCGGCAGACAGGGATTGCGATCTATTTTCAATTATCGATTTTCAAATATAATTGATATTGTTTCAACAAGCAACATTGATCCCCAGATCGTTAAAAAGAATCCACTGGCCTTGGCCAATATATCCTGCGCTTTCCCTATCTTCGGTTTATACCTGGCCAGCAGGCTGGCGGAAAATCCTCCCAGCAATAGCACAATGATAATATTGCCCAGGCCAAAACATCCGGCATATATAAGCCCTTGCCAGGGGTTCGTAGATTTTACGGCAATATAAGTTAATATCCCGATCAGAGGCAGGCAAGGAGCAAAACCCAGCAATACACCTAAAATAAACATACTTTTATGGCTCTTGTCAATAAAATATTTAATAAATCGATCACAGTACCGAACAGAAATCCCCCGTCCGGCCAAAACCAGGACTCCCAATATAATGATAAAACCAGCGGCGCAGGCTTTGATCATGGCAGGTATAAGCGCGTGCGGTCCAAATTTATCCAGCCAGCGGATCGACCAGCCAGCCAGAAAACCCAGGACCAGATAAGCAGCTAACCTGCCGCCGACAAATAAGACCGTAGCGTTTATCCCTTGTATTTTATCTTTAGCTGTTATTGTTAAAAGCGGCAATAAAACCGGCGCGCAGGAAAATAAGCATGGCCCGGCGCCGGCAGCAAAACCAGTGATGAATATTTTCAGGCATTCTGTCCACATTGGTTATTCCTAAATAGCATATCAGTAAGTACAAAAGACAGCATCTCGTTTTTACTATCTACGCTCAGAAAAAACTTCCGCGCTAAAAATATATAATTCAGTGTCCTTATTTTTCCAGGCATCTTCCGGTAATCCGGCTTTCTGGGAACAAAGCTCATTCAGGAACTCTTCTTTGCTCCAACCTGTTTCTATTGCTACTTGAGGCAGGAACACCCCGCCACAACCGCCTTTTCTGACAATGACACCATGAGTGCCTAAAATTATATCAGCCGGATCCTTAACCCGTTCCGGCACAGTTAAAACAGATATTTCTATTTCCAGCCGGGATAATTCTTCCCTGGTGACCGGCGGAAAACGCGGATCTCCGGTAGCTGCTTCGATGGCCATTTTACTGACCGCCAGGTAAAGCGGCTCAATAGGCATAATATAACCGATACACCCGCGTAATTGATTATCTTTATTGAGAGTAACGAACACACCTCTTTTTTCTTTCAGCAGCGGATCAGTGATCTTAAAATCAGGCACCGCCCCGGAGGTAACATATGCTTCAATGGTCTTTCTGGCGATCTTCAAGAGCTCTTGCTGCTGGTCCTGGTTGATCATCGTCTTCTCCCCCTTATCAGCCTCTTTTCTAGCCGTATAGATCACTGTTGCCCCATAGCCGACCACGCGATCCAGGTCACCGGTCACATCCCCGCTCGTTGCGTATTTTAAAATTTTCACTTTGGCCGGTCCTTTTAAGCGAGCTACGGCCAGGGCGGTAAGGACTGCGCCTTGACCGCAAAGTTCACATGCTCCGGAATTAAGCCCGGCGGTTAAACCGGTAAGATCCTGTTTTTCCAGTAAGGCCAGGGCCAGCTTATCAAGGGTTTTGGCTTCTTCCTGCGTATGATAATGACTCATATCGGTAGAAGCTACTATTAAGTACTTTTTCCGGGGATCACAATTTTTAATTATAGCCTGGGCCAATAAGGCGCAATTAGCCGGATTCGGATCACTCACCAGGATCGGCACGATCCTAAAAAAGTGTAATGTCTTTTGCAAAAAAGGTAATTGCACTTCTAAAGAATGTTCTTTTTGATGGGCTTGGTCAGAGCAGGCAAAAAGATTATTTTCCGCGACAATAGCTTTGGCCAGGGCTGAATCAATGGCTACTTTCCCCAGCGGTGTTTCCCAGCTACCGGCAGTATAGATGCTGGCTACATTGAGGAACTCATGATGGCTTGGACCGATCAGGATAACAGTATCATAAGTAGTATTAGCCAATAACTTATAGCCGTATGCGGCGATGGGCCCGCTATAGACATAACCGGCATGCGGTACGATCAAAACTATTATCTCTCCATTGATCGCCTGGGCAGGTACCTGCGCTAAATATTTATCGATGATAGAGTTTAGTTCACCAGGGGCAGCCGGATAATAAAGGCCAGCTACAGCCGGAGGACGGGAGAATTCATTGTTTTTTCCTGAACAGCCAGTAACTACACTAAAGAGAATAATGATGGCCAGAAAAATAACCCGGCGACTGTGCTTCATAAGCGCCACCTGCCGGCAATAGGTTCCCCGCAGTAAGCACACGCGCCATTGTTGATATGCATTTCGAGAATAGTATACCCTACCCGCTTGATAACAGTTTTATGGCATTTTGGACAATAGGTATTCTCTCCCGGATGCCCCACCACATTACCGATATAAACGTAACGCATTCCTTCTTTTAAAGCAATTTCCCGGGCCATTTCCAGGGTTTTTATTGGGGTCGGGGATACATTTTTCAATTGGTAGGTAGGGTAAAAGCGGGAAAAATGAATAGGCACATCAGGCCCCAGGTTCGCGATGATCCATTGGCACATTTGGCGAATATCCTCTGGCCGGTCATTTTCCTGAGGTATGACCAGGTTAGTGATTTCCAGCCAGACTTTTTTTTGTTTGAGAATGACCAGGGAATCCAGTACCGGTTGGAGATGGGCACCGCATATTTTCTGGTAATAATCTTCGCTGAATCCCTTGAGGTCAATATTCGCGGCATCCAGGTATTTACACAGTTCTTTTAACGGCTCAGGACTGATATACCCATTGGAGTGGTAAACATTCTTTATACCTCTCTGCCTGGCTAATTTGCAGATTTCCAGCATGTATTCATAAAAATTGGTGGGTTCAGAATAGGTATAGGCAATCACTTTACATTTTTCTTTGACCGCCTGTTTGACCATATCTTGAGGTGATATCGCATAGTTATCAGTTTCCAAAGGAGAGACTTGAGATATTTCCCAATTTTGACAGAATTTGCAGCGCAGGTTACAACCGGCGCTGGCCAAACTAAAAACAGCTGTCGCCGGATAATAGTTAAAAAATGGTTTTTTTTCTATCGGATCGATGTGTATTGAACAGGGCGCACCATAGCCTAAAGCATATAAAGTACCGTCGATATTTTTACGGGCGCGGCAAAAACCGAGTTCTCCGTTGGAGATCAGGCATTGCCATGGACAAAGCCGGCATTGAACCTTTTTCCCTGGTAATTGGTCATAATACCGGGCTGCTTGGTAGTTTAAAGACTGGCTGGAATATACCTGCCAGGCTGCCAGGCTAACGGCCAGCACAAGCAAGATCTGTTTCATTATTTTCATATGAATATATTTTATCACATTTCAGGCAATATGCAAACTTTATTGGCAGGATTTTCTTGCAGTAGTTGGACGGATCATTTAATTATAGCCAGTTTCTTTATAACCCTTATTCCGCAGCCGTCAAACCGAGTTAAATAAACACCTGAAGCAACCAGCTCATTATTCATATTACGGCCATCCCAGGCGATCATATCCTGCGTGTCTGCAAACATTTCTCGGGTTGTTTCCCAGACCAGGTTACCGGTCAAGTCATATACTGCGATATGTATTTCTCCGGCACTCTGTGGTTGCAGTACAAAAAGTATTTTTTCACCTTTTTGGGGTGAAGAGTAACCATTCTTACCACCCTGGATCTTTACTTCCCCTTTACCAACTATAACAGTGGTGCCAAGAAAATCTTCAGCCAGCCGGACTCCCTGCAGCGAGGCATAAGTCCGGGTAGAAGGGCTAAAAATATAACCTTCTTTTATCACCTGCACCTGGTAGTTGCCCGGTTCGAGTCCCAATAATTCATAATGTCCATTGCGATCAGTATTGAATTGCGCCAGTTGCGTACCGGTTAAATTGACATTAACCTCACTCAGTCCTGCGCCAACGCTGTCCCGCACATATCCGCTAATACTGGATAAAGAGCCGACATCGGTCCAGGTACTGGTAAAATCCTCCACGTCTGATATCTGGTTGGCTATGTAATGTAAAGTAGCTGGATCAAAAACATAACCGTTCTTAGTGGGGGTAATAAAATATTCACCGTTCTCTGTCAATTCAAATTCATAATACCCGTCAGGCGTGGTAATACATTCAGCGGATTCCGGGCCTGATAACGATACCTTAACATTACCGACACTAGCGCCCCAGGCGTTCTTGATATACCCGGAGATGGTAAAAATATGTTTTAATTCAAAGTTCTGGTCCACTTTGGAAGTCGCCAGACCTTGGTATGTTAGTTGGCTGGGTGAAAACCGCACCCCTTCTTGCAGCGGGGTAATGGTATAATCACCTGCTTCTATCCCGAGAAATTCATAGTAACCGCTATTATTGGTCGGGCAGGTTCCTTTTTGCGTGCCAGTCAGGCTCATATTAACACCAGCGGCACCTTCCCCGGAAACATTACGGACATAACCTTTCAAATTATAGAAAGGTACTGGCCTGAATTGCTGGATGCGTTTATTCCCCGTATCCGCGATAAATACATTCCCGTTAGCGTCCACGGTTATGCCGAATGGTGAACTAAACTGTCCCGGGCCGCTGCCGGGAGTACCCCATTGGGTAATGAATTCTCCTTCTAAAGAATATCTTTGTACACGCTGATAGCTGGTGTCAGTCACAAAAAGCGCGCCATTATTATCAATACTCATAGCTGAAGGTGAAGTTGGCAGGGTTTCCCCAGCTCGTTTCGTATCCCATTGCTTAAGGAAAACGCCGTTTTTATCTAATTTCTGGACACGATGATTCCCGGTATCGGCTACGTATATATTCCCGGCGACATCAATAGTTATGCCCAGCGGATAATGGAATTGCCCCGGTCCTGTACCGTCTGTTCCCCACGATTTTAAAATACTACCGCCGGAATCAAATTTCTGGATGCGGTGATTATACGTATCAGCCACATAAATGTTACTATTCGAGTCTTTGGCCAATCCTGAAGGGAAGCGCATTTCTCCCGGCTGAGATCCTATCCCTCCCCATTGCGCACTATAAACGCCAGCCGGATCAAACACCTGGATCAGGTGATTATCTTTATCCGCTACATAGATAAAACCATCCTGGGTGACTACCAAACCAAAAGGATTTTGCGTTAGCCCATTGCCAGCGCCCGTATTACCCCAGATCATTTTAAGAGTACCAGTGCTTTCAAATTGCAAAATGTGGCCATGTTCGTTATCAGTGCAATACAACATTCCGGCTTTATCTACGGCCAGCCCCATGAATTTGCTTAATTCTCCATCCGCTGTGCCATTCAACCCCCATTTAAATGAATACCCCCCCGCTGCATTGAATTTTTGTATCCGTCGATTATTCGTATCTGCAATGTAGATGTTTCCCGTATTATCCAGGGCAATTCCTTTTGGAGCATTAAATTCACTATCGTTCCGGCCATATTGTCCTACCTTATAATATAAATTCCCTTGCAGATCAAAAACCTGAAAATTATGATTACCTGTATCGGTAATATAGATCTTATTCCCATATATATCTATACCATATGGGGTCTTGAATTGGCCGTCAGCTGAGCCCTTGGTCCCCCATTTACTGATAAACTTCCAATCAGCGTCAAATTTCTGCACCCGGTAATTGCCGGCATCTGAAACATATATATTACCTGATTCGTCTACGGCCACACCACGGGGATTGTAAAATTGCCCGTCTGCTGAACCAGCCCCTCCCCAGGTCAGCTGGAATTCACCGGCAGAACTTAATTTCTGGATACGGTGACTACTGATATCAGTCACATAAACATTACCCGACGTATCCAAAGCTATACCGCGCGGTGCTAAAAACTGTCCATTACCAATGCCGTTAGATCCCCAGGTAGCGATAAAAGTCCCATTACTATCGAATTTTTGAATTCTTCGCCCGCTGCTGTCTACTACAAAGACATTACTATCTTTATCCACGGTAATCCCGGTAGGATTATTAAATTGCCCGTGGCCGGTACCGGAACTTCCCCAGGTACTTGTAAAAATTCCATTATTGTCAAACTTCTGGATACGATTGTTCCCGCTATCAGCGATATAGATATTGCCAGCTTGGTCCGCGGCGATGCCGCTGGGGTCATTCAACTTACCATTTGTTGATCCTTGTCCTCCCCAAACCGTCAAGTATTTAGCATTCCGGTCGAATTTATTAACCCGGTGACTCTTATCAATTACGAATATGTTCCCCGCGGTATCCACCGCGACAGCTTGAGGAGACGTAAAATTCCCATTACCAGTGCCTTCAGTACCCCAGCTTCTTATTAAAACATAGTTCCGGTCGAATTCCTGAATTCGTCCATTATTAGTGTCGGCAACATATATATTACCGCTTGAGTCCAGGGCAACTCCCAGGGGATTATTGAATTTACCAGTTGTAGAACCGGCACTGCCAAAAGCATTTATAAATTTGCCCGCGGCATCAAATTTTTGTATCCGGTTATTGCCTGAATCTACTACCAGTATTTCTCCGGCATCGTTTATCGCGATACCATAAGGTTTATTAAATGTTCCTTCATCCACACCAACTACCCCATGCATACTGATATATGTGCCATTACTGTCAAAAACCTGGACCCGTTGATTCCCGGAATCAAGGACATAGATATTATTCAGTTTATCTATGGCCAAGTCACTGGGAGCCATAAAATATCCGCGGCTGCTACCGGATCCTCCCCATTCTTTTTTATAATTACCCTGGCTGTCTAATTTTATTATTCTATTACCACCATTATCAGCCACATATATATTACCTGTGCCGTCCAGGACCGCGCTTTCCGGCGTACCCAGTGATTCTCCGGCTATTGCCTTAAAACTCCAGGAAGAGTCTAATTGCCCTGAAGAACTAAATTTTTGTATTCTTCTTTTTCCCTTATCAACAACAAAAACATTACCGTCAGGATCAGTAGCTACTTCTGTCGGTTGATCCATATATGAAAGCACATATTGCCAACTTTGCTCAAATTTATATCCTCCTTCAGCTAATATGTTCCGGGGCATGATGACCTGGCAGGAAAGCAAAATAAAAAGCAGTAATATTTGCTGCGGATGTGTGGCAATATATCGACACGTCTGCTGTTGCTCCATGGCTACTCTCCGATAGATCCTTAGTTTATATAAAAATATCATGAATATTATTTTTGTCAAGAGCTTAAAAGGACAAGCGGCTGGAGATCAAATTATTTCCAGGGAGTATTTTCTTTCACCTAAACCGAGTATTTCAGCATGATTTAATTGATCGGCCCAATTAATAGGCGGCCATATTTCTTTGAAGAGGTCACGTCCGGCCGCCTGGTTGACCAAGTCAGCACTAGCCTGGTCGATACTGACCGGATCCAGAGAAGCGACAAGGCCAATATCATTAATAAGAGGTTTATCCTTAGGCTGGGATGGATAACAATCACAATAAGCAGTAATATGGTTGAGGAAATTCACATAGAGGCATTTATCCTTTTTATTGGCTAAAACGCCAGCGGCATACTCGGCAATTTTTTCCTGGACCGCGGTGTAGGTCTCGTTCCAGGTGATCTGTACGGCATGAAAAGAACATGATAAGATGCAATCCCCGCAACCTATACACTTATTAGGATCAATAACCGCTTTTTTATTTAACAGGCTAATAGCCTGGGTAGGACACCATTTAAAGCATAGGCGGCAAGCAGTGCATTTTCCCGGATCAATAACAGGCAAGACGCTATTATGCATTTCATATTTTCCGGCTTTAGCTCCACATCCCATACCCAGGTTTTTCAGGGCTCCGCCAAAACCGCTAAGCTCATGCCCTTTAAAATGTGACAAACAAACCAGGCTATCGGCATAAAATATATCCTGGGCGATCTTCACGCTGGTAAAATGTTTTCCTTTTACTGTTACTTGCTGGAAGCTATTACCGCGCAGACCGTCAGCAATGATCACCGGCGCCCCGCAGGTTTCAATGGTAAATCCATGTTCAGCTGCTACCAGGCTGTGGTTTACCGCATCAGACCTCTTCCCCTTATAGATGGTAGAAGCATCAGTCAGGAAAGGAATGGCCTGCTGTTTTTTAACTAATTCCACGACCGGTCTAACCCAGGCCGGCCGGATATACCCGATATTGCCTTGCTCGCCAAAATGCAGTTTAATAGCCGTGAAATTATCCGGCCTGATCACTTCCCGCAGGCCGCTTTTCAGCAGTAATTCCGGCAATCGCCCAATATCCTTAAAACCTAATAAAAATACTTGAGACATAGGCCCTCTGCTGCTACTTTCTTTTATGGTTGCTTAGTAAATCAATAAAAACCGCTACTATCTGGGGATCAAAATGAGATCCTGCTTCTTTTTTAATTATCTGGATGGCCTCGCTTTTTTTAAAAGCTTTGCGGTACGGCCGTTTGGAAGTAAGCGCCTGGTACACATCGGCCAGGGCGATGATCCTGGCGCCGACCGGTATTTCACCACCTTTGAGCCCCGAAGGATACCCTTTCCCGTCCCACCTTTCATGGTGATGCACGATATAAGGCAATAGTCCATGCAGTAATTGTATTGGCCTGATAATATCCGCGCCGATCAGCGGATGTTTCTTTATTTCATTGAACTCCTTGCCAGTAAGCTTGCATGGCTTCAAGAGTATTTTCTCGCTGATACCGATCTTCCCCAGGTCATGGAGTATCGAGGCCTGTTTGATCAACAAAATGTCCTCTTTCGGCAATTTTAAAGCTTTGGCTATGTCAGTGGCAAAATTAACTGTTTCTTCCACATGTTCCCCGGTGTAGTGATCCTTCAGTTCGATGGTCCTGGCAAAAGCAAAGATAGCTTCGATCAGGCTTTGGTTGGCCCGTTTATTCAAACGATCCATTTTTTCTTTCAAGTATTTAAGCGTTGGTCCCCGCCTATTCATCGTCTCCTTTTTTAAATGACTGGTATCCAATGATGAATAGACGCGATTACCGCCAAATTCTTTGGCTTTAAGCAATATATGGTCGGCTTTTTCCAGAAAATCAGCGGCTTTGGTCATTTTTTGTTCGGGATATGAGACTACGGCGATGCTAAGCTTCAATTTTACTTTTTGCTTTTTATTACCGAAAGATGTTTCATTGACCTTGTCTAGCAACCGTTGCCCCAGGTCGATCGCCGATACCCGGTCCAAGCCTGACGCGATGATGATGAACTCTTCGCCGCCGAAACGGATAACCGGATTATAGTGACGTATCCCGTGTTTGAGCAAAACAGCTAATTGCTTTAGTACGATATCGCCAAACCCATGTCCATAAACATCATTGATCGATTTAAAATAATCAATATCAATCATGATCAGGGATAGCGATTTACGCTCGCGCCTGGCCCGGGAGAATTCCAGGTTAATAGTCTCGATAAAGTAGCGGTGGTTAAAAAGCCCGGTTTGTGAATCACGCAGTGATAATTGCTTAAGTTTTTTATTGACCTCGAGTATTTCGTCACTCAGTTTTATCAATTCCTGCTCTTTGGCCTTTTGTTCACTTATATTGCGGATCACAGTCACGATCTTATTTACTTTCCCTTCTTCCAGTATCGGGATCTTGGTCGTTTCAGTGTAAATGGACCGCCCTTTGATCACTGTGCATTCCTCAGTAACCAATTTGCTATTTTCCGCAAAAACCTGTTCGTATTCTTTGAGGACCGTATCAGGCAGGAAAGGAAAGGCGGAAGACACTGTTTTGCCGGTTATATCCAAAGGCAGGCCCAGGTTCTTGTTCATTTTCAAGAACGCCTGGTTGAGCAATAAAATACGTAAATCACGTCCGATAACGTGTATGGCCTCTGGCATGGCATCCAGGGTATTACGGTATTTTTTGTCAGATTCAGCTAAAATCCTCTCCGCTTGCTTCTGTTTGGTGATATCAGTGACCATACCCAGTATCGCCTGTGCGCCTTGATAATCAATTAATTTTGTAGAGATAATAGTATTGAGTTTTTTGCCTGATTTGGCCTGCAATACATATTCGATGCTTGGCAGGTCAATGCCGCGGAGATGTTTTTCATAAGACGCCTTAGCCTGCCAATGCGATTCAGGAGAGATCAAATTCAGGAAATTAAAGTCCGGAGCATATAATTCCTGGCGGTTATATCCCATGATCTCTTCGCTTTTATTATTAGTATAAACTATCCGGCCGGATTTATTGATAAAGATCATATTTGGGGATTCATCAGCCAGGGTCCGGAATTTATTTTCAGATTCCCTGATCGCCTTCTCCGCCACTCTTTGGGCGGTAATATCCCTGATCGATTCTATCGCACCGACAAAAACCCCCGCATCATCATACAAAGGAGAGGCCTTGATACTAAGAAAAGCGCCTTCCCCTTGGTGTAGCATAGGAGCGAATACTTCGGCATATAAAGTATTACCATCACGTTTAAAGTTTTGGTAAGCGGATTCGATCTTGGAATCTTGCAGGTCAATAAGATCAACGAGGATCGGTTTCCTTTCGCCGTAAAAAGGCAAAGCATAAGCATAATCGCCTTGCCCGATGATCTCTGCTTTGGATACCCCGGTAATTTTTTCGACGGCCAGATTCCAGGCAATAACCTTTTTTTCCTGGTTAATTACGAATACAGGATCAGGAAAAAATTCGATTATTTTTTCCATCAGGAAGAGATAACTATTTTGCTGTTGATCGCTTTTTTTCTTATCCATAAGGATTATTATCAGGGTTGAATGGTTACTGATTTTATATAAACGTTCTTTATCGGCCGGTCATTTTTGTCACGGGAACTCTGGGCAATTTTACCGACTATTTCCATACCCGCGGTGACCATGCCAAAGGGAATAAAACCGTATTGGTCCAAGCCTAGATTATCGTTCAGGTTAATAAAGAACTGGGCATCAGATTGAGAATTGATCGGCACATTGCGTGAAGCTGACGCCATGGAAATGGTGCCTTTAATGTTTGATAATTTTCTTGGTTCAACTCCCATGGTACCGCCGCCGGTACCATCGTTAGATGGGTTGTTGTCCTTGGAAAGAGGATCCCCTCCCTGGATAACAAAACCAGGGACTACCCGGTGGAAGGTGGTCCCGTCAAAGGCTTTGGCTTTGGCCTGTTGTACAAAATTGGCCACTGTTTTGGGTGCTTTTCCCGGTTGCAGCTCAATAGTTATTTTTCCCAGATCAGTCATTATAATAGCGGTAACCGTACTCTTATCTTGAGCTTCTGCTTTCACCAGGAAGATCCCTCCTATAAATAGTATCATCATAACGCCCAACAGTTTCTTTCCCATTATTTATCTCTCCTTGATTACGTGTTTAAAACAAAAATCAACATGCTCCTTTGGCACTTTTTTCGTGAACAAGCTGACCACTATAGCTGTCAGGAAAGAAATAGGCAGCCAGATCACGATCGGATCAATAACGGTCCAGGGATATTTTGCCAGTGTAGGGACATTAAAAATAAATTTGCACAATCCCAGGGCTTCAGATTCCTTGACATGAACAAAGAGCAACCATAGCGTGTTTCCGAAAAATCCTACGAGCATACTGGCAATGGCCCCTGCTTTAGTCATCTCTTTAATGAAACAGGCGCCAATATAGGCGGGTAGAAACACACAAGCGCATAAACCCATGAAAATAGCCGTAGCTATGGCGATAATATTACCGGGTAAATTATAACTTAAGATCACCGTTATGATCACGCCTATCACTATGCCTAATTTAGTCAATAACATGGTATATTTTGTTTTTTTGCCTTCCCAAATACCTTTTTCAAAGAAATCCCTGCCGATAGCAGTGCCCAGTGTATGGAACTGTCCGCTGGAGGTGGACATGGCCGCAGATAACAAGGTCAGCATGAATAAATATACGAACCAGGCCGGGAAGGTGCTGTTTATATAGGTGGGAATTATTGAATCAATATTCCCTTTGGCCACGACCAGGGATATTTTCCCGAAGGCCGGATTGTTCATAAAATAAACATTGGACAACGCTCCGATTACGAAAGCTACTCCGGTCATCATCAAGATGAAGATGCCTCCGATAGTCACTGCCCGGTTAAGTTCTTTACTGCTTTTCACGGTCATGAAACGTACGACTAATTGTGGTTGTGCCAGCACGCCTATTCCTACTCCCATGACGATAGTTGAGACCAGGGACCACCAGAGAGGCGAGCCAAACTGCGGCATGCGCGTCCATCCCTGATGCCCTTGTTCGACCAGTTTAGCCGGTACCAAATGGCTGAGATTAGCAAGAGCCTGGTGAGCAGTAGAGATACCGCCTAATTTAATATAGGTGACTATTATCAGGATGGACATGCCCACGAACATTATCCCTCCCTGTAAAGCGTCAGTATACATGACCCCTTTTAAGCCGCCAGCCAGCACATAAGCGCAGATGATGAGCGTATAGACCAGTACAGCTACATTAAAATTTACCTGCGGCGCAAAAGTAGTTTCAATGAACCTGGCGGCCCCGATCAAAACAGCCGCTGAATACAAGGGCATGAACAGAAAGATGACCAGGCCGCTGAACCATTGGATGAAACTCGACTGGAAACGCAGTCCCAGGAGCTCAGGGAAAGTATGAGCATCCAGGTTATGCCCCATTTTCCGGGTCTTTTTCCCGAAGATAATGAAAGCGATTATGATGCCCACAGCTATATTCAGGAAAGTGAGCCACAACAGGCCCATCCCATAAAGGGCAGCCGCACCGCCAAAACCAACGATCGCCGATGTACTGATAAAGGTCGCTCCATAGGACAGAGACATGACAAAAGGATGACTGTCACGGCCAGCCACCAGGTAATCCAGGGTGCTTTTGGTTTTCCGATACCCATACCAGCCTAAATACGCGATAATGAACAGGTACAGGACGACAACAATAGTAAGTATTAAGATATTGTTCATAAAGTCTCCTCTACTTTTTTCTCGTCTTCTACCCATTTCTTATCTTCGGGAAAGACTTCTTCGTCTCCTTTATTCCAGTTAACAATGCCATAGACCAGACTAAAAAGAGCGCTGAGAATACACAGTAAATAAACCAACCAGATGGTCGGATCATCAAATCCTAATACAGTCATTACGATCACCCCCTTGGAGCTGATTTATAGACTACTTTGATATAATTCAGTTTAACAAAATTATCATCGCCTTCTTTTTGCCGGATTTTGTCAAAGATCAATCCCAGGATCAACCCTTTCTGGTCATACTGGAAATTATAATATTCTATCTGTGATCCTTTAGGCATGGTCGAAAGCAGGGCTTTTTCCGACTCCTTATTCCTGATTATCAAATTAGGCGCGCCGATAGTGCTAAGCTCACGCAAAGAAAGATAACTATACTTCAAAGCGGGAAATCCCTGCACTTCCAGGTTAGAACAGGAACCGAGGCTCAAATGGATGACTTTGTTGTTTTCATTGATGACTATATATAAGGGAGGATCAGCGAAGAAAAACACTATAGTCTTAAGCGGAGTATCAGGCGCCAGGGAAAGGAACGAGGAAAAACTTGTTGCTGACTTGGCAATATCAGCGGCAGACATTGATAAGCGCGGATTCCCGAGTATGTCAATAACCCTTTCCTTAGACATACCGATCTCTATACCGGCAATGCTTTTCCCGGGAGTAACGATAATTTTTTGTTCCGGCTTAGAACAACCGCTGTTAAACAGGAAGCAGGTTATCATTAATATAACTAGTAATGCAGACAATTTAGCCTTCGCGGGCATATTCACCTCTTGGCTTAAATATTATAGTATATTTATGGATAGGTAAGCCCATAACCATAAGAGAATAAAGGATCATAATCCGCGTCCCCTGAATTAAGCGGGAGCTGATCAACGCTTCTGGGCCAGGAAAAGGAAAGTTTTCCCTTAAAATTATAATCACCGAAAAGAACCTCGGCTACACCCTGCCCTTCTGTCCCCGGCAACCAGGCAGCGACAAACGCAGAAGCATTAGCCAGTACTGTATCCAATATCATGGGACGGCCGGAGACCAGGATAACGATGACCGGTATCCCAGCGTTCTTTACATTATTCACCGCGGTTAGATCAACAGTATCCAGGGCCAGAGTTTCACTATCTCCTGTGCCTTCCGCGTATGGTCTTTCACCGATCACCACAATGCCGACGTCCGCGCCTGAGCCGGCAGCGCCGGTCCCATCCACAGAGTAGGTGACCGTAGTACCAGTAGAAACAATGTTCTTTATGCCTTGCAGAATAGTTGTCCCGGTGGTAATAGCACCTCCATCCCCTTGCCAGCTGATCGTCCAACCACCGCATTGGTTCCCGATATCATCCGCATTCTTACCCGCGACAATGATCTTGTTTATATTCTTGGCTAAAGGCAAGGTGTTATTATTGTTCTTCAGCAAAACCAGAGATTCCCGGACGCATTGCCGGGCAATATCACGGTGAGCGCTAGAACCTATACCGGAAAGATAATTCCGGTCTTCAAAAGGATTATCGAACAGTCCCAGCTCATATTTTACTTTAAGGATACGTCTTACCGCGTCATCAATTCGGGATTGGCTAACCGTGCCTTGTTCTACCAAGTCCCTTAGAGTATTGATAAAGGATGCATAATTGCCTGACATCATTACCATATCCACCCCGGCATTGATGGAAGTGGCTATCTGGTTGGAAAGCGGCCCGGTCAATTGGTTAATGGCGTCCCAATCGGAAACGACAAATCCTTTAAAGCCCAATTCATTTTTAAGCACATCCGTAAGCAGGTACTGGGAACGATGCATTTTAATGCCGTTCCAGCTGCTATATGAAACCATGATAGTTTTCACGCCGGCCGCGATAGCATCAACGTAACCAGCCAAATGTATAGCCCGCAACGATGTTTCATCCAGGACCGTGTCTCCCTGGTCAATACCCTGATTAGTACCGCCATCACCCATATAATGTTTGGCGCAGGCTACTACGTTTGGCTTCTGGCTCAAATCAGTTCCTTGCAGTCCTTTAATATGAGCCACACCCAGTTTTTTTACTAATTCCGGAGTTTCGCCAAAGCTTTCATAAGTCCTGCCCCAGCGTTCATCCCTGGCTACGGCTATGCACGGGGCATAAGCCCAATTTATGCCGGTACCGGTCATTTCCTCAGCCGTGACCTGAGCCGCCTGTTCAACCAGGGTTTCATTGTTAGTGCAGCCCAAACCGATATTATGCGGGAAAACAACCGCGCCATAAACATTATTATGCCCGTGAACCGCGTCTATGCCGTATATTATCGGAATAGCCAGCCTGGTTTGAGTGGCGTATGTTTGGTATAAATTATACTGGTCTGCCCAGGAGACCGGGGAATTATCACTGGTATCTGAATTACCACCGCTTAAGATCGCGCCGATAAAATAAGTCTTGATATCTTCTTCGCGTCCTTTTAAGGAAGCGCTGTCAGGATGGGTCATTTGCCCGATCTTTTCGTCCAGGGTCATTTTAGCTAAGAGGGCTTCCACTTTTTCATCTATGGTCACCGGAGAATTAACTACGACAGGCGTGTTTCCAACCGTAGCGTTTTTATGATCCAATACTTTAGTGTCCAGTTCCCTGGTTTTTCTTCTTACCGCGCCGGCCATGCCAATATCTACGGCCACCGTCTGGGTAGCAAAAAGTAAAATTAAGATGGGTAGTATTAATATTCTGGTCGTTTTTATCACTATTTATTCCCTTCTATGAATATTTCAAATCGTTCTTTGGGCACGCCGCAGATAGGACAGACATCCGGAGCAGTATCCCTGGCTGTCAAGTACCCGCACACCTTACATCTCCAGACATTATGAGTGATCTTTAATTCTTTCACGGGAATACTCCTTGTGACTGGTTTAGGCTCAGCTCTTCTTTCCGGGATAGACAAAATCTCTGTTTTTCCTTTATAATTTTGCCGTGAAACATAAAGGCCGCAAAAACAGGCCCCGAATTCAGAAATATCGTCATCCCGGTAATAACATGGGCAGATCACATCAATATCTTTAGCCTGGTCCTTGACTGCCAGCCGGCATGGGCAGCAACCATATCCGTAACGCTTGGTATTGACTAAAATACCATGGATAAGATTATTAGTATAACTATCATCCGGATTCAAGTAATATCCCCTGCCCTGGAGCACCTTTTCCAGCTCTTGGCGGTATTCCCGGACTTCCTGGTCACTTACAATCGGTAAGGTCATATGGATTTACATTCCTTATCAAATTCATTTATCTTATAACCGACTATTACTTTGTCACCGATCACCACAGTAGGGAAGCTGCGATCAGGATTGAGTTTTTCCAATTCCCGTGAAACTACTTGGTCCTGTTCTTCATTAAGCAGGTCAACATAGATATGCTCAAAGGGAAGCCCCTTTTTCTTAAAGTACTCGATGGTCTTTTTGCACCAGA